>CASFSV010000034.1 GCA_949297415.1 uncultured Alphaproteobacteria bacterium
AAGGTGAAACTTACCCATTGGTAAAGTTGGAAATCTCAAGTACTTCTCACCCGTTCTATACAGGTAAGTCTAAGTTGGTAGACACAGCAGGACGTGTTGATAAGTTCATGAGCCGTTACAACCGTATTAAGAAATAATACAAAACGAGTTCAGATAAAAGCGGGCAATCCTCGAAAGAAGGTTGCCCGCTTTTGTTTTACCGTTTCACAAAACTGTTCACTAAAAATAGGCCTTGATGAAAAAACTATAAAGGGACACAATATGATGTCTGATTATTTTACAATCAGACAAATGTTATATAAAATAAATGCATATTTTTGCAAAAAAGAGAAAACAACAAATAAATCAACGATTATGAAAACATTTATGAACAAAAAGCTTTTGGTTGCAGTTTCTGCTTTAGCAACCGTTTTTAGCGCACAGGCTCAGTATCTGCGTACATCTTATTTCATGGAAGGTGCCAGCACACGTGTACAAATGAACCCGGGACTTCAACCTACAAGGGGATATCTTAATCTGCCGCTTATCGGTAGTTTCAATGTCACAGCCAACACCAATTCATTAGGAATCAATGACTTCATGGAGATTACCAAGGACGGAAACGATTTCCTTAACAACAACAAACTGTATAATTCACTGCAGCAGGACAACAGACTCAATATGAATCTGAACACCAACATCCTGTCTTTCGGTTGGATTAAAGGAAAGAATTTCTGGTCTGTAAATGCAGGATTACGCATGGATATCGGTGCGCAGATTAATAAGGATATGTTCAGAATGATGAGAGAAATGAACGGTTTCGATATTGAAAGCTTAGCTGGTGAAGAACGAGAATATATATTAGGTAATCAGTCTGTTAACATAAGTGCATACGCTGAAATTGGATTAGGACTTTCAAGAAGAATTACTGAAAAACTTACAGTAGGTGCAAGAGCTAAGATGTTATTAGGTTTAGCACGTGCAGAAGCAAACATTGACAAATTTAATGTTAATTTTAGATTACCTAACGCCCCAGACGTTGAAAACTTAACACCGGATGAAATACAAAATATGACCCCAGAAGAAATAAATAGTTATAAAGATAAATATAGACCTGAAGATTGGTACGGAAAAGGATACAACTATAACGCAAGTGCAAATATCGTTACCACTCTTAAAGGTGGAGGTTTAACTCCAGACGGGAACAATCCAAACATGATAGGTTTTGATCTTGACGCAAGTAAATTAGGCATTGCAGGCTCGGGTTTTGGAATAGATTTAGGAGCGAGCTACAATATATTGAATAACCTAACAGTATCAGCAGCAGTCCTTGACCTTGGTTTCTTAAAATGGAACAAGAAATATACAACAATAGCAACCGCAAATGGAGAAGACAATGTAACTATTAACGAAAGCAATTACGACAAATATATTGAAGGAGATTTGTTTTCTATAGAACGTTTTAATTTTAAAGTAGACGAAAACGCCGATTACAAAACAAGCACTAAACTTTCAACTACTGTTTTACTTGCAGCGGAATACGGACTTCTGAACAATAAACTTAGCGTAGGTGCTGTTTATTCATCACGTTTCGTACAGCCAAAGACACAGACTGAATTGACATTCCTTGCCACTTTGCGTCCTTCAAATGCGTTTAATGCAGCCATCAGCTACTCTCCTATTCTTTCAGGAGGTAAATCATTCGGTTTGGCATTGAAACTTGGTCCTATCTTCGCCGGTACAGACTACATGTACTTCGGAGGTAACTCAAAAACCATCAATGGCTTCATAGGATTGTCACTTCCATTGGGAGGCAAACGCAAGCCATTCTCTGAACTATAATAACTCAACACATTCTTTTTTACACAGCACCCATCGGTACATATACACGGTGGGTGTTTTTTTGTATATAGATAAGGTACATAAAGCGAAAGACTTAAGCCTTTTGTATTGAATTTTCAAACAACTTTTATTAATTTTGCAACCGATTATGCATCAATGCATTTACAAACTCAAGAACTTAAAAAACTAAAAAACTCAAAATAATAATCATGGAATTAGCAAGTAAGTACAATCCCGCAGATGTGGAAGGGAAATGGTACCAGTATTGGCTGGACAACAAACTTTTCAGTTCTAAACCGGACGGACGCGAACCATATACCGTCG
>CASFSV010000035.1 GCA_949297415.1 uncultured Alphaproteobacteria bacterium
GGTGCGAACGAAGAAGTAATTAAAAATTATGTAAAGTATCAAGGACAAAGGGATTTAGGTCAACTCCGTTTGGAGTTGTAAAGAAAGGCACCTTAATGGTGCCTTTCCAAGAACCCCGGGTTTACCCGGGGATATCTATTTTCTTAGGATACCTTTATTTTTTTACTGTTTAGTATTTCTGTATATGCCGATATTGCAGGCATGATGATGTAGTCTATCAACTCAATTTGTTGTTGGGTTAGTTTTTCTGTGAATAGTTTACGTTTTTCATCTATCATTTTTATGGTTATCGGTTGTTTGCCTCGTTCTATGGCTATTTTCGTTTTTTTATCTTGTGTTTCAGCGTAAAACGCGTAGCTTTCTACCGGATGATCGTATTCGTAGGTTTCTTTGAAAGTATAATCGCTGGCGGTTTCGTATTCTTCTTCATTTTCGTAAAAGGGAATAATGTTATATATGTTTTCGTCATATTGTAAAAGACCGCCGATACTCTGCTCTTTGAAATGTTTGAAGGAATTTATGATAAGGTAATTCAGTTCGTTGTAGTTAATAATGGCTACAAAATTATGAATTAGACTATTTTCGCTGTATGCGGTTTCATTGGGGGCAAGAATACGTAATTTATTTTCTTCTTTGGTGACAATATTGTCGTACAAAGGGTGGCCGGGGTGGATGAAATTCACCTCGATTTGGCTTCTCTTTATATCTATAAACTTTTGGGGCTTAATGTATTGTTCTTCTTTGGCTCCCAACGTTTTTAGCCAGTTTGATATTTTATTCATCATTCTCTCCTTGTGCTTTTTTATCAGTATAGCATAAAAAGCCGTGCGCTGTAAATATATTTTTATTCTAGTAGATGGATACTTAGCAAATTCCTAATTTTGAGCCCGAATTGATAAAAAATTATTTATTTTTTCGGTGAGCATTTGCTTATATGATGGTATGTCATCTATTCCGGTGGTTAAATCGGTTATTTTTTCATATCCGAATGAGGCTCCGTCTGATATGCGAATCAGTACTAAGTTTAGTGTGGATGGTAAATTGAAAGCAGAGATAAATTCAGGATGTCGATTTATATCTATGAGATATGCATGTATTTGGCCTTGATAGTTGTTTCTTAAAATGTTGATGATTAAGTTTATGGTAGGGGTGTTCTCTGGATTGGGATTGGCTGAGTCATAAAAAATGATGGCCTCAGGTAAGGTTTTTCCTTCGGGGTTTATATATAAATTTTCTAGTGTCGGTTCAGCGCTGGCTGTGGTAAAGGAGATGATGCAAAGTGCGCATATTCCAATAAAACAGGTAATGATTTTTGCAAACATTTTTCCTCCTCAAACTTTTTATCGGATATATGCTTTACTTATATCTTTTAAAGTGGGGCACAAGCAAATCTTAACCATTCCAATTCTTGACGTGTTAGATATTTTTTCAGGCTTAAAAAGACTTGACGGTGGTAGCGATTGAGCCAATTAATTTCGTCTGTTGTCAGTAAGTTTTTATTGATTAAGTTCTTATCTATTGGCGCTAAAGTTAACACTTCAAAATGTAAAAATTTGGGATTTTTATTCGCTTTTACCATATACAGATTTTCTATGCGGATACCAAAGGCATTTTCTTTGTAATATCCGGGCTCAATAGATGTTATCATACCGGCTTTATATTCTGCGCTTCTTTTGGCATGAATAGAAATGCGTGCGGGGCCTTCGTGTACATTTGAGAAAAATCCGACTCCATGACCGGTACCATGTTCATAATCCAGTCCCTTTTGGTAAAGAGGTTGGCGGGCTATCAAATCTAACTCATCTCCTGATGTCTTTTGAGGGAAGATAGCACCGGCTAGGGCTATGTGAGATTTTAATACAAGTGTATTTTTTTCTATCATATCCGCAGACGGTTCTCCGATGGCTATGGTTCGGGTGACATCGGTGGTACCGTCATAGTATTGTCCGCCACTATCTATCAGTAAAACGGAATTCTTCTTTAAGGTTGCGTTGCTTTGTTCGGTTGCGTGATAGTGTACGATTGCGGCATTAGAACCACTACCGGCAATCGTGGCAAAGCTTTCTGAATGGAAATTTAATTCTTTTTTGCGGAAAGATAAAAGTTTTTCCGCAACGTCAATTTCTGTTTTACCTTTATAGTTTTTGGATAGCCAATACATAAATTTGCTCAAGGCGACACCATCTCTTAAATGCGCATTACGGATGCCTTTTAATTCAACGGCGTTTTTAACTGCTTTAAGTCCGGTTATTTCATCCGGTATATTTTTTACTTTAGTATTAAAGCTCTTGATGATGGCCGGTGCAGTGTTAAAGTCTGCGCCGAGTTTGTCATATTTAGCCAGATGCTCTTGCAATTTATCAAAACTCAGAGCTTGTTCATAATCGCAATGTTCGGCAAAGACTTTATATGTTCCGTTTTTTTCCACTAAAACATACGCTCTGAATATTGGTGTGTAAGGGAGTGCAGTCGAGCGTAAATTCAATAACCAAGAACTGTTGGAAGCATCGGTTACTAGATATGCGTCTAATCCCAGTTTTTTGATATGGGTGGCAAATGAGGCTATTTTATCTTTAGATACATGACCGGTAAATTTTTTTTGATGGGTGAATACTTTTATTTTTTGTGTGCTTAGTAATTTCGGTGCATTTTCTACCGGTATAAATTGTGCAAGCGGCAGGAGTTTCTGTAAATTATCCAAAGCGCTTTGGCTGATTACCCAAGGATTGTAACTCAAGCGTGCAGCTGTTTTAGCGTAGTTATTTTTTAGCCATTCAAAAAAGCTGATTTCTGATAATTTGACAATCTCCACTTGTCTTAAATTGACTTCTTTCTTGGCTTGGAGCTCATAGCGCCCATCCACAAATAAATAGGCCTTTGAGGGAGTGATGAATAATAAAGCATACGAACCACTGAATTTGGTCAGCTCTAAAATACGATTTTCTTCCGGTAAGATATCTTCGTTGATGAACATATTGCCGAGCGTGAAAATACGTCCGTTTAGTTTGGCTGCTTTTAATTCTTTTTGTACGCTTTTTATATCCATGGCTACTCCTTTCTTAAGGGAAATATCGGACGGAGATTATTTTTGCAATAATGCGGCGCGCCAATTTTCCATTTGATATGTTTTTATGACCTTAAAGCCAACTTGCTTATGATGTTCTATAATATCGTTTTCTTGATTGTCAATAAATCCCGAAATTAAGTAACAGCCTCCGTGATTTAAATTTTGATATGCCGCGTTTGACATCTCTTTTAACGGATTGGCTAAAATATTGGCAAATATTATGTCATAGGGCGCTTGTTCTTTGATTTCAGGATTGTGGTAACCGTCGCTTAAAATTGCTCTCATGCAATCTTCAACGCCGTTGGTAATTGCATTGTTGTTGGTTACGTCTACGGCTTCGTCATCAATATCGGCAGCTAAAATTTTAACATCTTTGTTCCAGATTTTGGCGGCGGCAATAGAGAGAATCCCCGAGCCGGTTCCCATATCTAAGATGCGGTGCGGTTTGGCTATTGTTTGATGAAGTTCAGAAATGGCCGTTAGGCACATCTTTGTTGTTTGATGTTCTGAGCCAAATGCTGTGGCTGCATACACTTGTACCGGAATTTTTGCAGTTTTAGGACAGGAGGCTTCATGTATGCCGTATATCATAAAATTTCCTATTTCAAATGGGGCGAATTTTATGACGTTCTCTTTGAGCCAATTTTTGCTTTCTAATACTTCTTCAATGTATGGCGGAAGATTTAGTTTTTGTGCTTGTATATCTGCTTTTAAGGTTTTAACGTCAAATTCCAGCGGTGCGTAGCAAACGTATTCTTCTTTGCCTTCATCGGTATAATTTACGGATACGACATCAAAGGTTTCTTCCAAATATTCCGCTTCTCTTTCCGGTAATGTTTCTACCGGTTCAAAACGAAATAATTTACAACTCTTGCTAATGTTATGCATAGGTTTACCTCAAATATTTTTTTTTTGTTTACAACTTTTTTTTCAGGATGCATAAATATAGTGAGGAAAACGTTAAAAAGAGATTATATTATGAAAAAAATATTTATCGGTTTGGCTGTTTTGGCTGTGGCTTCCTGTTCTTATTATATGAAGGGGGATTATACTCTCGGGAAGCGGAATACTTTTAATGACTTCTTTTATACTTACAATATTCGCTATTATGATACAGGTGAGTTTTCTTCAGTTGCGAAGGAAACTGAAACTATCAGTGATTATGAAGCCGGTGTTGTTCGTCATGCTGTGCCGGGGGGAATTGTCGTTTCTTCTAAGGTCTTGGAAAAAGAGGTTTATTCTGATGAAATCGTTAGACCTACGGTGAAGGGTGCTTTGGTTTCTTATACAGTGCCGGTAGAGTTTTCTGATGAAAAGGTTTATAAAATTATTGGCGAAGTCGAAATTAATGAACATTTTTATCGCTTAGTTGAACCGAATCGTTATGGCGATATTGTGCTTTTGGATGATAGAGGGAATGTCTATCCTCGCGTCGGTAGAATCTATAACGATAGGTTAGCTCTTCTTGAAACGGCTTTCCAGTTGGAGCCCGAAGGTTTGAAGTTTGTTAATGAACGCACCAGACAGGTTGACGATGATGAATATCTTATCTCAAGCTTTGAGGTGCGGTATGTCGGTATTGAAGACTATAAAATGGTCTTTAAATATAAAACCGTTCATAATGACAGAGGAGAACCTATTGAAGAAAATAAAACTATGAAATTCCCAATGTATGATAAAAATGTAACTTTGGGGACGATACAGTTGGAAATCTTAAATGTCGATGATACAGGTATTGAATATAAAATTTTAGCTCTGTAAATGAATTGAAATTGGTAAAATGTTGAGGGCGGCTGTTAATGGTCGCTCTTTTTTTATCTAAACTAAAATAGAGGTTTAATTTGTTGCTTTGATGCTTATATCTGAAATAGTTTTGTTGTGGAGGGAAAAATGCATTTTGTCAGACCGGAAAGTTTACGTCAAGGAGCTATTATTTTAGATGTCAGAAGTGAAGATGAGTATGCGCATGAAAGATTGGCGTTGCCTCATATCCTTATTCGTGCTGATAAGGTAAATCCTGATAAATTTATGGCGGAATATAATCCTAAAGGAGATAAACTGGTTAATATTTTATGCACTTCCGGAGGTGTGGCCTCAGAAGTTGCTGAAAAGTTTGAAGAGGCTGGTTACTCTAATGTGGCTGTTGTTGTCGGAGGAATTATTGAAGCGGAATATGAGGGCGTAAAAGTGCTTAAAAATTAAGAAAATCCTTGTCTTATTTGTTGTTTTGAGTATTATCTCCTATAAATTTATGGGAGATTTTTTTATGCCTGATTTTGTGTTTGAAAATGAATTCGACGGTGTTGTTGCAGGGGTTGATGAAGCCGGACGTGGACCGTGGGTGGGACCGGTGGTTGCCGGTTGTGCGGTGTTTGTTGATAGAAATGTACATCCGTTTTTACTCGAAAATCTTAATGATTCTAAAAAATTATCGAAGAAAAAAAGAGAGCAACTTTATGAAGTTTTACAAGAT
Source organism: uncultured Alphaproteobacteria bacterium (assembly GCA_949297415.1). Lineage (GTDB taxonomy): Bacteria > Pseudomonadota > Alphaproteobacteria > RF32 > CAG-239 > CAG-267. The sequence goes on from CASFSV010000035.1 coordinate 5,541, forward strand.
GAGGCTCTTAAAGGGCATGTTAAAATCGGTATCGGACAAGCTTCGGCGCAGGAAATTGATGATATTAATATCTTAAATGCATCATTTTTGGCGATGAAACGTGCGATTGAAGCGGCAAAAGTTCGTCCTGATATGGTTCTGGTTGATGGTAATCGTGAACCTAAAAATTTTGGTTATGCAACAAAAGCGATTATTAAAGGTGATGCCAAATCTTATTCTATTTCGGCTGCTTCTATTTTAGCTAAAGTGTATCGTGACAGATTGATGGAAAAAATGGCTCTGCAATATCCAGGATATGGTTTTGAAAAAAACGCTGGTTATGGTACTAAAGCACATATTGAGGGGTTGAAAAATTTGGGTGTTACCCCTGAACACCGTAAATCTTATGCGCCAATTAAGGAATTTTTGAAATAATAACAAGGTGAGATTAAAATGACAGTTGTTGCAATGTGGTGCCGTCATGAAGGCGATGATATTATCGGGATTGGTAAGCATATTCCGTGGAATGTGCCGAGTGATGCTAAACATTTTTTAGATGTTGTTGATGGGCAAACTGTTGTTTGCGGTAGATTAACTTATGAAAGTTTTCCGAATCGTACCATAGATGGATGTCGAATTTTTGTGTTAACTTCAGATGAAACTTATGAAGTTAGTGATAACGCACATCATTGTATTATTTCTTCACAGAGGCCATTGGCAGATTTAGAAGAGGATATTTATGTTGCCGGTGGGGCTACTGTTTATCATTTATTTATGAGCGGTAAAGAAAAACTAAAGCCACAAGTTGTGGTGGATTGTGTGTATACGGGAGAACTTTTGAAATGTGATGGAGAACCTGTTTCTGTTACTGATTGTGTCGCTGTTTTGCAAAAAAATTATCGCCGAGTTTCTCCTTTCTATATTCTGGATAATGTGGAAAGTGCTATTTGGATTAGAAAAGGTGAATTTGTAGAACAAAGTGTGCTGAAACGTTTGATTAGTATTTTGGAACAAAATGCAGAAATTCGTTGGTAATTATACATTTGTTTTTATGCACAGGTTGGCTTAAATAAGTAATTGTTCTTGCGTAGCGATTTTCTTTTTTCTAATCTCATCCTATCTTTGTTAACGGACTAAGGACTTTTGAAAATGAAAAAAATATTTATGTCTCCGCTATTTATGCCGATTGTTTTTATGGTGGTTTGGCTTGCTTTTATGGCTGGTGTATATTGTTTGTATCCTAATGATATTTTTGCTATTACTAAAGAAGGTGGCGTGATTGAAGATATTACCCATTTTGGTTATGTTGTTTTGATTGCCGTATTGCTTTTGTGCAGTGATGATTTTTGCGATAGAGTTAAAACTTGGGCAACGCTCTTTTTCTTGGCTATGTGTGCTTTTTTGCGTGAGCAAGGTATCCAACATCATTTATCACAAACTGATACAACTCCTTTTAAATCCAGATTTTTCTTGAATCCGAATAATCCGCTGAGTGAGAAAATTATTTTTGGTTTTGTTTTGATTGTTGTTGCTGGTGCAGTTGTTTATTTGGCGGTTAAATATTCTAAACACTTGATACGCTCTTTTTTCCAATTTAATCCGGTAACTTGGTCGATTGCCGTTTTGTGTACTGTGGGTGTGTGTGCTAAGTTTGTTGATAGATTTCCTTCTAATTGGAAAAAAGCTCATAATGGGGTTGCGCTTCCTGAACAAACTTATGTAATTTGTTCTTTGATGGAAGAATCGAGCGAAATGTTCTTGCCATACATTGCAGTTGGTGCGTTGTATCAGTTTAAGCTACAAAAACAAGGTTGGAACGCTTAACTAAAACTTATGTGGAGGGACGAGGATTGAAATGGAGGGTTTCAATCCTCTTTTTTTGACTAAAATGTAAATTTTGACAAAAAACTTCTTGCGCGAGGGGGGGAAATGTGGTATGGTAAAGAAGTTTTTAATAAGAATATGTTAAATTTTTAATTTTAATCATTATGACAAATTTAGCTTTAACGGCTGCACATGTTGCGCCGAATGTATTTAGTAGTGTTGTATTGCGAGGTTCTAATCTTTATGCTGATAAAAACAGCAAGACACCGATTATGACCGGTGTTAATAAGATTTCTGTTGGGTCTAAATCCAACAAAATTTCAATGTTGGATGGGCAGGTGTTTGAGTATACGCCTGACTGGCAGTCGCTGATTGCCTTTAATGGGCAGAAGACTACGCAGATTGGTAAATACCGCATCACATCTGCAGAAGAAATAGAAGTTATTTCAGACTACGACCTTGTGAAAGGACACAGGCTGAAGGTGATAAATGAACATGGTATGATTCTGCACGAAGACGTGCGGGCTTTCATGCCAATTAATAAAAATTTCTACCTTATCCGTGAAGCGGACGGCGGATGGAAATTTTATTATGCCGATGGAGTGTGTGGTCGAGGGGTTTTGGTTAAGGCTAACCTCGTTGTGGGACACAAAAAACTTTTATTTGATGAAAGAGGTAAACTCCACCTTAATCAGTGGTCACCTCTTTATTACGATAATCTTTATTTTGATTAATCGTAATAACTTTCATCGCTTTTTAGGGGGCTGCTTCGGCGGCTCCTTTTTTTGTGGCTTAGGGTGATTTTATAATTTTTAGTTCTTTGTATTTAGATGTCGTCGGACTTCGTTTCTGAGCAGCCTAATCATTTAATCTGTTTTAGTATAAACGTCTCTTGAATAAGGGCGTTTTGCTTTTGTGGATGATTGTACGGAATTTCCTTATTTTGAATTTGTGCATAAAAAAAGCCTGCATTGTCGCAGGCTTTTTATCTGTGTTTTTATAGCTCCGGTACGGATGCTTTGGTACGCTTTTCTTCCGGAACAGGCGCGTCTTTGTTTTTGTCTACCACTTTACCGGCTAAGACATCTTTTATTTCATCTCCGGTTAGGGTTTCATATTCCATTAACGCTTGGGCTAAAGTTTCCCAATCTTGTTTGTGTTTTTGCAAAATCTTTTTTGCTTCTTCATAACCATCGGTTACAAGTCTTTTGATTTCTGCATCAACTAAACGAGCGGTATCTTCACTCATGTTCTGATTTTGGGTTACCGAACGTCCTAAGAAAACTTCGTTAGAGTTTTCTGAATAACGAATCGGTCCCAATAAATCACTCATGCCCCATTCGGTTACCATTGCTCGCGCCAAATTTGTCGCTGCATTGATATCCGATGACGCGCCTGATGTTACCGCATCATAGCCGAATTTTAATTCTTCGGCTACACGGCCGCCCATCAATATCGCTAATCGGGATAGCATTTGGGCTCGCGTATATGAGTATTTATCCTTTTCCGGCAACTGCTGTACCATACCTAACGCTCTACCTCTTGGGATAATCGTGGCTTTGTGTATCGGGTCGGTATCTTTGACGTTTAATGAACAAATCGCATGACCGGCTTCGTGATAAGCTGTTAATTGCTTTTCTTTCTCATCCATAGCCATAGATTTACGCTCGTTACCCATTAATACTTTATCTTTTGCGGCATCAAAATCTGCAGAACTTACTTTCAGCTTATTTTTACGAGCAGCTAAAAGTGCTGCTTCATTAACTAAGTTGGCTAAGTCTGCGCCGGAGAAGCCAGGTGTGCCTCTGGCAACAACACTTAAGTTTACATCTTTTGCCAAAGGTACTTTGCGGGTGTGAACTTTCAAGATTTCTTCACGACCTTTGACATCCGGATTGTTCACCGTAACTTGACGGTCAAAACGTCCCGGTCTGAGCAGTGCAGGGTCTAATACATCCGGACGGTTGGTCGCAGCGATAATGATAACATTTTCGTTGGCTTCGAAACCATCCATTTCTACCAATAATTGGTTTAAGGTTTGTTCACGCTCATCATTGCCGCCGCCTAAGCCGGCTCCACGATGACGACCTACGGCATCAATTTCATCAATGAATAACAAACATGGCGCGTTCTTTTTGGCTTGGGCAAACATATCTCTTACGCGTGATGCACCGACACCAACAAACATTTCTACAAAGTCGGAACCTGAAATAGAAAAGAACGGTACGTTTGCTTCTCCGGCTACAGCCTTGGCTAATAACGTTTTACCTGTTCCCGGAGGGCCGACTAGTAATACACCTCTCGGAATTTTACCACCTAAACGTTGAAACTTTTGCGGATCTTTCAAAAAGTCAATAATCTCTTCTAATTCTTGTTTGCTTTCATCTGCTCCGGCGACATCGGCAAAAGTTACTTTTTTGGTGTTTTCTATCAATCTGGCTCTGGATTTGCCGAAACTCATAGCTTTGTTATTGCCGGAATTTGCTTGGCGCATGAAGAATATCCATACACCGATTAATAGCAACATCGGGAACCACGATATAACTATCCCCCAGAAAGTACTCTCTGAGGTATCTATCGGGCGAGCTTCTATTTTTACGCCGAGTTTGCGCAAAGTTTCAACCATGCTTGGATCAAACGGAGCGTATGTTCTGAATTTACTGCCGTTGTTGTAGTTGCCATAGATGTCGTTGCCCACAATTGTTACGGACTCTACTTGGCTGTTTTCGGCTTTATCCATAAATTCCGAAAAGGCGATTGGTGTGGCAGCATTTTGACGTGCTGTCGGGGTAAAATTGTTCATTACTACGCTCAGCAGTATAAATGCCACCAGCCAAAATATCATGCTTTTCATTGGTTTCATCTATTTTCATTTCCCTTTATATCTTTCCCTTTTCAGGGCATGTATATTTAATTTTTCTCAGATATATTATATAGAGTGAACTAGTCTAAAACTCAATAGCTATTTTTATTTTAGATGAAATTTGGGGGTAGATTTGAAGGGACTTGGGGGGATGGTATATAAAAAAAGCCCGCAATTTTTATAAGGCGGGCGGATGTTCAGAAACCGTAAGCAATTGACGGCTCGACTTATTTGATGACTCTTATTCGTCGACATCCGTCCGGACGTGACTTTATCTTTTACCTCTTTAGGTCTATTGCTTGAGGGATTCTGATGCCCTGAATTTGATCTGTTATCAAATTCGTGGATAACTATATATTAGCTTATATGTTTTTGCAATATTTTTTTTATTTTTTTGTGTTTGAAAATGTAAAATGCATTTCTTAATAATAGGGTAAAAGAAAGGATTGGAAAATTCTGATTGCAAATTTACGCATGACGAAGCTTAAATACGCCGTCTTCATAGCCTTGTATGGTTTTATCGGTTTTAGCCATTTCTAATCTTTTTTCAGCAAGTGCTACATATTCTTTTTCTCGCTCAATGCCTACATATTGACGACCTAATTTTGCCGCTGTTACCGATGTTGTTCCGGAACCTAAAAATGGATCAAATACAACGTCTCCTTCATTGCTGGAGGCTAAAATTAATTTGGCAATCAATTTTTCCGGTTTTTGAGTCGGGTGAGGAGTGTTTTCAGCCATGGACCAAAACGGAATGGATATGTCAGTCCATAAATTTGACGGAGCGGTTAAACGATATTTTTTGCCTTCTTCTTCATCGTCTTCCTGCCAATCTTTCGGAATTCCATTATCGTCTTTGTATGGCGCTAATACGGGACGTTTTAATTTAACTGCGTCCAAATTAAAGGTATATTCACTGGATTTTGTGAAAAACCAGATGTCTTCAATGCAGTTTTTCCAGTTGTTGCCGGAACTGCGACCTTTTTCTCGTTCCCAAGTAATTCGGTTTTTTAGTAGAAAATATTTGCCGGCAATTTCCGGTATGGCAATGGATGTATTCCAGTCTGAGCAGATGTATAAACTACCATTGGGTTTTAAGGATATAAAAACTTCAGCAAGCCACTTATCCATCCAGCGTTTATAGTCGTTCCAGTCCATTGACTTAAATTCTTTGGTGCCAAATTTTTTGGTCAGATTATAGGGCGGATCCACCACTACCAAATCTGCAAAATTGGCGGGGAGAAATTTAAGGGCTTCAAACGTGTCTTGCCAAATTGTACGATTTAAAATTTCACTGACTTTTGCTTTTTTAGTCAGTGTTATTGCTCTTGATGAATATTCATCGGCTTCTTGGTCACTTAAGACAATGGTTTTATTTCGGGGAGCCGGGGTGTTGGTCATTGATTTTCGCCAAACCTGTTGTTTACGAGTTCTGTTATGTTGGTAATTGCTTGTGCTGCGTCTTGACCACTTGCCGATACTTTTATTGTGGTGCCTTTTGATGCGGCTAACATCATTAAGCCCATGATGGAATTACCTTCAACTGTTTGACCTAATCTTTCTACTTCTACTTCCGCATTTAATCCGTCTATGGCTTTTACAAAACTGGCGGCGGCTCTCGCGTGTAAGCCTCTTTCGTTTATGATATTTAATTCTACGCAGATTTTATCGCTCATTTTATTTTCCCAGTAATTCTGATGCAATGGTTATATATTTAATTCCAGCTTCTTTGGCGCCGCTTACTGCTTCTTTTAAGCTCTTTTCTTTGCGCAAAGTGTTTAATTTGACGAGCATTGGTAAATTGATACCGGCGATGACTTCTACTTTGGCTCTGTCCATGATGGATATTGCTAGATTTGACGGTGTGCCGCCGAACATGTCTGTCAATACAATAACGCCATCTCCACTATCTACATTTTGAACTTTAGTCAAAATGTCTTCACGGCGCTCGTTCATATCGTCGTTTGGACCGATACATGCGGTTTCAATTTGTTCTTGAGGGCCTACAATGTGTTGCATTGCAGACTTGAATTCATCGGCTAGGCGACCGTGAGTGACCAACACTATTCCTATCATCTATTTTGCTCCACTTTTCCAGATTTTAACTGCGCCAAATGCTTCTATAATTTCTTGTTTGCTCTTGATGCGTTCTAATTCATCGGCTCGTGTTTGGCGGCCTTTAAATGAAAACTCTTCTACCGTGTCTACCGGTACGCCATAGGTGCGTTCGACCGTTTCTCCGTTTATCTCAACAATCATCACAAATTCCGACTCGGCTAATACAGAACCGGTTTCTCCGTTAATTCCTTCCAACTTTACGGCAATCTTTCCATCTCTTTTTAGCAGAGCAGTGGTTTTCCCATCATATTCTAACATCGGATTTACTGGCTCACCTTTGCGGGCATCTATGAATATTGCTAATTCTCCGAATTTGTTTTCAATGATTTCAAAAAAATCTTGCTTCTCAATTAATGTGTAGTACTGATTTTCCATGTTTCGGCTCTTGCTTAGTTAATGTTTCCAACGTTGTCTAGAATATCACAAACTTTTATAAGTGTCAATTAAGTTTATCCTGACTTAGTCGTTTTCTTTGCCATCGTTGTATTTTATGCTGGGATTTTGTTGTGACGACATCTCTTTTATACGCTCTGATAATTTCTTTGTGGGGGCGCGCCGACCCGATTTTTTTAGAATTAATTTTGCTAATTCGTTTTCATCTTTTTCTTCTGCAAAGTCGGATATTTCTTTGGCTGGTATATTTTTTAATTCTTCTTCCGAAAATTCTTTTTTGATATTCTTAATTCCGCGAATGCTTTTTTCCAGATTTTCTTCCGGTAGATCTCCTTTTAAATTTAACGGTTCTACGATTTTTTGTTTTAAAACCTGACGGCGTATTTCTGTCGGTGTATATTCTGATGAATTTAGTAAGCGTGCATCTTCACGGGTGGGGGCACTCGGTTGTCCTGCCGCTTTGGCTGCCATGTTTGCACTCATGACGGCACTTAATTTGCCTGCCATTTGTTGTTCTTGCGTAATCCTTATAGTTTCTTTTTCTTGACGGGCGCGAGCTTGTTCCTCATCATATATTTCTTCGTTGTCCAATAAATCAATGTTGAAAAAAGTGTTTCCTTCTTCTTCATCTTCTTCGTCATCATAAACTTCTTTTATTTTTTTACGCAGGCGGTTTAAGGCTTGTGGCGATGGAGATGCAGGCTTGCGTAAGTTGGCTGCATTTTTTGTGGTTGCTTCGTCTTCTAATTCTGCTCGTCCTTCTAGTCTTTTGGTAATTCGCGCTGCATCTGAAGCACTCTTCTTTTCCCAATTTATCAGCTCTTTTTTGTTGGGGGCGAGGTCTTCCGTCATTGCCGTTCTCCTGTCTTTTTCAATTTATCCTATTCGCGATGATACGTAATCATTAAGCTTGTATCTGCCAATATTACCGGTGTTACTTTTAATTTTTGCTTGCTTCGCATCTTTAGTGTGAATGGCGTGCAGGTGGTTATGTGTTTTAACATATCCTCTCTGAATGTATGCCAATCTTCTAATTCAGGCAACTTCTTTTTTTGTTTGTCGAGTATGTCGCGGATATTCGGCGTGTCTTGAATTTCGGTTTCTGCTATTCCCCATAGACTCAAAAATGAGCTGTTATAAGTTTTTAATCGTAAGTTCGGTGTGAAAATAATTACAGAATCGTCGATGTTATCCAAAATATCTCGTTGAACGGCGATTAAATCACTTAAATGACGTGCGGCTGCCAGACGGTCGGTAATATCTTCATAGGCGATAATGGTTCCATCCGGATGCGGAGCACGGATGCGGCGGAAAGTTCTGCCGTCCGGAATATAAAGCAAATCTTCTCTCTGCTCGGTTAATGAATCAAAGGCTTTGTTTTCTTCATCTTTATAGGCTTTGAAATCTGATACTTCGGGTAATGTCTTTTGTTCTCTGATTTTATCTAAGAAAATGTTGTAGTGTGGTGTGTTATCTAAAAAGTTATTCGGTAAATTCCATAATTTCAAAAAGGCACTGTTTCCAAATGTAAATTCGTGTTTGGTGTTTATAATGCAAAAGGCTGTATCTAAGGAACTTAAAATATCTAGATGCGTGTCTAAGTGTACTTGGTAATTGCGTTTTACTTCATCAAAGCCGGTGATGTCAATTAAAGAGCCGATTGTGTGTGATGTTTTTAATGACGAATCGTAATAAGGCGTTTCGCTGATTTCATACTTTTTTAATTCGCCATTATTTAAAATATTGATTTGTTTTTTCTGTGGAGTGTTTGACTCTTTGGCTGTTTTGGCTAAATCCAGTAAATTTGAAGTATTGCCTAGATCGCGCAATGTACTGTTTTCCGGGGTGATGTCTTTGAAGCTTTTTAATCCCAGTAAATTGAGGTATTGGCGGTTTAGTATGCGAATATTTAATGACGAATCTCTGAGCCATACCGGATAGGGAAGATTGTCTATCAGTATTCTGAAATCTTCAACTTCTTTACGACTGGACAGCGCATCTTCCGTCGCTCGGTCAATAAAGTTTGTTTCGCGGGTAATATCTCTAAACCATAAACAGTTGCTGTTTATTTGCGAATCGGATGAGTTTATACGTACTCCCGTGACGACAAAAGTTTTGTTATTGTTGCTGCGCGCTAAAACTTCAAAACTCAATCCATTGCTTTTTAGCCCGTTAAACATGGTATTTAACTTTTCCGAATCGCTGCGGTTGAATGATGAAAGGATTTCTGTTAAGGTGCTTTGTTCACCATTGGGGAGATTTAATAATGTTGCTAAGCGCCGTGAGCAAAATTGATATTCTTTATTCTTATAGGTGGAAAGTGTCAGATAGCCATCTTTGGAGGCGTATAGCATTTCTTCATAGTGACGTGTCGCAATATCTTGTTTCGATAAGTCGTTCTTTAACTTGCGATTGCGGCGAATTAAAATGACAGCCAGTAACGGAAATACCAAACTTATTGATAACCAGATATACAGTAGGGTTGTTAATGTTTCTATTGTCATTTTATCCTTTCCGTTTCTGCTTTTTGGCGGTCTTGCCGTGTTTGCAAAAAAAAATGCTTTTTTAAGTTTTAGGCTAAAAATTTCGGTTGTTTGTTTTTTTGTTTTATTATATAGCTAGTTCTATGATATTTGTTTGGTTATAGCAAATTAAAAATTGAAAGAGTGAACAATATGTATACGTTGGTTTTTGATACAACCGGAAATGGGTTGGCTTTGGCACTTTATAAAGATGAAAAATGTGTGCAGAAAATAGAAAAAAACGAAGAGTTCGGACAAGCGGAACATTTGGCGGTCGGTACAGCTCAAATTCTTAAAGAAAATAAATTGAAGATGACTGATGTTGAATTGTTAGGAGTTTGTGTGGGACCGGGCTCGTTTACAGGTGTGCGTTCCGGTTTGGCTTTTGCTCGTGGTTTGGGGGTGGGGTGCCCTAATCTTAAATTAACGGGTGTATCTGCCTTTGATGTTTATGCTAATATGCTTAAAGATGCCGACAGAGCTTTTTATAATGCTGTGGTGATTGAAACGAAACGTGAAGACTTTTATTTTCAACTGTTTGATGAAAATTTGAAAAAACTTTCGGAACCTTTGGCTTTGAATCGTGAGGAAATCGCTCATAAACTTAGAGGACATCAAGTTAGTCTTATCGGTGATGGCGTTGAACGCTTGCTTTCCATTTCTCTCGGATTACAAATTAAACAGGTCGAAATTGTTGATTTGATGGATGTAGATGCCCTCTTTCGTACAGTTTATCAAAAATATTTGCAGAAAATACTTGATTTTCCAAAACCGCTGTATATAAGAGGGGCTGACACTTGTGTAAAATGAGTAAAAAATTATAGATATGTTGTAAAATTGGTGTTAGATATCTAATTTAATGGAAATTGTTTATGTCTTATTTATGAAAGAGGTTTGCCGTGACTAGATCTGAATTAATCGAAAGTATTGCTAAGAAAAATCCGAATCTTTTGTTGAGCGATATTGAAAGAATTGTTAGCGTCATTTTTTCTAGCATGACTAGTGCTTTGGCTAAAGGTGATCGTGTTGAGTTTAGAGGATTTGGCGTTTTTTCTATTCATAAACGCTCTCCGAGAATCGCTCAAAACCCGAGAACCGGTGATAAGGTGAAAATCGGTAATCGTAATATTGTTCATTTCCGTGTTGGTAAAGAATTACATGAGAAAATGAACGAAAACTAATCTTTTTTCTTCCTGATTGGAGGGCGTATGTGGCTGATTAAAATTTTGCTTATGGCATTGTTCTTTGTTTTTTTGGTACAGAATAATGAAATGGTTAATGTGTGGCCGATACCGAAAGATAATCTGACGGTTGCCGTTAGTGTGGTCTATCTTGTGTTGTTTTGTGTAGGCTATCTTTGCGGCAGATTGTCGGCTTGGGCTGCTTACGCTCCTTTGAGGGCTACGGTCAGAAAACAAAAGAAAGAAAATAAATTGCTTTCTAAAGAACACGAAAAGCTTAATCAGGAACATGAAAAACTTAATCAGCAAATCTCGTCTTTGCAGGAAGAAGCTGAAAAAGCAGATAGATTTTCTTTGAACAGAAAAATTAAAGGGTGGTTTTCTAAACCCTCTGTGGATGATAAATGAGTTATAAAAAAAAGAACTAAAGCGAGGTAAATTATGAACTGGTTAACTGATATTGTCAGACCGAAAATTAAGAAAACAACCCCGAAAGAAATTTCTGATGATTTATGGGTTAAATGTCCAGAATGCGGGCAAATGCTTTTCTCTAAAGAGTTGAAGCAGTCTATGTATGTTTGTACGAAATGTGGTCATCACTTGCGTCTTTATGTAGATAAACGTTTGAAACAGCTTTTTGATGACGGAATCTATTCTGAGATGATTTTGCCTTCAGTTAAAGAAGATCCTTTAAAATTCAAAGATACACAACGTTATACAGATAGACTTAAAGTTTATCGCAAAAAAACAGGTAGTAATGATGCTATTAAAGTCGGTACCGGAAAAGTTGCCGGTATTGATGCCGTTGTTGCGGCTATGGATTTCTCTTTTATGGGAGGTTCTATGGGAACTGCTGTGGGCGAAGGTATTGTTACTGCCGCTGAATATGCTTATAATCATGATTGTCCGTTGATTATTGCCAGCGCTTCCGGTGGGGCTCGTATGCAGGAAGGGATGCTTTCTTTGATGCAGATGGCGCGCACAACGGCTGCGATTAACCGTGTTAAAGAAAAAGGACTTCCTTATATCTCTATCTTTACGGATCCGACAACAGGTGGTGTTTCCGCTTCGTTTGCGATGATTGGCGATATTCATATTGCAGAAAAAGGGGCAATGATTGGGTTTGCCGGTAAACGTGTTATTGAGCAGACTATTCGTGAAAAATTGCCGGAAGGTTTCCAAACTGCCGAATATCTTAAAGAACATGGTATGGTTGATATTGTGGTTGAACGTAAAAATTTGAAAGAAACCGTTGATAGAGTTTTGACACTTCTGTTGGCTAATCGTAATAAAACAGCTGCGTAGTGTTGCTTTTTTGAGGCTTGTAAAGGCGGGGTATTTGCTCCGTCTTTTTTATACTGTTTTATAGAGAATATAGAGTTTATTGGGTGAAGGTTAAAAAAGGAGGAAATATTGTTGCTCAATATAATGAAAGCGAGGCATTAAAATAAGGCGGTCGCTGATGGAGATTAAATAAGAGGTTGGTGTATAGAGATGATTTTGCAGAAAATTGTTGCGATGTTTATAATCTTGTGGGGAGGATTGGGGAATAAAAACTTTTTTGTTTGAAAATTATTTTCTTAAAAATGAACAAACCGACACCAATCTCGTTATATTTAAATGTTGAAAAATTGTTTAAATTGAGGTATGTTACAGACATACTTGTAAATGTGTATATTTAATTTGCGAGGTTTGAATGTTAAAAAAAATTGGTTTGATGATGGGGGTTGCACTTTTACTTTGCGGAAAAGTGTATGCTGCTGATACGGCTAAAGTTTATATTGATCAAAACGGTAATGTTGTCGCACAAGAAATTTATGTGCCTGAAACGTTTGAAACAAAACAGGTTACAACAACGACAGTTGAAACACAACCGGTTGTGGTGCAAAGGGTGACGACGACTACTTGTACAAGTGGGTGTCGAGCAAGCTGTCATGATTGTGTGATACCAGCGTATGTGCATCATCCGAGATTGTATCGTCCGTTTAGACCATATCATCCTCGTTATTCTCGTCATCATGGTTGGAGACATTTCTAAAGGATAAAATTTGTGACTGTAAATTTTAAAAAACAAATAATTGTTTTGGCGGTTTTAACGTGGTGCTTCTCTTGTATCACGTTTCAATCGTCTTGGGCTAACAGCTATGTTGAGATGATTACAACTCCTCCGCTGCAGAATACGAATTCTCAACCGACAATTTACGCAGATGAAGTATATATTGTACAACAACCGACGTATGTGCAAGCGGAACCGCAAGAACTAAATATGCAATATTCTAAAATTTCCGGTGTGCCCATAACGTCTTCTCCCGTGGTAACTTCTTCTTATCCTAAATATGTAGCATGGAAAAACGCACAAAATAACAATTGTTGTTATGTCCACGATGGTGTCCAGAACCTTATTTATTTTATCGGCGGGGCTGTTGCTGGACGAATTGCATACGATATTTGGGGACCACACCATAGACATCATTTGTTGGATCATTGGTGAGGCTGGGGATTTTACCGCTTTATTTGGTGTAATTTTGCGGCAAGACTTGACTTAATCGTTTTTAAGACCTAAATCTATTTCAGGTCATTTTTTTATTTTTTAAGAGGGTATTATGAGTGCCGAAAATGAAGATGTAAAAAATAAACAGTTTGAAGAAGATACGGAAAAAGAAAATGTTGCTGAAGATGTTGCTCAAAGTGAGGAACTTGGTGATAGTGATGTTTCTGAGGATGCAATTAAATCAGTTCAAGAAGAAGGGCGCGATAAGTTAGAAAAAGATTTTGCGAAACTTAAAGATGATTATATCCGTTTATATGCTGAAATGGATAATATGAAAAAAAGAGCGCATCAGGAAAGTGAAAAGACAATTAAATTTGCTGTTTCTTCGTTTGCTAAGGAACTTTTGGGTGTTGCCGATAATCTTGAAAGAGCTATTACAGCAATGAGCGGTAATGCGGAATCTTGCGCTGAACTCTTAAAAGGTGTAGAATTGACACAAAATGAGTTAACGAAAGTTTTTGAAAAATTCGGTATTAAGCGCTTTAACCATATCGGCGAAAAGTTTGACCCGAATTTTGAACGTGTGGTGCAAGAAATTGAAGATAAAAAAGCTAAAAGTGGCGTTATTTTGGCTGAGCTTCAGGCGGGATATACCATTCATGATCGTATCTTGCGTGAAGCTATGGTTATTGTGGCTAAATAGTTTTTTGCCACATTGGGAGATTATATTTAGCGGTATCGTTTTTTGATGCCGCTTTTTTGTGCGCATTTTAAAATGTTGACAAAAAAGTAAAGCGTGCTAATTTTCTCTCAGAAAGAAATTATTGTAACTAAAATTTATAGATATGGGAAATTATGAAAAACAAATTGCTGATTTATGTCATAAAATGATGACAGAGCAGTTTCTAGATTATTTGAATCAATGTGGATGTGAACTTGGTTATCCGTTTGTTATGTATTCAAACGGTGAGTGCGGAAAAAGACTGGTTTCTTCGGATGGTAAACACAATGCAGTGTTGAAAGTCTTGGGCTCGTTTAAAGATAATGCAAAAATTGGTGGAATTAAAAAGCAGAAGATAAGAGTGAATTCGGTTCCTCTTTCTTCTATTGAGGCGCAAAGATTAAAAAAAATTCAGAGTATGATTGAAAAAGATAAACACATTTCTGCGGATGATGAATGTTTTTTAATTTCAAAGGGGGCTTTTAGAATGTTCGCTTTGTATATTGATGAGCAGTGTACCCTTAGTCTCTCGGCTTTTAAAATTATCGTTGATGAGAATAAATTAGCTTATTTTGCAACTTATATGAGAGTGGTAGATGAGCTTGGTGATGATGAATTAGATTATATTTTGCATAAGGCATCTCGTGAAATTATGATGATTATGTTTGCTTCTTATTCTTCTTCTTTTTCAGGATTTTCCGAAAAACAAGAAAAAAAACTTGTAGATCGTCATCAACTAGATTTACTGGATGTTTATGATTGTAAGTATGAGTTCGAAGAAAAAACGCTGTCCTATCTGAGAAATTTAGCGCAAGCAGATGATGAACTAAAAAAATGGCTTGATGATAGAAAATGGTATGGTGGTAGAAATCTATAACTTTGGAAAAGTTTGTTTATCTGATTTTATTTGCAGGGTTCTTCGGAACTCTGCTTTTTTTGTGCGTTTTAAAATGTTGACAAAAATGTATACTGTGCTAATTTTCTCTCAGAAAGAAATTATTGTAACTAAAATTTATGGCTTATGGAAAATTATGATGCAAATGTATCCGTTGCGACGGGGCAATTTTTGAATTATTTAAATGTATGTGGACGAAAACTTGGTTATCCTTTTCTGCTGTATTCTAACGGAGAATGCGGGAAAAAACTGGTTTCTTCTGATAGTAAGCACAATGCTGTGGCAAAGGTTTTTATGTCTTGCGGTGTTACGGAGATGTTGCAAACATCTGCGATTTCGGCTGTTGAACATGATACCATTGAGGCATCTGGCGGCGAAGATTTTTTGAGATACTTAAACAAATGTGCGCCAAATATAGGCTTTCCGTTTGTCATTTTGACTGATGGCAGAATTTTGAAAAGTTCATTTTTAACAAATGAAGAGAAAAAAATGGTTGTTGTTAAAGTTTTGCGCGCTTTTGTAAACGATGCCAAATTGCTTGGTGTTGTAGAGGATGTTTCTTTGAAAGAGAAATGTGAAAAATCTGATACCGATGAGGCTTTTTTAGAACTTAAAGCGATTATCGATGATGATGATTTGGAGCGTTTTGAAAAGTTGCGCAACTTTAATCATCAGATGAAGATGTATATTTTAACTAATGCATCTCAAAGGATATTGATAGTGTTTTTGCACCGTTGCAAGCCTAATACCTTGAATCCAGAAGAGTTTGATTTGTTGTGGTCTAAAAATAATATGGAGGAGCTTTTGGATGCCTATTTCAGGTGGGTTAGTGGTAAATAAATGGTATTTTTAGGGCAAATGCAAATTTTATTTTAATGTTTATCGGCGGGGTTCTTTTTGAACTCTGCTTTTTTTGTTTAAAAAAATGATGGGGTTTAGCATTGACAAGCGAAATATTGTGGTGCTAGATTGTCGGTAATTTGTTATTATTATTCACTAAAATTTATGTCTTATGAAAAATTATGAAAATCAATCAGTGTCGGATATCAGCGCATTGTTGGAACAGAGGAATTTGAAAGATTTTTTGCTTGTACAAGGGCAGAAACTTGGCTATCCGTTTTTTGTGTATGCAAATGGTGAGTGTGGCAAGAATTTTGTGGCTGATAAT
Source organism: uncultured Alphaproteobacteria bacterium (assembly GCA_949297415.1). Classification (GTDB taxonomy): domain Bacteria; phylum Pseudomonadota; class Alphaproteobacteria; order RF32; family CAG-239; genus CAG-267. Next base: position 21,696 of record CASFSV010000035.1, read on the forward strand.
CCAGAGGTCAAGACTTGTTTGAAAGTCTATCGCTTGTGCTCTGGTGAAGATGAGGCCGGTAATTGTTGCGATTTGGCGGAGGCACTGCAGAATAAAGAGGAAGCGTTGCAAGAGATTAGGTCGCTTATTCTTTCTCAGAAACAGCTTTCTGAAAAACAGGAATGCTTGTTGGTTTTGTGCGGTTCGTTAAAAGATGTTCGCTTATATTTGAGCTATGCTAAGCAGCTCACAATGTCTGCGTTCCAAATTCTTGTTAAGCGCGATTGTTTTCCGCTTCTAGAAATGTGTATCTATGGCGGTTTAACAGTGGAGCAAGATATTTATTTGGTGCAACATGGATCCAGATATTTGCTTTCTCACTATGTTAAAGATTATAATCTCAAACCGCAGGTTGAAATTGAGCTGGTTAATCGGTATGATTTTGAACTTTGGGATTTTTATACCGAAAATGGTGATTTTTACCCAAGTACATATGATTATATGCGAAAATTGGCTGAAAAGGATGAACAAGTGCGTTCTTGGCTTAGAGGCGTGCATATATTTTGAGCGTAAAATTTTTGAGGCAGGGTTCTTTATGAACTCTGCCTTTTTTGTTTGTGGTATGGTATTGACAATAAGTTTGTCGGTGCTAAAGTTTGTTTTATAAAAATATTATTGTTCACTAATTTTTGTGTCTTATGGAAAATTGTAAATTAACAGAGATTTATCAACTGGTTGATAATGTGAAAGGTTTGTCTATTGAACAAAAAATGCTCTTGGCTGAGCAGGGGGATTTGAAACACTTGGCTCGTTATTGGAATTTTACAGAAGATGTTGATGAAACGTTTTTTCAGAAAATTCTTGAAAGAGATAGCTGGCGTTTGTTGAACGAGTGTTTTTCCGTGTGGAGTGAACATGAAAATTTATGTCGCTTGTTGATTGAAAAAGGGTCTAAATTTTTGGTTGTTTGTTATTTGGCAGGTCCAGAGGGTAAGGGGCTGTCGGCTACGTTGGAAAAGGCGCTTATTGATCGTAAAGATTTGGAGCTGCTTAGCTTTTATGATAATGCGTATGTTTTTGATGAAGAAAGTTGGGATTATTTAGCTGAATTGGCTAAAACTGATTCAAACTTGAGTGCGTGGCGACTAGGTTTAGATCTTTAAATTTTCTTTTTCCGATTAAAAAAAGCAGAGTTATTTAATTCTGCTTTTTTGTTTTAAAATCATAGGCATATTGTGTGAAATTTCCGAATGATTTTACATATGCGTCCGTAAAGGTGGAAAAAGTGGCTTAAATATTTTAATTTAAATACTTTTTTTTAAGATTTTAAAACGTAAAGTTTCTGAAAATAAAGTTTGAAAAATAAGTTTTAATAGGTTAGCTTAGGGATTATGAAAAAATTAGATATCTATATAGCCAAGCAAATTGTAACCGGTTTTTTGCTTGTGGCTCTTTCCCTGATGTCCATGCTATGGCTGACACAGTCGCTTCGTTTTGTGGAAATGGTAACTGATAAAGGGTTGCCGGTTTATTTATTTGTGGAAATGACATCTTTGTTGATGCCGCGCGTCTTTACTATTCTTTCTCCGATTGCGCTTTTTGTGGCGGTTATGTTTGTTTATAATCGTTTGCTGATGGATAGCGAATTGGTGGTAATGAAAGCGGTTGGTATCAGTTCGGTGGTGATTGCTCGTGCGGCTATTGGTATCGGGCTTATTTTAGCTGTGTTTAATGTGTTTGTGCTTAATGTCGGAATTCCTGCGGCGGAAAGTAAATTCCGTGATTTGGAATATGAAGTTAAAAACAGTTTTTCTAAAATGATGTTGCGCGAAGGAGCGTTTACGTCGTTTAAAAATAATATGACCATCTTTATTGATAAATTTATGGATGATGGCACTGTTAGAGGTATTTTGGTCAGTGATGGAAAGAATCCTCAAGAAAAGGTGGTTACCGTGGCTGAAAGCGGTATGCTGGAATATACGGATATTGGACCGAAAATCTTGCTTAAGAATGGAACTCGTCAGGTTATGAATAAGAAAAGCGGACAGTTTTCTTCTATGACATTTGATGATTATGTAGTTGATTTTGGCGATGTTTCTGTGGCTCGTAAAAAAGATAAAAGCGTGCGTGAAAGAAGTATTTCCGAATTGTTTGAAGAGGCTGGTAAAGAAGGTGTTTCTGAAAAAGAAGCAAAAGCTTTTCGGGCGGAAGCTCATCGCCGTATTTTGGCGCCATGGTTTAATTTGATTTTTGCTCTTTTGGCATGTACCGGATTGCTTATTTCTAATTTTAATCGTCGCGGACAGGGGAAAGTTATTACCATTTCTATTTTGGCGATGATTGCTGTTCAGGCTTTGGATATGACCTTTGCCAATATGGCACGTAAATATGAATGGATTGTCGTTTTAATGTATCTTAATTGCTTTTTGCCGTTGTTTATTGCCGGAGGATTGCTTTGGAAAACTCCATCGTGGCGCAAAAAACGCTCTAAGGAGATAAATGATGAATTTTAAATCTTGTGTTTCCGCTATTGTGCTGGTTCTCTTGGCGACATCTGCTTATGCGGCGAATGAACCTCATGCCGGTGCTTTTGTGCGTAAAGAAAATAATGTTGCGCCAAAGGCTGAATTTTCTCCGGGGAATATGACAGATATTATGCCTTCTTTGGAAGAAGATAAATCTGCTGTTTCTAAACAAGAAGAAAAAAAAGAACCTGAACAAGAAATATTCTTTTCTGCGGATGAAATGGAAGCGGATGACGCTAATGCTGTTATTACGGCTATCGGTAATGTTGTGGTTACGAGGGGTAATCTTGAGCTGATTTGCGATAAATTGTGGTATGACCAGAAAAAAGACGTGATTGTTGCTGAAGGTAATGCTGTACTTACTGAAGCGGATGGTAGTGTTCTCTATACAGATAAAATTACTTTATCTGAGAGAATGAAACGTGCCGATGTTGATAAAGTTAAAGTTATTATGCGCGATGAATCGCGTATTTGGGCTGATTCTTTTGTGAAAAAAGTTAATGATAATCGACAAATGCGTAACGCTTCGTATACCGCTTGTGATATTTGTCAAGGTAAATCTCCACTTTGGCGTATTGATGCCAGAAAGGTTAATTATGATGCAGATGGGCAGAATATTAACTATAATGATGCAGTTTTAAGAGTGAAAAATATTCCGGTTTTTTATACGCCGTTTTTAAGTCATCCTTCGCCGGAAGTTAAACGTCGCTCAGGTCTCTTGATGACTTCAATGGGAAGTACTTCCTATACAGGGCAGTATATTCAACCAACGTATTTTTGGAATGTGTCTGATCAAACAGATATTATTCTTTCTCCATATTTTACAACTGATAGAGGAATTGTCTGGGGGGGGCAGTATCGTCAGTACTTTTATAATGGTGAAATAAAGGCTGAAGGTACATATCTTGAAGATGACGGGAAAGATTATGATAAAATTGACTATAAAACTTTTAATCGTCCAAAACGTCGTGGCAATTTATTCTTAGATGCGCGCTATGAAATTAACGATTACTGGGTGGCAAATCTTGATTGGAATTATGTATCAGATGTATTCTATCTGAAAGATATGGATCTGGAAGGTAGAGATGATCCATGGTTGACTTCTAAACTTTCGTTTGAGCGTTTTGAAGGGCGTGACTATGCTACGATTGAGGGTTATTATTATAAATTGACCAGCTATAGTTTGAAAGCTTCCAATAGTGCCGAATTTCAAAATAGAATGAGAAGCTTGCCAACAGTTGCGCCGTATATGGAATATGAACATATCAGCGATGCTAATCAATATGGTGCTTATTTCAAAACTAATATCAGTTCGGCTTCGGTTTATCGTGAAAATGATGAGGAATCTCAACGCTTGACGATGATTAATTCTTGGGAACTTCCTTATACTAGTAATTATGGTGAACAGTATAAGTTTGTTGCTTCCGTTAAATCTGATGTCTATTATGTTGATGATTATATGTATAATTCAATAGATGATTATGATGGAACGCTTGCTAGAATCTTTCCTCAGTTGGGTGTCGAGTGGCGCTTACCTTTTGTACGAGCTACCGAAACTTCCAGACAGATTTTAGAGCCAGTTGTTGTGGCTGTGTTGGCTCCGGAAAATGATAATGATATCGAAAAAATTCCTAATGCAGATAGTGCTGATGTGGAGTTCGATGATACTAATATCTTAAGTCTTGATAGATATGCCGGCTATGATAGAAATGATGATGGAAGTCGTGTTAGCTATGGTTTGAATTGGAGCTCTTATGGCAATATCTTAGGTCGTACCTCTGCTTTTATTGCGCAAAGTTATCAGTTCTCGGATAATAGCTCTTTTATGGATGCTGTTAACGGAGCAGATAATGATAGTCGTTTTTCCGATTATGTCGGGCGTATTTATGCTTCTCCGAATAAATATTTAGATTTAAACTATCGTTATCGTTTGGATAAAGATGATTTTGATTTAAAGTATAGCGAGTTGGGTGCAAAAGTTGGATCAGATATCTTTAATGTTTATACCTCTTATATTTATTTGCAGCCTAATCAAAATTCTTACTATAAGGCGAGTGAACGTAAAGAACTTTATTTTTCGGTTAGCTCGAAGTTGACGAAAGATTGGTCTGTTTCTGTGTATGATCGTATTGATTTGACTGATAATGGCGGTTCTTTGGAACATGGCGGACAGCTTATTTATGAAGATGAATGTTTGAAATTGGCACTTGTTGCGAAAAAATATAATTATGATGATCCGACTTTGGATGATGATTATGAGTTTGGAATTACGTTCTTCTTGAAGACTTTGGGAGGAATGGGGTCTTAGTTTTAAAGGAGTATGAAATCATGATGCTTAAAAGAGGACTTGGAGTTATTGCTTTAGGGATGTTGATGTCTTCTGTAGCTTGGGCGGCAGATGTGAACTTGTCTGATTTGGATAAGGCTGTTCGTAGCTCGTCTTCTAATTCAATTATGTTTAAACGAGGGCCTGAAGCTCAGATGGAAATGGAGCGTCGCGAACAACAAAAAGCAGAGGAAGAAGCGCGTCAAAAAGCTGAACAAGAAGCGAAAATGAAAAAAGAACAAGCCGTCTTTAAGCCATATAATTTGTTTGGTTCAGGGTGGAAAATTGTTGCAACTATTAACGGAGAGATGATTTCTAATAAAGATTTGCAAGAACGCGCTAATTTATTCTCTTTAACCACCGGACTTAATGCTAATGCAAAAAATAAAAAAATGGTTGCCGATAAAGTTCTTCAAAATACTATTGATGAAAAAATTAAATTGCAAGAAGCTGAAAAACAAGGTGTGCATGTTTCTGATAAAGAAGTGCGTGACGCTTATCGGAATTTTGAGAAGGCAAATGGTGTTCCTGCAGGAAAATTTAATAATGTTTTGAAGGAATACCATGTCAGTAAAGATGTGTTTATGACACAAATTAAAGCTAATCTGTTATGGAATAAATTGATTAACAATAAAGTTAGTATGAGTGGTGTGGGGGTTTCTGAACGTGAAGTGCAGGATGAATTTGCTCGTATTAAAAAAGATATGAATACACCTAAATATATGGTTTCCGAAATTGTTATTAAACGTAAAGATGGTGAACATATTGATGAATTGGTGGAAATTTTGAAAAAAGATCCTCGTTTTGAATTATATGCCGCACAATTTTCTCAAAGTGCAAGTGCTCCTTCGGGAGGAAAACTCGGGTGGGTTGCAAATGGGCAACTTCCGGCTCCTTTAGATAAAGCTGTGCGTAACTTAAAAGAAGGTCAGGTTTCTAATGCTATTCCCTATCGATCCGATTTTTATATCTTTAAAATGGATAAGATTTATAATCCAGCTAAAGATAAGCAGAAAATGCCTACAGAAGATGAAGTGCGTGAGTTTATCAAGAATCGTAAAACCGATGAAATTGCTAATAAATATATCCGTGATTTGCGTAATCGCGCCGTGGTGGAAAAGAAGTTCTAAACGTTTACGGTTTTGAGGGAAAGAAAATGGTTGATGTGCCAACGACAAAATTTTTTGTAGAAAAATACGGATTGATGGCTAAAAAAGCCTTAGGGCAAAATTTTTTGTTAGACGGCAATATTACCGATAAAATTATGCGTCTTTCTTTGAATGAGCAAAAACTTAAGGATTTAAGTGCTGAGCAGGTGGTAGAAATCGGCCCGGGACCAGGTGGATTGACGCAGGCTGTTTTGCGCCAAAATCCACAAAAAATGACGGTTATTGAAATGGATGAGAGATGCTTGGATATTTTGCATGAAATTCAAGGTTTCTATCCGCAGCTTGAAGTTGTTGAAGGTGATGCTCTCAAATTTGATTTTTGTGCCAAATCTGTAACAGACGGTAAATTTCATATCGTCAGTAATCTTCCTTATAATATTTCCGTAGTGCTTTTAACCGGATGGTTGAAGCATATTGATTGCTACAAAAGTATGACGCTGATGTTTCAAAAAGAAGTGGCCGATAGAATTACCGCGCCAATCGGTACAAAAGATTATGGACGTATTTCTGTTATGGCACAGTTACAATGCGATGTCGTTAAATTGTTTGATTTGCCGCCAACTTGTTTTGTGCCGGCTCCGAAAATTTGGTCTTCGGTTCTTTTGTTCAAACCTAAAGAAAATCCATTGGATGAAAAGGTTTTAGCTAAAGTTGAAAAATTGACGGAACTTGCTTTTGGGCAAAGACGTAAAATGATACGACAAAGCTTGAAATCTGTTCCAGATTTGGCTCTTAAGGCCGAAAAATTTGGTGTCGATTTGACGTTGCGTGCAGAAAATTTAACGCCGCAGCAATATCTTGATTTGGCTTTATTATAAAAGGGATTTTCTTTATCCTAAACTTTGGGTTAGGTCTATTTAAATTTTTAAAAAACAAATTATTTCTTCTCTTGTTTTAATTCTTAATTTTTTATAGGAGAAGAAAATGACAGAAGGTGTTAGATTTCCAACTTTAGCTTTTATTACAGGTGGTGCAGGACAGGCTAATGATGGTATTCCACCACAACCATTCGAAACTTTTTGTTATGATTCCGCTTTGTTGCAAGCTAAAATCGAAAACTTTAATGTAATTCCTTATACTTCCGTTTTGCCGAAGGAAATTTATGGGCATATCGTGCCTGTTGATAAAGTGGTTAACCAATTTAAACACGGCGCAGTGTTAGAAGTGATTATGGCTGGAAACGGTGCTAATCGTGATGAACATAAAGCGATTGCTACTGGTGTCGGTATTTGCTGGGGTAAGGATAAAAAAGGCGAACTTATCGGCGGTTGGGCTGCTGAATATGTTGAGTATTTTGATACACATATTGATGATGATATTGCTAAAGGTCATGCCGAAATGTGGCTTAATAAATCTCTTAATCATGAACTAGAAATACGCGGTGTTGAAAAACATAGCGAATTCCAAATGTTCCATAATTATATCAATATTGAACAACAATTCGGTTATTGCTTAACTTGTCTTGGTTTTCTTAACTTTGAACATGCTCCGGCGGCTAAAATCTAATTGTATGTTTTAGTTCTGCTTTGTGTGAAATTTTTTGATTTGTAAAGGATAATACAATGGCAAATAAAGACAATGCAAAAGTTGCTCATAACGCAACGGAAAATAAATCTTCCGGCGGTGGACAACTTGGTGTTTTGGCTCTTGCCGGCGTTGTTGTCAGTTCAATGATTGGGGGAGGCATTTATAGCCTCCCTCAAAATATGGCTGCGGGTGCGTCGGTGGGGGCTGTGTTATTGGCTTGGTTGATTACCGGTATCGGTGTTTTTTTTATTGCGAATACTTTTCGTATTCTTTCGGTTGTAAAACCGAATCTAACTGCTGGTATTTATATGTATAGTCGAGAAGGGTTTGGGCCTTATGTCGGTTTTACTATCGGCTGGTCGTATTGGTTGTGTCAGATTTGTGGTAATGTCGGTTATGCCGTTATTACAATGGATGCTCTTAACTACTTCTTTCCGCCTTATTTTGCCGGTGGAAACGGATTTTATTCCATTATCGGCGGTTCTCTATTAATCTGGGGCTTTAATGCTTTGGTTTTGAAAGGAATTAAACAAGCAACGATTATTAACCTTATCGGTACAATCGCTAAAATCGCTCCTTTGTTGTTCTTTATCGTGATTACCTTAATCTTCTTTAATTCTGATAAATTCTCATTTGATTTTTGGGGCGAAAATGAACATTCTCTCGGTGATGTTTCTAATCAAATCAAAGGAACGATGCTTGTTACGCTTTGGGCGTTTATCGGTATTGAAGGGGCAGTGGTTATGTCTAAGCACGCTAAAAATCAAAAGGCTGTCGGTTCGGCTACGCTTTTGGGGTTTGCTGGATGTTTGTTGATTTATGTGTTGCTTTCAATTTTACCGTACGGTTTGTTTACGCAAGAACAGTTGGCGAAAATGCCGAATCCGTCTACTGCTGCTGTTTTAGAGCCGGTTATCGGTAAATGGGGCGCTTATATTATGAATATCGGTTTGCTTATTTCCGTTTTAACCAGCTGGCTTGCTTGGACTATGGTTACCGCGCAAATTCCTCAGGCGGCGGCTGAAAATGGTACGTTCCCGAAAGAGTTTGCTAAAGAAAATGATGCTCAAGCTCCATCGGTTTCTTTATATGTTACCAGTGGTCTGATGCAAATCTTTATGCTGATGGTTTATTTTTCCGGTAATGCTTGGAATACGATGCTTAGTATTACCAGTGTTATGGTGTTGCCTGCTTATTTTGCCAGCGCAATGTATTTGTGGAAAGTTTGTGAAGATCATGAGTATCCTAAAAATTTCTATATCGCGCGTTCTTATGCTCTGCTTTCTGGCGTATTAGGGGCGGTATATGCGTTGTGGTTGATTTATGCTGCCGGTTTAAGCTATTTGTTGATGGCACTTATTTTTATGGCGCTCGGTATTCCGGTTTATATTCACGCTCGTAGGCAAAGCGCTCCTGATGAACCGGCGTTTTCGACCGGAGAGCGGTTTGCTGCCGTTATTTTGGTGATGGCTGCTCTTTTTGCTATTTATGCTATGGCAACAGGTATTGTCAGTGCTTAATTTTCTATAAAATAAAAGCACCGTTTTTTCGGTGCTTTTATTTTTGTTCTGTGCAATCTTAAACGTTTAATGCTTTACGATATGTTTCAAGCAAAAATTCTTGCTCATCTCGGTCGGCTTGATTCATCTTTCTTAATTTGATGATGGCTTTCATTATCTTTACATCAAAACCAACGCCTTTGGCTTCTGCATAGATATCACGGATGTCTGATGAAATCCCTTTCTTTTCTTCTTCCAAGCGTTCAATGCGTTCAATTAAAGAATTCAGTCTGGTGCTGTCAATTCCGCCAACTTCATTTTCTGCCATAACTATTCTCCCTATATTGTGTTATTAAAGAATCATTTTTCGGTATCGGACTTTAGCAAAGATATTTTTTTTTGACAAGTAATAAATTTGATACATTTTAGTTGCGCTTAATTTGTTGTGGAGAAGTTAAAGAATAATAAGTTATTAAACTTTTATGGTATATACCTTATCATAACGAAAGTTTGGTTTTAATTTTTTTTAGGGGATGAATATGCCAATAAATACGCGTACGAAAATTTTAGCAACCTTAGGCCCGTCTTCTAATACCGAAGAGAAAATTTCCGCACTTATTGATGCTGGTGTTGATGGTTTTAGATTGAATTTTAGTCACGGTACTCATGAGGAACATCAAAATATTTATCAGTTGGTTAGAAAATTGGCTAAAGAAAAAAATGTTCAGGTTACGGTTGTGGCTGATATGCAAGGACCAAAGCTCAGAATCGGTATGTTTAAAGACGGTAAAGTGCTTTTGCATAAAGGGCAAAAGTTTACACTTGATATGAAAAATGAATTGGGTGATGAGAATCGAGTTACTCTTCCGCATAAGGAAATTTTTGAAGCGCTGAAAGTTGGCGATAAACTGCTCGTTAATGATGGTAATATTGTCTTGAGTGTTTTGAAATGTAATAAAGAATCTGCTCTTACCGAAGTTGAAGTAGGGGGCTTTATTTCCGGTCACAAAGGTGTTAATTTACCGAACTCTTCCCTTAATATTTCACCGTTGACACCAAAGGATTTGGATGATTTGGAATTCGCTTTGGGACTTGGTGTTGATTGTATTTGTTTGTCCTTTGTTCAACGTGTTTCTGATATTAAAGAAGCACGTAAAATTATCGGTAAAAGAGCTTGGATTATTTCTAAATTAGAAAAACCACAGGTTTTGGATGATTTGGATAATATTATTAAAGCTTCTGATATGGTTATGGTGGCTCGTGGTGATTTGGGTGTGGAGTGCCCGATTGTTACCGTGCCGGTTTTACAAAAACGAATCGTTTCTAAATGCCGTATCTTTGGCAAACCGGTTATTGTTGCAACGCAGATGCTCGAATCGATGATGAATGCTCCAATGCCAACTCGTGCAGAAGTATCTGATATTGCCAATGCAGTTTATGATGGTTGTGATGTGGTTATGCTTTCAGGGGAAACTGCAGCCGGTAATTATCCGGTTGAAACCGTGCAGACAATGCATGGCGTTATTCAACAGGTTGAAAGCGATCCGAAATATTTGGAAAATGTACATCATTTCTGTCAGGGGAATAATTGCAATAGCGAAGCTCATGCTATTACACATGCGGCAGGTGAGGTGGTTAAAACTCTTGATAAAGTCGCTTGTATCGCTACTTTTTCCGTCAGCGGTGCAACCACTCTGGCGATGGCTCAGGAACGTCCGAACCTTCCGATTATTTCTATTAACCCAACAGAAGAAATTGCTCGCAGACTTAACTTGGTTTGGGGCGTTAAAACCTATATTGATACAAAAGTATTTGAGAGTTTTGATAATATTGAAACAGTTTCTCGTTCTTTTGCATCTCTTTCCGGATTGGCTAAGAAAGGCGAATATATTGTGGTTACTGCCGGATATCCATTTGGTAGAGTAGGAAGCACAAACGTTTTACATATTGTTAAAGCGTAATTATTTTTTTAGATGACATTTAGTCAGATCTTGCAAGTACTTTTTGCTTTCTGAGTGAATGTAATCTTATTTGTTTATGAGTAATTTTTTAGAGGCAATATGGGAAAAAAATGTTTTTGGGCTATTTTGTTGGGAATAGCGATAATATTGGCATCTTCTTTATTGTATATGGTACAAAATCATCGTATTAAAGTAAGCGTTGTTGTGCCGGTGTATAACACTGAAAAATATTTGTCTCAATGCTTGGATAGTTTAAAAAAACAAACTTTAAATGAAATAGAGTTTATTCTGATAGATGATGGATCGACGGATGCTTCACTTGAAATTATGCGGAGATATGCAGCAGACGATAAACGTTTTAAAATTTATACGCAGGTTAATTCAGGGGTAGGTAAAACAAGGAACAGAGGAATTGAATTAGCGGAGGGAGAATATGTCGGTTTTGTTGATAGCGATGATATTATTTCTCCTAATTATTTTGAAAAATTGTACAATAAAGCTCATCAGTATGATGCAGATGTTGCTGTTATTTCAAATGTTATAAAATTTACAGGAAATTATCAGGAAGGGATGGAACTTCCAATATGGCCATATGTTCATTTAGGATACTTAAATAATTTGTCCTTTTTGATGGGGAATGCAGGGCAACAATGGGATAAAATTTATAAAAAAGAATTTCTTCTTAAATATAATATTTTATGCTGGGAAAGTTATAAGTTATTGTATGAAGATGAATGGTTTAGTTCGCAGGTGGCGATGTATGCTAAAAGTGTGGCCATAACAGATGAAGCTATTTATTTTTATCGTTTTAATCCAGAAGGTATTACGGCAACAGTGAAAATGACTTATGACCAGTATCTTAAAGGTTTGGAGTTTTATGACGCTTTAATAAATATGATTAAAAATGCTCATTTGGAGATGGAACAAACTGTACTTTTTGAGTATAGATTACATGAAAAAATTAGGTGGTTTAAAAAAACTTATGGCTATGCATATGGTGATATTTAAATAATACCTACGAAATAATCTGAAATAATTCGTGTCTTGATAAGGCTTTTAAACGCCTTGTTAATTTTTTCTGAGCTATTATCTTCTCAATAGTGTTAAATTGTTATGGAGAAGTGTAAACTATGGCAAAAGAAACTCAAGTTCAAGCTAATGAAGAAGCTGAAAAAAAGCATGTTGATGAGATTGTGGCTAAAGTTGCTGAAGCTCAGAAAAAATATGCTGAATATACTCAGGAACAAGTTGATTATATTTTTAGACGCGTGGCGCTGAAATTAAGTTCTCTCAGAATTCCTTTGGCTAAAATGGCTGTGGAAGAGACTGGAATGGGCGTGGTTGAAGATAAAGTTATTAAAAATCACTTTGCTTCCGAATATATCTACAATAAATTTAAAAATACCAAAACCTGTGGCATCTTGGAAGAAGATAAAGCCAACGGTTTAATCAAAATCGCTGAACCTTTGGGTGTTATTGCCGGTGTGATTCCAACGACGAATCCTACTTCTACCGCTATCTTTAAAGCGTTAATCGCTCTTAAAACTCGTAACGGTATTATCTTTTCTCCGCACCCACGTGCTAAGAAATGTACGGTCGAAACTGCTCGTATTATGCTGGAAGAAGCTGTTAAAGCTGGTGCTCCGGAAAATATTATCGGTTGGATTGAGAATCCGTCAATCTTCCAAACTCAATATTTGATGCAACATCCGCAAGTTGATATTATTTTGGCAACAGGTGGTCCGGGAATGGTTAAATCTGCTTATAGTTCAGGTAAACCTGCTCTTGGCGTTGGTGCCGGTAATGTTCCTGCTTTGATTGATGAAACTGCAGATATCCAAATGGCTGTTTCTTCTATCTTGATGTCCAAGACTTTTGATAACGGTATGATTTGTGCTTCCGAACAATCTGTTACGGCTGTTAAAGATGTTTATGATGCCGTTAAAGCTGAGTTCGTTAAACGTGGTGCTTATATCTTGTCACCGAAAGAAAAAGAAAAATTGGCTAAAGTTATTATGATTGATGGGCATCTTAACTCCGCTATTGTTGGGCAGCCTGCTTATAAAATTGCAGAAATGGCTAAAATTTCTGTTCCGGAAGAAACCAAAGTCCTTATCGCAGAATGCTCAAAAGTTGGCGTAGAAGAACCTTTCTCCGCAGAAAAACTTTCTCCGGTTTTGGCTATGTATAAAGCAGATGACTTTAAGTCCGGTGCAGATTTGGCTAAAGAACTCGTTTCTCATGGTGGTAGAGGACATACTTCCGTTCTTTATACCAATCCGCAAAATGATGACAGAATTAAATACTTCGGTCATTTGATGATTACCGGTCGTGTTATGATTAACTGCCCGACTTCTCAGGGTGCTATCGGTGATATTTATAACTTTAGACTTGAACCGTCTTTGACATTAGGTTGCGGTTCTTGGGGCGGTAACTCGGTTAGTGAAAATGTGGGAGTAAAACATCTGATGAATATTAAAAATGTTGCTAAACGTGAAGAAAATATGTTGTGGTTCAGAGTACCACCGAAAATCTATTTCAAACCGGGTTCTCTGTCTTTTGCTTTGAAAGAACTTAAAGGTAAAAAGCGTGCTTTCATTGTTACCGATAAACCTTTGTTTGATTTAGGTTTTACAAAGAGAGTTACTGATGTTTTGGATGAAATTGGTGTTGCTTATAAAATCTTCTCTGATGTGCATCCAGATCCGGATTTGACTACCGTTAATATGGCTATTGGTACATTGCGTTCTTTTGAACCGGATGTTATTATCGCTCTTGGTGGTGGTTCTCCGATTGATGCCGGTAAAATTATGTGGATGATGTATGAACATCCTGAATTGAAGTTTGAAGATTTGGCTATGCGCTTTATGGATATTCGTAAACGTATTTTCGAATTCCCACAATTAGGTGAAAAAGCTATGATGGTGGCTATTCCGACAACTTCCGGTACAGGTTCTGAAGTTACACCGTTCTCTATTATTACCGATGATAGCGAAGGGGTTAAATACGCTGTTGCCGATTATGCGTTGACACCGTCTATGGCTATTGTTGATTCTGATTTGGTACAAACTATGCCGAAGGGACTTTGTGCTGCTTCCGGTATTGACGTTTTGACACACGCATTGGAATCTTTCGTTTCCTCTATGGCAACCGAATATACAAGAGGTCTTTCTCTTGAAGCTGGTAAATTGGTATTTGATTACTTGCCACAGTCTTATGCAACAGGTGATTTGCATGCGCGTGAAAAAATGCATGCTGCTTCTACGCTTGCAGGTATGGCATTTGCTAATGCTTTCTTGGGCGTTTGCCACTCTATGGCTCACAAACTTGGTGCGGCATTTAATATTCCGCATGGTGTGGCTAATGCACTCTTGTTCTGTCAGGTTATTCGTTATAACGCAACCGATAAACCGGCTAAACAATGTGCTTTTCCGCAATATAAATTCCCTCATGCTAAAGCCGCTTATGCAGAATTTGCAACAGCTATGGGCTTTAAGGGTAAAACGGAAGATGAAAAAGTTGATGCATTGATTGCTGGAATTCAGGATTTGAAGAAGAAAATCGGTATTCCTGCTTCTATTCGTGAGTGGTTTGCTATTAAAGGCGAATATACTGATGAAGATTTTAAGAAAGCTATGGAAACTTTGCCGACACTCGCATTTGATGATCAATGCACCGGTTCTAACCCACGTTATCCTTTAATTAAAGAAATTCGTAAACTTTATGAATTGGCTTATGAAGGTGTTACAGATTTTGAAATGTAATTGATTTCGTGGTTACGTTTTCGAGGAAGTACTTGTTACTTCCTCTTTTTTTACTTGATATCTTAAGTGTTTGTTGTAAAAAATTATTAGGTGTATTTTGTTTGAGAAAAAAATGGTGCTTGGGGCTGATTACTTGAATAATAAAAAAGAAGCTCATTACTTATTTGAGATAAAATGTATTGCTATTTTATGGGCAATACTGGTTATTGTTTTTTTGCCGTATTGGAGTAGTTTTTTTCTCGGAAATCATGATTTTCGATTTATGCGCTATGGAATTCCTATTGATGCAGGTGTATTTGAAGGACGTTTTACACAGTTTGTTGTGCCTTGGTTGCTCTCTAGTGGGCAAATTTTGCCGATTTGGAATATTTTTTTAGGTTTTGCTTTTTACGCTTGGGCTATTGTTCGAGGTTTGCTTTGGTTAGGACTTCCAAAAAAATCTTTTGAAGTTGTTGCAATCGGGTTGGTTATTGGCTTAAATCCTTATATCTTATCTCAGCTGTATTATGTTCATCAGATTTTATCTATCTTTTGTTGGTTCTTGTTTTGTGTGTATGGTGTTATCTGGATTGATGAGGGATTGCGTGATAAATGGTATTGGAAAATTTTTTTTGGTGCGGTTCTTCTTTTTGCAAGTTTGGGTGGGTATGTCGCAACATTGGAATTGATATTGGTTCTTTGTATCGGAAAATTTTGGTTAGATTTTTTGAAACAAGATAAAGTTATTGTTCGTTTTTTTCTTCATTATATGGCAATGGCAGCTGCTATTTTGGCTGTTTTGGCTATTTATGTTTTTACAATTGATATGATGAAGGAAAATCATATTATTAGTTTGAATATGTATAATGTTCATGTTTTAGAGTATGATAAGGTCATTGCCAAAATGCAGGATATGTGGTATAGGCCTTGGGAGGTCTTGTGGGAGGTCTTTCCATATAATGAAACAATATTTGGTTGGTGTTTTGTTATTATTTCTAGTATCGTATTTGTTATAGCGGCTTTGAGAAAAAAATTACTGTGGAGTGCTTTGTGTTTTTGTGCGCTTGTATATAGTAGTTTTTGTTTGGCATATCTATCAATAAATGATTTTTTTGATGCTTATAGAGTGCATGTATATTCTGTACCTTTTTTGATTGCTATATTGCTTGTGGTAGTGTTTGTATTTAAATATAAACTATTGAAAAATGTGGCTTTTGTGTTGATTGTTAGCTTAATTTTTCTTTTTACATACATAGATTATTTTGCACAAAAGGTATGGATGCTGGGAAATAGACAAGATGATTTTTATGCAGAAAGAATTAAAAAGGATTTGTTGCCTAAAATTCAAAAAGATAAAAAGTATCGTTTGGTTACACTTGGTGGTTTGTATGGTAGAGAAAAATTTGCAGGAGATATTAATAATTACTCTATGCGTACATATGAACGTAATCGTGAATTGTATAGGGCTCCAATGTATGTGACGGTTATGTTTTCGAGCGGTTTCTTTTTGTCAGAGGCGCAAAGCCCTATTTGGGGAGATGGTATGTATGTCGGTAAAGGTGTCTTTTTTGGAATTGTGCCTGAAAATGTTGAATACGGTAAGAAAATAGATGCAGAGATTTTTTCTAGGAGTTTTGGTAACGATAAAGAAAACCAGTTAAAGGTTTTGAGCGAAATGAGACCTTTTCCTTCTCCGAAATATTATTTTATTGGTGATAAAGATATTTTTTTAATGCTGCCTAAAGTTTTAGATACAAGATACTTGTTGTTTGGAGTTATTAAAAGTCAATAAAACATTAACTTGATGTTTACATATCTTGTTTTAGGCTGTCAGTAAGCTGATTGATTTAAGGAGTTTAATATGAAAGATAAAGCTATGTGGTGGGTCGTCGTTGCTGACGTGATGGCGGTAATTGTCGTTGGTTTGCTATTATGGGCTTCGTATATCGAACGTGAAGTGGCAAATCAGCAATTAGAAGAAAATGCGGCAGCTCAACTTGGGCAAGATGTTAATGCCAAAAATTATGATTTTGATTTGGCTCTTACTCCGCAAAATTGTGAAGGTGTTGACGGAACTGTTAATGTGGTGCTGATTACCGATGCTAATTATATGGACTTTACCAGAGTGGCTATCAATTCCGCAAAACAAACGAAATGTCCTAATAGCCTATATAACTTTTATGTGATGACTTTGGATGTTTATGATTCCGATATAACAGCGCTGAAAGATATGGAAACGGATAAAGTAAAAGTTACCGTTTTGCCGCAAAAGGAAATTGATTTGTTTTATATTCGTGATACACACGTTTCAAAGACATCTTTGTTGAAATATTATATTGCGCAAGCTTTGCCTCAGTTGGATAAAGTTTTGTATGTGGATTCCGATGTGCTTATTTTGCATGATTTGAATGAACTTTATCAAACGAACGTTGACGGTAAGTATTTGGCTGCCGTTAAAGATCCTTCATGGTTCTTTGAAAATGCTCATGTGCTTGAACTCAATTTGGAAGAACGCGGATTCTATTTCAATGCCGGCGTTATGTTGATGAATTTGAATAAAATCAGAGAAGATAATTTGTTGGCTAAGTTGGAAGACTATACAAATAATAATTTCCGTACTTATATGGATCAAGATGCGTTTAATGTTGTGGTCGGGAATGATGTTGCGGTTTTGCCATTTAAAGACAATACCATGAATTTCTTTTTCAAACATGTCGATTTGCCGACAATGGCTAAATATTATGGTGAAAATTGGCAAACTTTGGAAGATGTTTTTGCACCGGCTACCATTATCCATTTTGCTTCTTCTAAAAAGCCTTTGGGTACTGTTGTTCCTAAGACAGATTTCTTCTATATGCTGCAACGCTTGTGGTATAAATATTATCGGGATTTGCCGCCTTTGGAAGAATTACCATAAAAAAAATAGGGTGTTTATTTAATCTTAAAATCCGGATGAAATGTCCGGATTTTTTGTGGTGTAGAATAGATTTCTTGCATCAATAAAAGCGCCCGAATAAACGGACGCTTTGTATTTGGAGAATTTGAAATTTGAGGAGTGGAAATTCTCCGTGTTATTTATAGCATCGCTAATGCTTTTTTCGTGTATTCTGACAGAGTTTCGGCACTCTTTATCAAAGCTTCTTTTTCACTGTCACACAATTCCGGTGTTAATGCCGTTTCAACGCCGTTTTTGCTGACAATAGACGGTAATGAATAACAAATGTCGCCATATCCGCCAATGCCTTCATCATGGTGAGAACTTACGGTTAAAATTGCGTGTTTGTCGCTGATGATGGAATTGCAGATGTATTGGGTGGCTGATGCAATACCGAAATATGTTGAGCCTTTGCCTTTGATAATGGTGTAAGCAGCGTTGCGAACTTCATTATCAATAGAACCTTTTATTACTTTATCTAATTCTTTTCCGGTTTGTTGTGCCATGCGTTCTACGCAAGTTGTTCCGGCTACGGCACTAGACCATACCAACACTTCACTGTCGCCATGTTCACCAATGACGTTGGCATGTACAGATTTAGGAGAAATCCCTAAATGACGACCTAAAATGCTGCGGAAACGAGCCGAATCGAGAACAGTACCGGTACCGAATACGCGGTTCTTTGGAAAACCAGACATCTTTAAGGTTACTTCGGTCATGATATCTACCGGGTTCGCGGCAATAATCAGAATTGAGTTTGGAGCGTATTTTACAACTTCCGGAATAATGCTTTTGAAAATGCTTACGTTCTTTTCCAATAAATCAAGACGGGTTTCTCCGGGCTTTTGGTTCGCTCCAGCCGTGATAATGATGATACCAGCATCTTTTAAGTCTTTGTACTCGCCTGCCATTACTTTTGCTCCAAATGTAAATGGGGTGGAGTGAGAGATATCCATAGCTTCTGCAATGGCTCGTTCTTTATTGGCATCAATCAAAATTAACTTTTCTGCACTACCTTCACTTGCCAGCGAAAAAGCTATGGCGCTACCAACCATTCCGGTTCCGATAATTCCTATTTGCATATCTGTGTTCCTTCTTTCTAAAATATATATTATGGTCTTATTTTTTACGTCATTGGTATATATAATGTGTCTTTTTTTAGAAATAAAGTCTTATTTTGCGTCAAAATGTAATTTTTTTTGCAGGTTTATCCTATCTTTTTTTATGTGCTTAAATTTATTAAAATCAATGTGTTAATTCGTTGACGCGCGCCTTACAAGTTGAAAAGTTTAAAAAAATGCTTGTCAAATAAAGTTTTTGTGTGTAGCGTCTATTCCAGACGTTAGTCTAAGATTTGTTTTAATAATTTTTAGAGGTTGAATTAATGACTGATACCGCTGATCGCGTTAAGAAAATTGTTGCTGAACATTTAGGTGTTGAAGAAACAAAAGTAACAGATAACGCAAACTTTATTGACGATTTAGGTGCTGACAGTTTGGATACTGTTGAGCTGGTTATGGCATTTGAAGAAGAATTTGGTTGCGAAATTCCTGATGAAGCAGCAGAAAAAATTCTTACAGTGAAAGATGCTATTGACTATCTTTCTAAAGCTGCGTAAGTCTTTGGATTTGTCATAAGTTAGAACTCGCTCAAAGAATTTAAGCGAGTTTTTTCATACTAGAGTTATTCGTGTTGTTCGCTCGGGTTCTTTGCGGCTTGAGCGAACTGCGGATAAAATTGAAGAGGTTTTTTTATGAGAAGAGTTGTCGTTACAGGTTTGGGTGTTGTTTCTCCCCTCGGAAGAGGTGTTAAACATAACTGGGAAGCTTTGATGGCCGGTAAATCCGGTATTAAACGTATTGAGGACGTTGACCTCAAAGATATTCCTGTTATGATTGCCGGACAAGTTCCGTTTGGTGAGAATGAACCGGATTTTAATCCGGATACAGTGTTTGCTCCGAAAGATCAAAAGAAAAATGATAAGTTTATTATGTTCGGTATGGCAGCAGCTGATGATGCTTTGAAAGATGCCGGCTGGAATCCTGAAACGGCTTCAGAAGAAGAGAAATATCGCGCAGGTGTGATGATTGGCGCAGGTATCGGAGGTTTACAGGGAATTTATGAAAACTCTATTTCCTTTAATGAATTCGGTATGAAGAAAATTTCTCCTTTCTTTATTCCTTCTGTCTTGATTAATTTGATTTCCGGTAATGTTTCTATCAGACATCAGTTGAAAGGACCTAATCACGCTTGTGTTACAGCTTGCTCTACAGGTACACACGCTATTGGTGATGCCGCTGCTATGATTGCTCGCGGTGATGCCGATATGATGGTTGCAGGTGGTGCAGAATCTGCAGTTAATGTCTTGGGATTGGCCGGATTTGCTCGTATGAAGGCGATTACTTCCGATTTTAATGATGCTCCTGAAAAGGCTTCTCGTCCTTGGGATAAAGCTCGTAGTGGTTTTGTTATGGGTGAAGGTAGCGGCGCTGTCGTTTTGGAAGAATTAGAGCATGCTCAAAAACGTGGTGCTAAAATTTATGCCGAAGTTGTCGGTTATGGTATGAGCGGTGATGCTTATCATATTACGGCTCCTTCCGGTGACGGTGCTTATCGTGCGATGAAGATGGCTGTTGACCATGCTAAAGAGAATGGTGTTGAGCTTTCTGATATCGGATATATCAATGCTCATGGTACGTCTACTCCTGCAGGTGATGTCGGTGAGGCGATGGCGGTTAAACGCTTGTTCGGTGATGAGGGAATTAAACATGTTTCTATGTCTTCGACTAAGTCTGCTATCGGGCATTTGCTTGGTGCTGCCGGTGCCGTTGAAGCTGTTTATACCGTTATGGCTATTCAGGAACAAACTTGTCCTCCTACTTTGAACTTGGAAAATCCGGCTGATGAATTGGCTGATTTTGATTTGGTTCCATTGAAGCCGAAAAAACGTGAAATTAAAGCCGCTATGTCTAACTCTTTTGGATTTGGCGGTACAAACTCGTCTATTGTTTTCAAAAAGTTTAATGGATAATTGCTGACTTTTTCAGGTTTGTAATGAGAATATTTCGTAAGCTCCTATTGTTGTTGTTTTTTATGATGGCTTTAGGAGCTTTTTTGTGTGTCTGGATTAGTCGACAAATTACACAAGTTTATCCAATTTCTCCGCAAATTGAGGTTGTTGTTCCTAAAGGTGCAGGTTTGAACCATACGGCTCGGCTGTTGCAGGATAAAGGGGTTATTCGTGAGGCTTTCTTGTTTGTTCTTTATGTGCGCTTGAAAGGATTGGCCGGACAAATTAAAGCCGGTGAATATGCTTTTTCAGGGGAGCTTTCCTTAAAAGATGTGGCTCATCGTTTGACAGACGGAGATGTTATTGTGCGCACCATCACAATTCCTGAAGGGAAAGCTTTAGTTGAAATTAAAAAGATTTTACAAGATAATCCTTATTTGACGGGCGAGATTACTTTGGAGCTTAAAGAAGGAGAAATTTTGCCCGAAACTTATCATTTCTCTCGTGGCGAATCTCGGAATAGTATTCTTAGAAAAGCTAAACAGGCTATGCAGTATGAACTCAAAAAGGCTTTTGATGGTAGAGATACAAATTCTCCGCTTAAGTCTGAAAAAGAATTGCTGATATTAGCGAGTATTATCGAAAAAGAAACGGGAATCGCTTCGGAACGTGGTAAAGTTGCTTCCGTATTTGTTAATCGCTTAAATTTGGGAATGAAATTGCAAACAGATCCGACGGTTATTTATGCGGTAACAAAAGGGCAAATGAATTTGGGACGACCTCTCTATCGTAAGGATTTGGATTTTGATTCGCCTTATAATACTTATCGTTATGTCGGCCTTCCTCCAGAGCCGATTTGCAGTCCAGGTAGAGATGCTTTGTATGCGGCGGCTCATCCGGAAATGACTAAGTTTCTTTATTTTGTGGCTGATGGCGTGACCGGTGGACATCGTTTTGCTAAGAGTTTAACCGAACATAATCGTAATGTTGCTCTTTATAGAAAAAAAATACGTAAATAAGAATGTATCTGTTGATTGGTGAAATTATAGGTTTGTTTTTTCATCTGTGATAATTGTAAATTTTCTTTGCCTTTGTTTTATCTCAGGATATAAATTAGATATAAGTTAATCGAAGATTTTATTTCATGGGGTGATGATGAAAGTTCTTGCAAAATTATTGAGCTTTTTAATGCCGATTAAAAAATATCGTAAACCGTTTCAGAGATGGTTGGAGAAAGTGTTATGGTGTGGAGAATATCACAATATTTATGTGTGGAAAATTCGTAAAACTGCAAAGTCTGTCGGGCAGAATTTGTGTGTTGCAGGTTCTAGTAAAGTTAATAAGAATACGACCATAGGAGATTGTGTTCGATTTCATGGTTTGAAAGTTACCGGTAAAGGAAATGTGCATATCGGTTCATATGTGATTTCAGCAGGAGATTGCCTTATTATTACTCAAAATCATAATTATGAGGGAAATGCTATTCCTTATGATGATACAATGATTGTTAAAGATGTGACGATTGGGGATTTTGTGTGGATTGGAGCGCGTGTGTTAATTTTGCCAGGTACGAAGATTGGGGAAGGGGCTATTATTCAAGGTGGTGCGGTTGTTCATGGGGAAATTCCTCCATATGCTATTGTCGGTGGAAATCCGGCGAAAGTCTTTAAATATCGAGATATAGAGCATTTTAAGAAGCTTAAGGAGGAAGGTAAATTTTATAAAGGCTAATGTTTGTTAAAATAAAAAACTCACAGAATAGTGAGTTTTTTATTTATGAATTGACGGTGTTTTTATAGGTGTTGGAGCAGTTCCTCGGGCTTATCAATAATTGTTTGAGCGTTTAGTTGCTGTAAAGTGGCTTTGGTCCTGAAGCCCCATGAAACACTGATACATGGAACTCCTGCATTGTTGGCGGTGGCGATATCCACTTCCGAATCACCTACATAAATGTTTGCTTCGTTTTCGGCGTGTTGTTCTTTGATTAAGGCGAAAACAGCGTCTGGTGCCGGTTTTTTCTTGACAGTATCGGTTACCCCTTGTGCATAATCAATCAAACCGCCAAAGAATTTTTTAGCTAAAGCTTTCACTCCTTCATCAAATTTATTGGATACAATTCCCATTTTTATACCTTTTTGTTGTAGGGTTTTTAACAGAGGAATTATTCCTTCGTATGGGGCTGTGTAATCATTTAAATGTTCGGAATAGTAGTTTTTAAATGTGGCAAAAATTTTTGAAAATTCAGGATTACTCTTGCCGTTGGGAATGGCTCCTGCGACAAGCATATCTATTCCGTTGCCGAGTAAAGCCAATGTTTCTTGTTCGTTCTTTTGTGGCAAATTGTGCGCTTTTAAGGCGTGATTTAAGGCTATTTCTAAATCTTTTGCGGTGTTTAATAAGGTACCATCTAAATCAAAAATTATCATTTTTTCCTCTTTGTTTTAATTAGCTAATTCTAATGTGCTTCGCCCCAATTGTTGCCGATGCCTACATCTGCAATCAGAGGTACTTTTAATTCTATACCGGTGATGTTTTCCATTTCTTGTTTGATGAGAGCTGCGGCGGTTTCAACTTCATTTTCCGGAGCTTCAAAGACCAACTCATCGTGAACTTGCAGTAGCATTTTGGTTTGTAGGCCGGATTGCCTTAATTTGGCATATATGCGGTTCATTGCCAGTTTGATGATATCGGCGGCTCCGCCTTGTATTGGGGCGTTAATCGCGGCGCGTTCCGCAAATGAAGATACTCGTTTGTTGCTGTCTTGAATACCATAAATGCTGATTTTGCGATTAAAAGGTGTAGTTACAAAACCGTTTTGACGTGCAAAGTTGATGGTCTTTTCCATATAGGTTTTGACTTCCGGCATATTGGCAAAATATGCGTCAATATAGCGTTGAGCTTCGGCTGGTGTGCTTTCTATTTCTTTAGATAAACCAAAGGCAGAAATGCCATAAACAATTCCAAAATTGATAGCTTTGGCTCGGCGACGATGATTTGCATCTACTTCGTCATACGGAATGCCAAATACTTGAGCTGCGGTTTTGCGGTGAATGTCAACATTTTCCTGGAATGCTTCTTGTAAGAATTTGACATCGGCAATAGTGGCTAATAGTCTTAATTCTACTTGAGAATAGTCGGCTGCGATTAGTTTGCATCCTGGTTTGGCGATAAAGCATTCTCTGATTTCTCTCCCAATCGGTGTACGCACCGGAATATTTTGTAAATTCGGATTTAATGATGACAGGCGACCGGTGTTGACCGAAATTTGGCTGTATGTGGTGTGAACTCGATTTTGCTTGTCTATCAGAGAGAGGAGGGCTGTTGTGTAGGTCGATTTTAATTTTTGATATTGCCGCCACTCTAAAATCTTGCGAGGTAATTCGTGTTCTTCTGCCATTTGTTCTAATACTTCCGCACTGGTGTTTAATGAGCCAGATGTATGTTTTTTGCCTTTAAGCCCTAATTTTGTATATAAAATCTCACCAATTTGTTTGGGGGAACTTAGATTAAATTCTTCTCCGGCTAGAGCGTAGATTTCTGCGGATAATTTATTCATTTCAGCATCAAAACGAGTGTCTAATTGCTTTAGCTTTAGAGTATCGAGCATTACACCCTCTCTTTCCATGCTGTGCAACACTCTTGAAAGCGGGCGGTCTATTTGTTCATATACATAAAGCTTCTTCTCCGATAATAATTGTGCGTGAAAATGTTTGTGAAGGCGATAAATTAAATCCGCTTCTTCTGCAAAGAAAGTTGTGACTTCTTCTAAAGGCATCGCTTTAAAATCCGTCTTTTTATATTCGGGAGCGGCACTCTTTAGGGTGATATCTAATATATCGGCGGATAAATTCGGTAAAGCGTGCGTAATCGATGAACTGTTTATATCGTATGACATAATTGCGATATCATCATATGGGAAAGTCTCCTGTTCTTGTTTTAATTCTTTTTCCAGTAAACGTAGGTTTTCTTTTATGTTCAGGGAAATTTTGAGGATTTCGGGATTGCTTAGTAAAGGTAGTAAAAATCGTTTTAATTCAGATAGTTTAATACCTTTTTGGGTGCTTACTATAGGGGCAAATAAATCGGTTGCCTGACTACTTTCTTGCGTGATTGGAATGTAATAAGCAATGGCGTTATCAAGACCTATTGAAATTCCCAGAAATGTATTGTCGATTATATAAGGTTTGAAAGCAAAAGAATTATTCTTGAGGATTTGATTTTGTAAATCTTGCAGCTCTTGCGGTGTTTGGATGAGTTTATAAACGGCAGTTAATTTCTTTTCTTCCGGCAAAGCGCAACATCTTTGTTTGAGCCAGTTTGTTGCTTTGTTCTTCAAGCTCTTAAAAGCGTGGCGGTCTAATAGGTTAATCAAAATATCTTCATGCGGAGCCATGCAGCGCAAGTCTTTTAATTGCACCTCTACAGGAACGTCGGCTTTTAGGGTGACCAGTTTTTGCGATATTAAAGCGTCTTCTTTATGGCTTATTACTAATTCTCTACGCTTGTTTTGTTTGATTTCTTCGGCGTGTTCCAATACTCCTTCCAGCGAACCGAACATATTTACTAATTCGGCGGCGGTCTTTAATCCAATACCGGGAATGCCAGGGATATTATCGGTCGAATCTCCGGCTAGGGCTTGCACATCGGTTACTTGTTCTGGATAAACGCCAAACTTTTCTTTGACATCTTCGGGGGTGAAAAATTTGTTTTTCATCCCATCATAGAATTTCACTCCGGGGCGGATTAACTGCATTAGGTCTTTATCTGCCGATACAATGGTGACTTCTTTATTCTCTCTTAAAGCTAAATCGGTATAGGTGGCGATTAAGTCGTCGGCTTCATATCCTTCCATTTGTAACCAATGTAAATTTAAGGCTTCGACAACTTCATGTATGAGCGCAAATTGCGGCTTTAATTCCGGTGGAAGTTCAGGTCGAGTGGCTTTGTATTCAGGAAAAAACTCGTTACGGAAATTTTGGCGTTTCGCATCGAATAAAACGAGGCAATAATCGCATTTGATGTTGGCGGTTAAGCTTAAAAACATATTTAAAAAGCCATATACCGCATTTACCGGCAAACCTTCGGGATTGGTCATCATGGGGCTTGCAAAAAATGCGCGGAAAATGTAGCCCGAACCATCAATTAAGCATACTTTTTCTTTATTGTCTTCCGTTATTGCTTCTGTCATTGT
Organism: uncultured Alphaproteobacteria bacterium; assembly: GCA_949297415.1. Taxonomy (GTDB): domain Bacteria; phylum Pseudomonadota; class Alphaproteobacteria; order RF32; family CAG-239; genus CAG-267. The sequence continues at coordinate 47,561 of CASFSV010000035.1, forward strand.
CTTGTCCTCATTTTTATTCCCTTTGCAATATAATGGCTTTATTCTTTGCGGTAAAGGGAAAACTCGCGGTTTTGCCATTTTTGTTTACTTGGAGGTAATTTTGTGGTATTATATTAGGTAATTATTAAGGTATTAGCGGAGAACGATGATGGATGAGGGATTTAATAGTATAGAAATGAGGGAATTACTTCCGGAATTGTTTGCCAGAGAAAAGAGTTTTTCTAAGCAAGATTACTATAATGAGGTTATTCGTATTTGCCCAGAACTCAAAAAGAAATGGTATGAAACTATTCCTTCAGAAAAACAAATTCAAAAGATTGTTATGGATTATTATGGGGATGGGTTGGTTGATGGTAAAAGTAGCATTCCAGAAGCGGAGAACGCTCTTGGTATACAAATTGGTGAAAGGTATAAATTTCCTCGTGGAATGACTGATTTGGAATATGCTAAAGATCATTTTTACAGATATGGTTTGTTTCCTAAGTTTCAGACAGATAATGGACGTTCCTCTTGTTTTCAAGTTTTTAAAAATAGTGATGGTACGGAAATAAAAAAGCCTGATAAAAAATTAGCTTATTTGCAGGCTTGGCGAAATTTGCATTATCCAGACAGAGAGGCCGTGCATCAAAGTTTGTTGAAGGATTGGGAGGAGTTGTGTGAACTTAATCCGCAACTTAAAAATGTTCAATTTGATAAATCTAAAATTTCTTCTCTGACTATGGCTGTGGCCGGGGTTAAGTATGATTTTCCGCATAAAGATATTGAAATGTTTGTGCAAGAATATGAAAAAGGTGTTAAAAATATAGGTAAAAATCACAACGAACGCATTATGCGGGAATTAAAAGAAGCGGGGATTACTGATTTTAGACCTCATTGGGTTCCTAGTTCCAGTACTATTCAGATGATGGGGGAACGATTAAGAGAAAAAGAAGCTAAAAACAAACAACAAGATATGGTGGCATTGGGAGAGGTTGCGGATAAAAGTACTCAAAATTTGGAGCAAAAGTTGGCAACCAAAGAAGGGGCGCATATGGCAAAATTGACAGCTCAACAAGTGGCTAAACAAAAAGGTATTATCGCTAAGGCAGCTACCGCTAATGCTAAGTTTGATAAGGCTGTTGATAAAGCTGTTGAACGTGGGGCACAGGCTCTTAATAATACTAAAGTCGGTAAAGCTTATGAAAAAACAGCTCAGGTGGTTAGTGAAACGGCTGCAGCTAAAACTGTTTCTAAAACAGTTGAAAAAGTTACGCAAAAAGCAGCTCAAACTGCAGTAGGTAAAGCGGTTACCAAAACGGTTGCTAAAACCGCCGGTAGTGCTGTCGGTAAATCGGTTTTGAAAAAAATTCCATTAGTCAGCTTAGGTGCAGGAGCGTGGTTTGCTTGGGATAGAATTAAAAACGGCGATTGGAAAGGTGCTTGCGGTGAGTTGGCTTCCGGTGCGTTAGGTTGTTTGCCAGGTGTGGGAACAGCTGCAAGTACTGCTATTGATGTCGGCTTGGCTGCTAAGGATATTTCGGAGGTTGTTGCTGAAAATAAACAAACTCAAACGTCTGAGGTAAGTGAAACTAAAACAGCGAAGGTGGGCAGAGCTCCTAAAAATTTGAGTAAACAAATTGAAGAACGTCTTAATGCGGAAAAAATAGAACAAAATGATAGTACTGCTGTACAAAAATTGACACCGACGCAGATTTCTTTCTTGCAAAAGCAAAAACAAAATTCTGCTTAGCTAAAGTTAAACTTTTTCTAACTAAAATGTGTTATAAACTATCTAAATAGTATGAAATAGGGCTTTTTAGAATGAAAAAAATACGTTCAAATCGCAGAAAAATTAAGAAAAATGCTGAACTTGACGATAGCGCAATTAAACGTAAGAAAAAATTGCGGCAGGCGGCGCGAAAAAGAGCTGTTCGAAAAAAGAATAATGGACGTTCATGGAAATTTAAATTGTTCATGATTTTGTTGTGGTTGGCTCTTTTTATAGGGATTTTAGGGGGGCTGTTTGTTTTTTATTGCTACAAAACTTTACCGGATTTTTCTAAAGCAATTTATATTGAGCGGCAACCGGGGGTTAAAATTTTAGCTTCTGATGGACGCGAAATTACTTCTTATGGCGGTTTGTTTGCAGAACCCGTGAATGTGGATGAACTTCCTTCTTATGTTTATCAGGCGGTTATTGATACTGAAGATAGACGCTTTTTTAAACACAGCGGATTTGACTATATTGGTTTTGCTCGCGCTATGGCGGTTAATTTGGTTAAAATGAGATATGCGCAGGGGGCTTCGACTATTACTCAACAAGTGGCGAAAAATCTCTTTCTCACTCGTGAAAAAAGTATTAAACGTAAAGTTCAGGAGTATCTGTTGGCTCAATGGTTGGAAAAGCATTTTACCAAAAAACAAATATTGAATATTTATCTTAATCGTGTGTTTTTTGGCAGTGGGGCGTATGGACTTAATGCGGCGGCAAAACGTTTCTTTAATAAACAAGCTAAAGATTTAAATTTGCGCGAAGCGGCTATTTTGGCTGGCGCACTTAAAGCTCCGAGCCGATATAATTACCTTTCTAATAAATCACAAGCTTTGGCTCGTTCAGAAGTTGTATTAAAACTTATGCGGCGTGCAGGATCTATCTCGCTTAAAGAATGGGAAAATGCTATTAATCTACCTATCGGTGAAGCTAACAAAGATAAAATTTTAGGGGCTCGCTATTTTGGTGATTATATTATGGCGGAGCTTGCTAAATTGGTTAAAGTGTCTAATGAAGATATTTATGTTAAAACAACTTTAGATTATAATTTGCAACAACGTGCTGAATATCTTTTGCGTAAATATTTGCGACAAAATGCTGATAAGCATGTAACCGAAGGTGCTGTCGTTATTTTGGATAGAAACGGTGCTATTAAAGCTATGGTCGGTGGTGCGGATTATAATAAAAGTCAATTTAATCGCGCTACGCAGGCTCTTAGACAAGCCGGTTCTTCTTTCAAATTATTTGTTTATTTAACGGCTTTTGAAAACGGATTTTCTCCTGATGAATTACTTGCCGACGAGCCTATCCGTATTGATGATTGGGAACCGCAAAATTATGATAAAAAATTCAGAGGAGCTGTTAGTCTTAAACAGGCTTTTGCTCAATCGCTTAATGTGGCTACCGTTGATTTGGCGACATATCTTAATTTGGAAGATATTATTTCTATGGCCCTAAAACTCGGTATTACAACAGATGTAAAAGATGAACCGGCTATTATTTTAGGTGCTGCCGAAGTGCGCGTTATTGATATGGCGACGGCTTATGCGGCGACGACGAATGGTGGGTTTGCCGTCTTTCCTTACGCTATTCGGGAAGTGACTGATACGGATGGGTATAGATTGTATCAATATTCTTCTTCAGAAAGACAAAGAGTTTTGCAACCTCAAACTGTGCAAAATATTAACATGCTCTTACGTGAAGTGGTGACAACGGGTACGGGAAAAAGAGCTCGCCATGTTAAAAATGCTCGCGGTAAAACCGGTACTTCGCAAAATTATCGTGACGCTTGGTTTATTGGTTCTAATGATAGATATACGGCGGCTGTTTGGGTGGGTAATGATGATAATTCCCCGATGGATGAAATTGGCGGTGGTACTTTGCCGACGCAAATTTGGGCTGAAATTATGAAGTAGAATTTACTGTTGCTTATACTCCGCGATCACGAATAAAACGTGTGCCGATTATGCTGCCGTTGGAAAATTTACCTCTAACTTCTATCAGATGATTGTTGAATTTGCGCCATTTGCTTATTGTAGAGCGATTGCGGGTAAATTCTAATTCAATATCTGCGGTACCACTTTCCATGGCTCGCTTGCTGTATCCTGAAAGTGTGCAATCTCTACTGCCTATACCGAAATCATTGCGTGCCAGTTGTATATAACCGCGACCATCTTGTTCAAAATATTTGCCACACCAGTTTTCTGTTTCTGCTGATGCTTTGGCGGCATAACTGTTGCTTAAACATAAAAATAGTAGCAGAAATGCCATATTTTTCATTGTAGAACTCCTCCAATAGTTAATATTTGCTTAATTTATAAATTCTTTTTGTTTAATTGTCAATAGTTTTGTCTATAAAATCTGTGTTTTGGAAAAAAATATGTTTCTTTTTTGGTAGGTATAACTAGATTTGTCTGTTTTACATATAGTGGCTTTTATATAAAAAAACAGATCGTTTTATATAGAAAAACGATCTGTAAACCATACTTTGGTCTTGATTTTTCGGCTAGGGAGCGATGTGGCGTGTGGTATCTATAATTTGATAACACTGCGCAAACATTGCTGCAGAAATGCCGTAAATATCTAAATGGTTGGCGTGTAAATAGTCGCCGGCACTTAAATATTGCGGTCCATCGTGCCATGGGACTTCGTAACGGATGTCTTCTGCTAACTTTATGAATGTGTGCAGACTTCTATCCGATTGTTGACGACTGTAACAGTAAACTATTTGGTAGTTGTACGGTTTGGATAATTCTAGTGCAAGATAATTTTGCAACTCTTCGTAAGTGTAAGTTTTCATAATACTTATAATTTTATAGTAATATATTCATAATTTTAAATTTCTAGCAGTCTAGGTAATTCGTTGATTTATGGCAAGTCTTTTTTTGTGGGGAGGGGATGTTTTTTATTTTTCTGTGCAAATATTAAGCTTATGTTTAGAAGCCGCGGTTAGTATAAGACTGAGTAGTTATCTTTAAAGGGCGACGTATATGGCTGAATTACATTTTAATCTGAAAGATATATTTGCGATTGTATTGGTTTTATTATTGTGGCATTTGTATATGCCGTATACGTTGGTTGCTGCGATTGTGATTTGTTTGGCTTTTGTCGGGTTAGGGTGGAAGTACGGTGTACGTCCCTCCGGCGTAGATGCTTGCTTCGTGGCGGCTTTTTTATTGAACCTTTGGTATGTGTTGGCTTCGTGGGGGAATATTCGCCAATATGACTATTTTAATTTTGTGATGCATACGGACTATTTTTTGCAGAATAATTTCTTTTTTAAACATCCTGCATCTTATTGGCAAACGGTTTATTTCCAACCGCCGCTTTGGGGGGCGATTTCTGCTCTTATAACAAAGTTTTCTATGTGGTTGGGCGCAACGCAAAATATGGGGTTTGATAGTGTGCGTTTTATGTGCTTGTTTTGTGTGTCCGGGGCCGGAATCTTATTTTGGCGTTTATTAAATATATTTGATTTTCCTGAAAAATTTAAAATTGCATTGTTTGCTGTGTTTGTTTTTTTTCCTGTACATGGGATTATTGCCAATTTGGTGAATAATGATGCGTTGACTTATTTTTTGATGATAGTGATGATTTATTCGGGCTTTAAATGGTATCTTGAAGGTAAATGGTATGATTGTTTGTATCTTTCGTTGGCTTTGTTTTTGGTGGGCTTAGTCAAATTTTCCGGTTTGATGTTGGTGCCTGCTTTAGGCGTTTTTTGTTTGTTTCGCCTGATACAAGATCCTGATAAATTTAACCGGCAGATGTGGGGACAGTTCTTCACTATTGCTCTGGCGACAGTTTGCGGGTTTGCTTGGGGTTGGTTTTTACTCTATCATGATTTTCCTTTGGTGCCGCCACCTGTAAATAATAATTTTCAAGACTTAAGTGCTTATTCTATCGGACAACGTTTGGGGAGTTTGCAAAATGCGTTAATTCCATTTGCGGATATTCGTAACGGATTGACGGAGCCTAATGTGTGGTTGGCGCTCATTAAAACCTCTTTATTCGGAGAATGGAGTTGGCAAGGCATTCTTTGGGCGTGGATTTTATACGGCTTAGGGACTTTATTTGCTTTTGGTTGCTTTATTTCTTTCTTTTCGCTTTTAAACTATAAACTGGGAAAAGATTGGTGTTTTAATCTGTTTATTATTGTTGCCGTCTTTTCAATTTTGACGGCGTGGATGAATTTTTGGATTGACTATCCTTATTTTTGTTCCAGCGAATTTCGATACGTCCTGATTTTATTGCCTTTGTCTCTGCTATGGATAGGAAATTGGATGGCAAAAAAAAGCCTGCCGCGATATCTTAATTATATTTTGGCAGGCTTATTCGGATTATTTGTAGTCGCTCGGTTTATGCTTTATTTAAATACCATTCAACTGTTTTAATAATACCGGTTTTAAATGTTTCATCAGGTTTATAACCTAATTCGCTAGTAATCTTTGTCGGATCAATCGCATATCGTAAATCATGTCCGGCACGATCTTTAACGAACGTTATTAAATCTGCATACTTCTTGCCATCTTCTCTTGGACGCAAATCATCTAATATACTACAGATTGTGTTGGTAATTTGCATGTTTGTCAATTCGTTATGACCGCCGACATTATACGTTTCTCCGCTTTTGCCATTGTGGAAAATCATATCAATTGCTTTGGCGTGGTCGGTTACATATAACCAATCGCGGATATTTTGACCGTTGCCGTATATAGGAATCGGTGATAAATTTAGACAGTTGCGAATAATGGTTGGTATCAACTTTTCGCTATGTTGTTTCGGACCGTAATTGTTGGAACAGTTTGATGTGGTTACGTTCATGCCAAAGGTATGGTGATAGGCTCTGACTAGAAAGTCTGAACCTGCTTTGCTGGCAGAATAGGGGCTATTCGGAGCGTATGGCGTGGTTTCTTTAAAATAACCTTCTGCTCCTAATGTTCCGTATACTTCATCGGTTGAAATATGATGGAAACGACGGTTCTCGTATCCAGATTTGGGAGTGAACGGCGCATCAAACCAATGAACTCTTGCTGCTTCTAATAGATTAAACGTACCAACTAAATTGGTATTGATAAATGCGCGCGGTCCTTTGATAGAATTATCAACATGACTTTCGGCGGCAAAGTGAATTACACCGGTAAAGTCGTATTTATCAAATAAGGCGTTGACCAATGTTTCATCACAGATATCACCTTGAACAAAAGTATAGTTTGGATTGTTTTCTACTTCTTTCAGATTTTCCAAATTACCAGCGTATGTCAATTTATCAAGATTTACAATCTTATAGTCTGGGTGTTTTTCCATAAAATACGGGATAAAGTTGGAGCCGATGAAACCTGCTCCTCCGGTTACTAAAATTGTTGCAGACATTTGATTAACCCTTCTTTCCAATGAGGAATTTCTATATTAAAACGCGTTTTGATTTTGGTTTTATTTAATACCGAATAATATGGGCGGTGTGCCGGTGTCGGGTAGTCCTTGCTCTCTATCGGGTGTACTTTACAGTTTAATTTGGATTGTTCCATAATTTCTCTGGCAAAGTCATACCACGAACATACGCCTTCATCTGTAAAATGGTATATTTCTTTTTCGCCGTTCTTGATTTGCGGTAAAGCTTTGACAATCGTCTCTGCTAAGTCATACGCATTTGTTGGCGAACCAACTTGGTCAAATACCACATTTAAGCTTTCTCTTTCCGCGCCTAATTTGCGCATTGTTTTTACAAAATTACCTCCATGCGGAGAATATAACCATGCCGTGCGGATAATAACTGCCGTATCAGCGTTGGCTAAGACATTTAATTCGCCTTCACGTTTAGTCTTTCCATATACCGATAATGGATGAGTTTCATCTTCTTCGTTATATGGTTTGCAATTACTGCCGTCAAATACGTAATCGGTAGAAATATGAACTATTTTTTTGCCATATTTTGCAAGATAAAGTGGCGCAAGAGCATTGATTTTATGTGCATTTTCTTCATCGGTTTCTGCTTTGTCTACTGCGGTATAGGCAGCGCAGTTAATGATGTATTCGTAATTTTTGTCTTGCAAATAAGCTTTAACAGCATTTTCATCCGTTAAATCTAAGTCTTCGCGGTCTATATATTCGGCTTTATCTTGCAACAGTACTTGCAAGGCCGTTCCTAATTGACCATTGGCTCCGGTAACTAAAAACATGGTTCTAAATCCTTTAATAGTGGGTGATTTAAATCTCTCTCTAAAACGTTGGCTTTGCTCATGTCAATTTGCCAATCAATACCTAAAGCTGGATCATTTACGCATAATCCGCCTTCTGCTTCTTTGCAATAAAAGTTATCGCATTTATATGCAAAAACGGCTGTTTCGGATAATACGGAAAAGCCATGTGCGAATCCTCTGGGGATAAGTAGTTGTTGTTGGTTTTCTCCCGATAATTTTACTGCAACGTGTTGACCGTAAGTTGGTGAATTACGACGGATGTCGACGGCAACATCCAATACTTCTCCGGATATAACGCGGACAAGTTTTGCTTGAGCGTGTTCACCTTTTTGAAAATGCAGACCTCTTATCGTCCCATAGCTCGAAAAAGATTGATTGTCTTGTACAAAGTTATAAAATAATCCGTTTTGTTCAAATTCTTTTTGATTATAACTTTCAAAGAAGTAACCTCGTGTATCAGTGAATACGCGAGGGGTGAGGATATATACACCCTCCAGTTTGGTTTTAGTAAAGATCATGTTTTTCCTCATAAACTTTTTGTAAATATGCTTTGTACGCCACGCCGTCTTTTAGGCGGTTAATCAATTTTTGCATTTGTTCTCCGTCTATGAAACCTTGACGATATGCAATTTCTTCTATACATGCTAATTTTAACCCTTGACGTTGTTCAATGATTTGAACAAATTGCGCTGATTCCATCAGGCTGTCCGGCGTGCCGGCATCTAACCACGCATTGCCGCGCTTGAGCGGAATTACCGTTAAACGACCTTCTTGTAGGTATAATTTATTTAAATCCGTAATCTCAAGTTCTCCACGCTTCGAAGGTTTTAGCGATGCGGCTTTTTCCGCAACGTCTTTTGGGTAGAAGTATAATCCTGTTACGGCGTAGTTCGATTTTGGTTTTTGGGGTTTTTCTTCTATGGATACAACTCTTTTCATCTCATCAAACTCAATTACACCAAAACGTTCCGGGTCGGATACGTGATAGCCAAATACCGTTGCTGTATTGTCTTCTTCTTGTATCAACGTGCGGTATGTATTCATTTGGGATTGGATGTAAAATATGTTATCGCCTAATATCAGACAAACTTTATCGTCTTTGATAAAATCTTTGCCTAAAATAAATGCTTCGGCGATACCATTAGGGGCTTCTTGGACTTTGTATTCCAGATGTAAACCTAAATCGCTGCCATTGCCAAACAAACTTTCTATATTGGGGGTGTCTTTTGAGGTGGAGATGATTAGTATATCTTTTATACCGAATAACATTAATACCGATAGCGGATAATAAATCATCGGTTTATCATATATCGGTAAAAGTTGTTTTGAAACGCATTGCGTTAGGGGGTATAGTCTTGTGCCAGAGCCTCCGGCTAAAATAATCCCTTTCATTAGCTTTTCCTTTGTTGGTTTGTTGTTAAAGTTTGCAACAATTTGGTGATGTTGCTGAAATCTTCTACATCCGGGTAGCGATTGTCTATATCAAATGCATAGATGTAGGCTTTTTTATTGGCAAAATCTTTGCTGTTTTGTTCCAGTTCAGGATTCTTTTGTAAATAACTCTTGTAGTCTTCGGTTTCTTTTATCTTATTTTTCAATAGTCCACTACGGCGAGAGAACATATTGTAATAATAAATTATCAAATAAACCGTCAGCATCTGGACTATGGTATAAAACAAAGAGCTGTAAATGCTTAATATGCCGCCAATCCAGAATAAGCCGAAGACTAAGAATGTTTTAAGTGCGTATTGCCATATTTTCTTTTTCGGATTTACGTTGATGAAAATTGCCATGTAGGGGAATAGCATTAGCGTAAATGTGCTTAAAATGCTGAAACTATTCCATGGGTTGATGGCCAGTAAACAGCCTCCAATAATGCCACATAGTAGCATACCAATGCTGAAAACAAGATATAATGAATTTAATTTTAATTTGAAAATATGAATTTGTTTGTAGGTGTTATATTTTAGGTAGTTGTACGCACGCTTTAGTTTTAAAGCTGATTCAGCTCCCTCTTTTAAGATGGTTTCTTGTCCCGGATATAATAAATTCATTAATTTTTGTTCCATTTTGGTGAGTTTCTTCAAATTGTCGCTTTTTTTGATTAAAACGGTTTGTTCGCTATTGTGACGCAGTTCTAATATATTTTTAGCACATAAATTCAGAATTTCGGCTCCTAAAGACCTCTTGTCGTAAGTGTTGACGTTTAACATACGATAGATTGCTGGGGCTTTTTTGAGGTAAGCTCTGGTTTTGTCTTTGTTGCGGCGAATTTGTTCAAAAGAAATGCGGTATGACAGTAAAATAGCCAATAATGCAAGGAGTGCAAATATATTCGCACCGTAATCGTGGATAAACCATTGGTATTTTTTAGAAAAGTCAGGTGCTAGTAATGTGCCTTTTTCCATAGTTAAAAACAGATGTATATCTTCGCCGACACCGAGTGCTTGAGTGTCTGCAAAACCGAGTGCATTGGAGGTTAGTGTTGTTATGGTGACACGCTCTCTGTCTAGTCCTTGTTTGGTACTTGCAATGGCGTTTTGGGCTATGAAACTCTTGTTGTCCGGCAAGTAAACAACGGCATTGGCTGAACCGACAACATTTTTTAAGGTTTTGGCGGTAATATCCCAATATAATTCATCAAAGTTGTCGTAATACCAGACAGCTCTGTCTACAAAATATTTGAAACGATAGTTGTAAATACCTGTAGGCAGATTTAGCGGCTCTTGGGGTTCTATGTGCAGATAGTTCCCGATTTCCGTTATCTTATAAGGCGTTTCCTCTCCGTTTATGGTTACTGATTCCAATGTAATGTCCGTGCGGCGTTTTTCTCCGTTGCGAGAGTAGTTATATTTGGGTAAAATACGGAAAAAACCGTATGGGAAACTTTCGTTATTAGAAATAAAGGTGAAATCTTCCGTAACTTGTAATAATCCAGTCGGTTCTATACGTATGGTCGTTAAAACATAGGGGAAATGCTCATCTGCAGGTGCTAGTATTTCTCGTTCGTCGGATAATTTTACTTTTACATACGGAAAATCCGGTACAAAGGGTTTATCTTCTTGAACTTGTTCTTTTAGACGATAAAATGTACCTTGCAATTCTACATCTTGATTGATGGTTTCATCCATGCTGCCTGCTTGGTGCATACTTTCTTGATAAATCTTTTCATATGCGGATAAAGTATTTTCTTCTTTTTGAAGGTCGTTTACGTCTACAATGTTGGTTGTTGATAGGTTTGATAGATCTTCTTTTTTTATATTGGCTGGAGTGACTATAGATAGACGTTTTTTGAGATATTCTTGTACAGCTTTGGGATTTTGTAAATCAGGAAATTCATTATATAGCTTCTTCATCTCATTCAGACGTACTGTCGGATCTATTGATAGTTTGTTTGGGGCATCGGCTATACTGTTTACTCCTGCAAAGGCTGTTAAGGAATAGATAATGGTCAATATTATCAGAAAATACTTAAAAAAGCTCTTCATATCTTTTCTTTCAAGTTGCGGTCACTCTTCTTTTGTGGTATCAGCATAAATATGTTTTAGTATAATGACAAGTAGTTAATTTTTTTAAAAGGGGATAACTCTTTATTTTGATTTTATGAAATTTAGGATAGGAGATTTTGAATATGCTAAATGGGGAAAATGGTAATCGTGTTTGCGAGGCTGCTGCCATTATTTTAGGAGCCGGTAAAGGTACGCGCATGAAATCGGATTTGCCGAAGGTTATGATGCCGGTGCATGGAAAGCCGATGATTAAGCATATTATTGAAACACTTACTTCTATGGGAATTCAAAAAATTGTTACGGTGATTTCTTCTGACGGTGAATTGGTTAAAAATGAAGTTGCTCCTTATCAGACCGTTGTGCAAGAACAGCAACTGGGTACCGGACATGCTGTGAATTGTGCTAAATCCGTATTGAATGGTTTTGATGGTCCGGTTTTAGTGGTTTTTGGCGATACCCCGCTGATTACTGCAAAAACTTTTCAGAAAACAATTGATAAAATTAAAGAAGGGTTCGCTGTGGTTGTTTTGGGCTTTAAACCTCAGGATCCGGCTCGTTATGGGCGATTGGTTATGAAAGGTGATGAACTTACCGAGATTGTTGAATTTAAAGACGCAACAGATGAACAGAAAGCTATAAATTTTTGTAATTCCGGTTGTATGGGGTTTGATGGGCGGTATTTATTTGATATTTTAAGCCGAATCGGTAGTGAAAATGCTGCTCATGAGTATTATCTTACTGATGCAGTTAAAATTGCCAGACAAACGGGACTCAAATGTACGGCTATTGTTGGTAATTCTAAAGAAATTGCCAGTGCTAATACGCGTGAGGAATTGGCTCAGTTAGAGGAATTTTATGGGGATAGGGAAAATTGGTAGAGAAAATTAAAGAATATTGGTTCGGAATGCTCTTATTTGTATTTTCGGCGATGTTTCTGGTTTTTGTGGCTATTGTTGCCGCTGCACCACATGATGATTTGAAAATGCGTGGATTTACTCCTTGTACTTATCAGATGGCTTATGATGTCAATTTGTATTCCACGCAAAGCGATATTGCCGGTGTGTTGGGGGCTATTACAAAAAGTTATGTGTGTTATGCCGCTGTGATGGGTGAAGGGGTTAAATTATGGCTGAAAGGAAAACAGTCAACCCCATGGGCTAATTACTTTTTTAAAGCCGATACGTTTAAAATTCCAGAAGAACTTAGTGAGCCTTTTTCTGAGGATTTGCTTCAAGCTAATCGTTTAGATGATGCAGATGAGCTAGATATTTTTGATGAGTATCAGAAAAATAAAAAATAAGGAGACAATTGTATGAGTGATGAAAAAATGCCCGAATGGGATTTGTCCGAGTATTATAAAGGGACAGATGATAAACAAATTGATAAAGACCTTAAAAAATATGCTCAATTAGCTGCTGCGTTTGCTGAAAAATATAAAGGTAAGGTGGCTGCACTTGATGCGAAAACTTTTGTTGAGGCATTAAAAGAAATTGAAGAGATTAGTAAATTGGGATCAAAATTGGGTGGTTTTGCTTATTTGAATTCCACAACCAGACTTATGGATGCTAAAGCTTCGGCTCTGTATCAGAAGGTTTCGGAAACCCTTAGCGAGGCTGGAACTGATTTGCTCTTTTTCAGTTTGGAATATAATAAAATGGATGAAAAAGCTATTCGTAAACTGGAAGAAGATAGACAAGTTCAAGCGTATGCGCCGTATTTGAAGAGAGTGCGTAAATTTAAGCCTTATGAGCTTTCTGAAGATGTTGAAAAAACATTGCTTGAAAAAGATGTGACTTCCGGCTCTGCGTGGGTTAGACTTTATGAAGAATCTATGGCTCGCTTGTCTTACGAGGTGGATGGCAAAAAGTATAATGATGCGCAAATCAGCCGTTTATGCTTGAGCCCAGATGCAGAACTGCGTGCTAAGGCCGGAAAAGAAATTAATAAAGTGTCTAAAGATAACAGCTTTAATGTTTGTTATATCTATAATATGATTATGAAAGATAAAGCGGTGGAAGATAAAAAACGTGGTTTTAAACTGCCAATGTCTGCCAGAAATCTTTCAGAAGAAGTTAGCGATGAAACTGTTAATGCGTTGGCTCAAACCGTTCGTGATAATTATAAAAATATTGCGTGGCGCTTTTATAAATTGAAAGCAAAACTTTTTGGTGTTGATAAAATTCAGTATTGGGATAGAAATGCTCCGTTGCCTATTGAAGATGATAAATCTTACTCTTGGGAAGAAGCGGTGCAAACAGTGCTTAAGGCTTATAATGAGTTTTCTCCGAAACTTTATAATGTGGCAAAAGAATTTTTTGAAAATCCATGGATTGACGTTGCGCCTAAAGATGGAAAAAGAAGTGGCGCTTTTTGTTCGGGACCGTTGGTTGAAGAACATCCGTTTTTGATGCTTAACTTTGTTGGGAAACGTAATGATGTGCTTACATTAGCGCACGAACTCGGACATGGTTGTCATCATCAATTGAGACGTAAAAATGGTACTCTTAATGAAACAACACGTATGACAACCGAAGAGGTGGCTTCCGTATTTGGGGAAATGCTTGTTTTTCAATCTATGCTCAATAATGCTAAATCTGATGATGAGAAAATTTCTCTCTTGGCGATGAAAATCAATGATATGATTAACACCGCTATTCGCCAAATTGCTTTTCACTTCTTTGAAACACGCGCTCATGACGAACGACAAAACGGAGAACTTTCTTCTGAACGCTTGAACCAAATTTGGCTTGAAGAAATGAAAGAAAGTTTGGGACCTTCGGTAGAAGTTGATGAAAATTCGGCTTATATTTGGGAGCAGGTCGGACATTTCTTCTTCTTGCCATTTTATGTTTATGCTTATTCTTTTGCCGATTGTGTCGTTAATTCGCTTTATTGGCTGAAACTTCAGAATAAAGTTGAGAATTTTGAAGATAAGTATTTGGAATTGCTCTCTAAAACTGCTATTGGTGATTATAAAGAAATTTTTGCTCCGTTTAATCTTAATCCAGAAAGCCATGATTTTTGGCAGGGCGGCTTGAACCTTATCAGTTATTATCTTGACCAAATGGAAGAGTTGGTTAATAAAAGAGCGTAAAACTTTTTAGGCTCAACGAAAGCTCTCGGTAAAGTCGGGAGCTTTTTTTTTATATATATTGTGCTTTGCGATGATGTCTAAGTTGAAAAATGGGTAAAATAAAGCCAAGCAATTAAAGCTTGGCTTTATTTTTTGTTTGTGTCCTGTTTAGAACTTGTACTTAACACCTAAGTCAAAGAGCTGAGGATCATTCTTTTGAATGAGGTAATTGTATTTCGCATACAATGAGATGTCTTTGTATTCGTAGTCAATAGCAGCCTCTAAAACGGCTCTGTCTCTTTGATATAAGTTTGCATAGTCGTTGATATAATACCAACCGTTTGCTCCATTATGCTGAGCTTGTATCTTATCGTATGGGGTTGCAAACTCATGATAGTA
>CASFSV010000036.1 GCA_949297415.1 uncultured Alphaproteobacteria bacterium
CAATGGATTTTGACCCGTTTACGGGTAGCAAGTAATCTTCGCCCTGTCAGACCGTTATACGCCCTTAAGGCGTTTGCTGGCACTATTAGGGTTATACCCGTTAAAGAAGAACCACCGGCTAAGCCGGTGGGTTCCTTTTTGTATAAATTAGTCCTCGCGAAAATGATTTTACCGGAGTCGTAAGAAAAAAGCTTGACAAATATATAAAAAAAGCTATTATATGACAGAATTTATATAAATTATGTCTAACTTTTATTTTTCTTATATTATGGAAATGGAATTAAATAAATTTTTCCAAAAACTCCTTATCAAGTTTATGGGGTTTGGGCTATTTGTACGCTATGTGCGAAAGCATCGGTTAGCAGATGAAATCGTGGATTATCTAATTCGCGAAAAAAGGATCTCACTCCTCATGGAGTACACTAAGTACAATCAATTATCATCATATCAAATTACCGCCATTTTAGATGATTTCGGTGATGACGAAGATATGAATACGATGAAATTTGTTCAAAGTCTTTTGAGAAACAATATATTAAATGAAGAACAGCAGAATATAATGGTATCTAAAAATGATGTATTATTTCTTGAAAGTTACTTATCGCCCAATGGGTATTACGACAATTCCCGTCGCTTAAAAAGAGTACCAGAATATGGATATATTCAAAGTATGATACAATCTCAAAAGACCGTAGGGATAGAATTGTACAAGGCGTATATAGACAACAATGCTCGTGATATCATGACAGATGATTTAATGGATTATCTGGTAGAACAATCCATAGAAAGCATAGCGGTCCGTTACCTTGTGCAAAAGGCGAAAATGAGCAAAGAACAAGAAGAAAAGTTGTTGGAGAAAGGATGTGCTGCTTTGATAGAGCTGCGGATACAAAACAATGAGTTAATCTCAGACATATCACAGCAGCAACTTGTAAGCAAGTACTATGAATTAGCTGAAAAGCATTTTGAAAAGTACGGATTACGCTCCAAAGCGCAACAAGAGTTTTATGCTCGTCGTCATGCAAAATTAGAAGAAGCCCATGCCGAAGAAGAAGCATAATTTAAAAAGGAAAAATCCTCATTTCGCATTAAACGAAACGAGGATTTTTTCTTGTCAAAAAGAAATAAAGTTATAAACTATTATTAAAAACGGAGGACGTATGGAAAAGTTTAAGTTAAAAGAAACAATAGTCAGCGAACGTCTGCTATTGTTAAAACGCCAACACGAGCATGATGCAGAAATGTGGGAAGCGATTGAAGAAAGTAGGGAATTTATCCGTGAATATTTGTTTTGGGTAGATAAAACACAATCACTGAAAGATGTGATAAAATCGACGGATATGTTCTTTAAGAAGTGGGATGACGATGACGAATGGTGTTATGATATCTACAGCAGAGATGAGAATAGATTACTCGGCAGTATTGGTGTCCATAGCATTCAATTCATGAATCAGTCAGCCGAATTAGGGTACTGGCTTCGCAAGTCAGAAACGAAAAAAGGCTATATGACCGAAGCGGTACATGCGGTTGAAAAGGAACTTTTTGAAGAAGGCATACACCGCATAACAATATGTTGCGATGTGAATAATATCAATTCTGCACACGTAGCTTTACGAGCAGGTTATGCCTTAGAGGGGATACAAAAAGAGGCTATATATCACTATACGGGGCTGCATGATCATGCAACGTATGTGAAATTCAGTCCGTATCCAATACAAGGATTTTAGTCATTACCGCTAATTAGCGAAAAAGAAAACACCGCATATCCAAGAGGGATAGCGGTGTTTTTTTGTAATAGAGAGAACAGATTAACCGATAATGGCTGTTCCGTAGTGTTCAATCAAAGTATTCTTGTTCACTTTCGCTTCAATACGCGGTGCGGAGAAGACAAAATCTCCGTTTTCAAACTTCACAACCGCAGCATAGAAATTTTGTTTGATATTGCGAGCGCGTGCATTTTGAAGAATAGCGGCGTGCTTCAAGTCAATATACTTATCAGAGTGAGCGATAAGTATAACCGGCTCCGGGATAAAAGCCCCGTCATCATCAGATGTTTCAGCGATAGCGAACGAGAGCAAATTTCTATCTAATCCGTAGATATCAGCAAGACACTGCAAAGCAATGTAAGGTGACGGATTTTTTACGAAAGGAACAATTTTTTGATTTTTTTTGCGAGGAGACACAGCCTTGCTGTTCTGTCCTCTAAGTTTTTTCTTGTTCATAAAAATAGATTTAAAAATGAAACATATATATAAAATATACAAACGACCTTATAGCACAAATAAAATATTTTTGCAACATTTTTTTGTCCATTTATGAAAAGTTAAAATTTTCAATAAAGTAATATATGAGAAAAAGCATGAGTATGAAATAAATGTTGACACAAAATAGAATTAACCATATTATCGCTCGGTATTTTTTGTATAATTCTAAAATTATTTTGTTATGGAAACCGTAATAAAAGTTATCGTATCAATGTGTCTAGTCTCATTCGTGGTAGTGTTGACACAGATGTTAAGGGTTTGGGTTCATAAACAGCGTCACTTATTTAGAGAAAAAATAAGAGAGCGATATGTTATAAAAGATCCCAAACAATTTTTAAGTTGGTCAGACAGATTGTCTGTGATTGAAATTAAATATTTTACAGATGTTCTTGACGGATGTGATAAGGTTGCGGTTCAAGAGCTTGAAAATGTTTTATTTCCAAGATGAGTTAAGTACGTTTATTCTTTTATGATAAAGAGTAAACGTACTTTTTTTTATAAAAAAAAACTCCTCTAAAGAAGCCAATTCTAAAGAGGAGTTTCAAAATGAAATATTGATGTATAATTCAATGCAAATTAGTAAGAACGAGCATAGATAACATCAAGAGTTGCGCCGGCTTTTCCGGAGAGTAGGCATTCACCTTCCGTACCGCTTTGATCAAACGGAATGCAACGAATAGTCAAACGCATTTCTTTCAATTTATCAAGAGTTGCTTCATCACCTGACCATTTACCGCGAACAAAAGCAACTTTTGGAGCTTTACCATTGTTATCCAAATAAACATTTTGATTAGCAAAGTAAGCTTCAAAATCTTTAGCAGTTTTAATATCTGTAACTACATTGTGGCTCAAACGATCTTGTGCACGTTGTAACATCGCATCTTGTATATTTTGCAATTTATCGGAAATTGAAGCAATGAAAACATCAACATCTTCAAAATTCTTCCAATTACTATCACTGATACTAATACGATTACGGAACATAACAGCGTGCTTTTCCAAATCTTTAGCGCCGACTTCAACAATGAGAGGAGCACCTTTACGAGTCCATTCCCACATTTTATCAACAGCTTCTTTAGGACGATTATCAAGCTTAACGCGAACTTTTTCTCCACCAAAGAATTTATCTTTGATAGCGTTTTTAATTTTTTCGGCATAAGCGATAATTTCATCTGTTTTGCTCTTATCTTTAAGAATAGGGATAATAACAACTTGATACGGAGCGAGTTTGGGTGGAACACACATACCTTCATCATCAGCATGCGTCATGATTAAACCACCGATAAGACGAGTAGAAACGCCCCAAGAAGTTGTATAAGCAAATTCTTGTTCATTATTAGAGTTAATGAACGTAATGTTTGCAGATTTAGCGAAGTTCTGTCCCAAGAAGTGAGAAGTACCAGCTTGTAAAGAACGCCCATCTTGCATCATCGCTTCAATACAATAAGTTGTGACAGCACCAGGGAATTTATCATATTCCGGTTTTTTACCTTTAATAACCGGCATAGCCATATCATTAACGCATAAATCTTCATAGACTTTAAGCATAGTTTCAGCTTCTTGCTCAGCTTCTTGGAAAGTAGAGTGAGCAGTATGTCCTTCTTGCCACAAAAATTCACGAGTACGCAAGAACAAGCGGGGTCTCATTTCCCAACGAACAACGTTAGCCCATTGGTTAATCAAAACCGGCAAATCGCGATAAGAATGCACCCATTTAGAGAATGAATCGGCAATAATGGTCTCTGAAGTAGGTCGCACGATAAGAGGTTCTTCAAGTGGGCTAGCCGGAACGAGTTTACCATCTTCCAAGCTTAAGCGAGAATGAGTAACAATAGCCATTTCTTTAGCAAAACCTTCAACGTGTTCGGCTTCTTTTTGGAAATAGCTTAAGGGGATGAAAAGCGGGAAATAGCAATTTTCATGATTTGTTTCCTTAATCTTTTCATCTAATAAGCGCTGAATACGTTCCCAAATTCCGTAACCCCAAGGTTTAATAACCATACACCCCGGAGAAGATGAAACTTCGGCCATATCAGCAGCAGCTATCACATTTTGATACCAATCGGGATAGCTGTTTTCTCTAATATTTTTCAGAGCCATAACCAAATATCCTTTTATTAAAATTGTTTTAAAAGCGAAAAAATTTAACACCCAAAAAAAGGTTATGTCAAGAATATTAGTGTGTAAAAGGTGATTCATTTAGTGATTTTTAAGAGATTAAAAGTAAAATACAACAAAATCTGTACTAAAAGGATAGAAAGAGGTAAAAATGAAAAAAGTATTAGCTTGTGTTTTGATGGTGGCATCTATAATAATGAGTGGGTGTAAGAGTGAAAACGCCACAAATAGAATTTATGTATTTTCTCAACCAGGCTGTATTCATTGTGAACATGCACGAGAATATATGCAAAGATATTACAAGGATTACGACATAAAAGAGATGAATATTCGTGAAGGTAATAATATGGGTTATATGTTGGGCTATGCGCGTAAATTTAAGGTATCGCAACAAAATTTAGGAACGCCTTTTATTGTGATGGGTAATCAATATATAATGGGTTGGGGAAATCAACAAGTTAAGGATTTCAACCGATATGCTAAAAATTTTCGCCCCGAGGTTAAACAAACTAAAAAGCAATAAGTAGTCGTTGACGATTAATAAAAAAAGATATATAGAAGGCGGTGTAAATATAGATTTATGCCGTCTTTTATTATTAGAGAAGATGTCAATAAGCGCGATTAAATGTTTCACTAAAAAATAATCAGCGATGAAGACAAGAAGTATTATGAAGTATCAAGCGGTCATAGTGACGCTGATATTAAGTATTTTTGTACAGTTAGTTCAGGCGGAAACAAAAGCAGAAAAGCCGTCGTCGATTGAGCAAAGGAATTTACCTGTTTATTCCAAGCAATTCGGATATTTGTTGTTAGGAGCGGGAGGAATGGGCGTAGATAAAGCCTTTGAGCCGTATGCTTCAATAACCTTAGGATACCAATATTACCGTTTTTTAGGAGAGGTAGAAATTTCCGGTTCAAGAATGTTACCTTATGGTGCAAAAAGTAGAAACTGGATGCCGATAACAACAGGAAACATCGGATATAATTTCTTACAAATAGAAAATTGGCAATTAGGAATTTTAGGGAAATTTGGAGTTCTTTATCAAACATATTATTCTTATAAGGAAGCAAACGTTATTCAGCAAAATCGCTCAGATTTTACGTATGGAGAGGGGCTTCGCGGAGAATATAGGTTGAACAAACGTCTTGGAATACAGTTGGAGAGTGGTTATATGCATTTACCAATATACTGTAGCGAGAATGGAAAAAATCGAAAAGAACATCGCAAAGGCGGAGTATATGTATCTGTTGGTCTATGCTGTACATTAAGTAACTGGTAAAAAAAAGCACCCCTCCATCAGGAGAGGTGCTTTAATCTTATATAGAATGATTATTTATTGAAATAACGTTTCAATAAACCATCAAAACCTCTACCGTGACGAGCTTCATCTTTAGCCATTTCATGAATGCTGTCATGAACGGCATCATAACCAAGTTCTTTAGCCAAAGTAGCGATTTTCTTTTTACCGTCGCAAGCACCAAATTCGGCAGCAGCGCGCATTTCAACGTTCTTTTCAGTAGAATCAGTAACAACTTCACCAAGCATTTCAGCAATACGAGCAGCGTGATCAGCTTCATCTAAAGCATAGCGTTTGAAAGCTTCGGCAATTTCAGGATAGCCTTCACGGTCTGCCTGACGGCTCATCGCCAAATACATACCAACTTCGCAGCATTCACCGTTAAAGTGTTCACGAAGACCTGCAACAATACGTTCATCCAAACCTTGAGCAACACCGATTCTGTGCTCATCGGCATAAGCTTTATTTTCTTCGTCCATCAATTTAAAAGTTTTAGCTCCGCAAACAGGGCAAACTTCAGGCATAGTATCGCTTTCGATAACTTGTCCGCAAACAGTGCAAATATATTTCATAAGATTAGTCCTTTTCATCATAAAATTGAACAAAATATATGTAGGGAGCAAAAATCAAAAAGTCAAATATTAAAACTTGTGTAAATAAAAAGTTTTGACTTGAGGGAAAATAAGAGATGTTTAGAATAAAACCAAGCACAGTTATCTGTAGGAATGCAGATAGTCGCTTGATAAATAACGTAGGGAGATAATTATGAGTGATAAGATGATGAAAACAATACTCTCCGTTTTAACAGTTATTTTGCTGGCATTGATAGTCGGTTTAGTAGCTATGAAAGGGGGAGCAACAAAAGCAGATTTGAATAAATTAGCATTAAGAATTGGAGAATTGCGCCAATATCGTACGATGAACAGAGCCGATGTTAACGGTGCTATGGAAAAAGCTTTTTCCAGAGTTGGCTATAATGTTGTCAGCACAACGGAAGATAATTTATACACAGATGCGTCTAAAGATGCCGGTGTAAATTTATATATTCGCGGTTATAATCCGTTTAATGAAGTTAAGACGAATCAGAAAGGCGTGAATGTCGTATACATCAGAGATTATGATTCTTTGTTTGAAGAAGAAACCAAAGTATTTGACGGTGTAGCAACATCATCGCCGGATTTTTATAATTATCTGTTAGGTGCAGGCTATGCAGCAGCGTATGTACCTGAATTTACGGATCCGTCGGTATTTTATCCTGCTCCAAAAAAGGAATTGGAAAGGGATTTATTGTATGTAGGCGATAATGATCGTCCGAGCACGGCAATCTCGGCAGCAGTAGAAGCCGAATTACCATTGGAAATATATGGACGTTTCTGGAGCGGTAATATAGATGATAAATTTATCAAGGGCGAATACATCCATGATAACGATTTAGGAGCATATTTCTCATCGGCTAAAATTAACTTGGTCAATGTGAGTGAACATGAATCCGATTTAGGAATAATTCCTTCCCGAGTATTTGATATAGCTGCAAGCAAGGGATTTATGATTGCGCCGTATAATAAAGGGATTGAAGCTGTATTCGGAGATGCCATACCGATGTATAAAAATGCGGAAGAGTTAAAAACACTCTACAACAAATATATCAATGATAATAAGGCACGTTCCGAAAAAGCCGAAAAAGCTTATAAAATAGCAGTTTCCGAATACAACGTTGATTTATTTGTTCAACGCATCAACGGTTTGGTAGAGTTTTTAATCAACGAGAAGAAACTCTAAAAATGAAGTTGCCGATAGCTCAAAAATTTAGTTTGTGCCTATTGGCAGCAGCCACGGCAGCGACGCTATGCGTCCTGCCGTTTTTGGCAGCTGATAAAGAAACAATATATCTATATACAAAAGACTCTCGAGCAGATAGCCGAGAGCAAGGCTTTGCTAATGAATTGAAAAGGTTAGGCTATGAAGTTAAATTAAACACTTCAGATATGCCATTGCCGAACAGTATTGGTGTTTGGTTTAAGAGACCGGAATATGCAAAAGAAATCAATCGTTCACAAGCAA
Organism: uncultured Alphaproteobacteria bacterium; assembly: GCA_949297415.1. Classification (GTDB taxonomy): domain Bacteria; phylum Pseudomonadota; class Alphaproteobacteria; order RF32; family CAG-239; genus CAG-267. Next base: position 7,742 of record CASFSV010000036.1, read on the forward strand.
AATATAATTTCATATATAACGAGGATTATTATCCTCTGAATGGGCAAGAGATACAGACACAGCTGATAGTTTTAACGCCTTACCAAGATTTATACGAACACTATGTTCGTTCCAACATAAAGAGCGCCCAATTTATTTTAGGAGTGAATTTGAGTGATTTTTATATCAATCCGCAAAACTTTGCACAAGGATATAAAAAATACCCATTAGTTTATTACGGAGACAATAACAAATCATCGCCGTTAGCAGAAAAATTGCGCAAAGAATCAAATGTAAAATTTATGGGGCGTTTTTGGGAAAATGACGATAAAGTGTTAATGAACGAAAATGTGGAAGATAGCGAAAGAGGCCGTTTACTATCAAAAACCAATATAGTTTCGGTTTATAATGAGCCAAACAGTGCAGACAGTAAAATTATCAGCCGAGAAATCATGGAGGCAACGGCATCGGGATGTTTGGTTATAAGCTCTCCCAATAAGATGGCAAAGGAAATATATGGGGAAAGTATAATCGTTTATGAAAATTTAGATGATTTCCCCAAACTGGTAGACTATTATCTTAATCAACCGGAGATTATGCGAGAAAAAGTAATCAAAGCCCAAAAAATAACAGCAGAACAGCTAAGCTCTGCATCATCAGCACAAAGACTAAACGAAATTATCAAGTGGCTGAATCAAAACAAGGAGAGCGATAAGAACTAAATATAACGTCGATTGATAATAGAAGCGGCATCTTTCATCTCTTCATCAATCAAACGATGCTCAATACCGTCATATTCAATCGCTTCCCAATCAATATTGTGCTTTTCCAACCAATCTTTGGTGAAATCGAGAGTTTTATACTGTACGGATAAATCGCTGGTTCCGTGGAACAAATAAATTTCGGGACGAGAAGAAAGTTCTTTTTCAAGCATATCTTTACCGCAAATAATACCGGCAAAAGGAAAAACCCCGCCAAGTTCATATTTACGCGTCAAACCGACATACATGGAAAGCATTGCTCCTTGAGAAAAGCCCATCACAAAAGTATCTTTATTTTTAACTTTAAGCTCGTGCTGTAAAGATGTAATAAAGGAGTTCATTTTTTTTGCAACTTGACTGATACGCACACCGGTTTTATTGTAAATTTCGACGATTTCAGCGGTGGATGTTTCAGGTTTTCTTCTCTTTCTGTCAGGATCGACATCAAGCAAAGCATACCATTGCTTTTTAGTAGGGTTGCGTTCACTTTGCATATCTGCTTCAGGAACAACGACTAAAGCACCATCAATATCATTGGCTAGAGATTCGGCAAAGGGTTCCACATCTTCAATACAGCTGTTATATCCATGCAAAAACACAATAAGTTTATTAACCTTATCACCGGATTTAAAAGCTTTGTATTTGTAGCCACTCATAAAACACCCTCCAATAATACTGATGTTTAGCCGGATAAAAGTTAAGAATAAGCTAATATATACGAAAAATTTACGAATATTTAGTAAACCAAAACAAAACAAAAAAGAAAGGTAAGACGATGTCACATAGCATAAGTGTCTATGAAAAAGTTGTCACGGCAATATGTCAAGATCGCGAAATCATATATAAAGAATATGCAAGGGAGTGGCGCAGACGCGGTCACGATAAAGAAGAATTTGCGACGTATGTAAATTATGCACGTTATGCCAACGAGTTGATTAACGAAAAAGACTTCACTTTAAAAGGAGCTATAGAAAAGGCCAAACAAGTGAGAGTAAGTAATGCTCCGATACCTGAATTTTTATTTTTACCATCAGAGAAGAAGACAATATTAAGAGCGGAGGAGCAAGGGCGGATAAAAGCCGGAGAAGTCATAAAGTTCAAAGGATACAATCGAGAGATTATAGGGTGTAATTATACTAAGTTACCGGAAGATACAGATGCGTTTGTCGTATTTTCAGGACATCCGGGAGCAGCCAGTCCGGCGGTTTATGCGTGGTTTAAGCATTTTCGTCACACCCAAAAAGCAGTTAAGTTAATTTTTCTAGGGTTAAAAGACAATCAAGGGAATTCTGATTTTAGCGATTCGAGTCTTGTATATAATGTCGGTTCCGAGCAAGAGATGTATCGCCGCTATTTTAAGGCGATGGGCGTATCGCATGAAATCGTGGATGAGTGTATAAGTGAGGCGTATGATATTTCAACCGAAGACAATATAATAAGATTAGCGGAGATAAAAAATAAGATATGGGGAGATAAAGAGGTAAGGTCAGTGATGTTTGGCTATCCTGTGTATCAAACGCGTATTGCCACCGAGTTTGCATGGAGTTTTGCACGAATGGAAAAAGAGGGAAAATGTAAAGGTGTTAATTTTATAATGCCAAGTTATAAGCCCAGTCAAAACGAGTATGAGCGTTATTTTTCTTATGATAATTTGAATGGCATCGCCTCAGATATTATCATCGGTAACTGTACGGCGCATCCATATCGCATAAAAGGAGAACCTCGCTTTGATATAGGGTGGGGGAAATATCCGGAAGCCTATAAAAAGATATTACCGTTAAGTTTAGTTTATTCCTATCCGAATGTAGCACACGAATTAGCCGGAACTGATATGAAGGTGGCGACAATACTAAAGATATTGCGAGCGATACAGCATAAAACGTATGGTTATGAACAACCGAAGAAAACCGATAAACAGATAAGTTATAATGTATTAGCGATGCGCCGTCGTTTGATAGACGAGAGATTAACGAGCAAAGAATTGATACATATAGGATATAATTTAAGTAAGAACGAATATTTAGAGCGTCTGCAAGCTTGTCAAAGATGGTAAAAGTGGTTTCAAAAAAAGCGCTTGACAAGTGAAACAAAAAGAACTAAAGTAGAACAAAATTAAGAGCAGATGGAGGGAATATGTTAACGCCAAAACAACATAAATTACTGGTTTATATAGATAATTTCATTAAAGAAACGGGACATTCACCATCATTTGAAGAGATGAAAAATGCGGTGGGATTAAAATCAAAATCCGGTATACACGCCTTGATAAATGCGCTGGAGGAAAGAGGATTTATTCGTAAACTGGCACATAAGGCACGCGCTTTGGAGGTATTGAAAGTTCCGCAAATTGAAGCACATTTTGATGAAGCGGAAGAATTGGCTGAACAAGAGCATTTTGCAAATGATAATGGGGAAACGGAGTTTTCTCTGATGATACCATTGTATGGTAAAATTGCGGCTGGAACACCGATAGAGGCAATTGCCAATCCGTCTGAATATATTTATATTCCGAAAAGTTTTTCAACCAAATCTGAGTTATATGCGCTGACGATTGAAGGAGAGTCGATGATTGAGGCGGGGATATTTGACGGAGATACGGCCATCATCAGAAGAGCGGATAGAGCCGAAAATGGTCAAATCGTTGTAGCATTGGTCGATAATGAAGAAGCAACATTAAAAGTTCTGGATAAAAAAGGCGGTAATGAAGTATGGTTGTTGCCGTGTAATAAAGACTACAGCCCGATAAAATTAACGGCAGACCGCTTGAAGATACAAGGAATTTTATACGGTATCGTTCGTAAATACAATTAAGAGGAAAAAATGACAACCATTGCAATTATTACCGCGATGGATAGTGAGTACGAAGCTGTCCATAAACTCTATGATTTTTCAGAAGCCGGAGATTTTCCGCAAGCCGAAGCACATGGTAAAAAGATATTGCTGATAAAAAGCGGTATCGGTAAAGTCAATGCCGCTTTGGCTGCGCAAAAAGCCTGTGATGCGGGAGCTGATTTGTTGATGACAACAGGGCTCGCCGGTGGCATTGATGATAGTTTGCAGCAAGGAGATATCGTTCTTGCCGAAAGGGTTTGTTACCATGATGTTTGGTGCGGAGAACCTAATGAAAAAGGACAGGTTCAGGGCTTACCTTTGTATTTTGAAACACGCCCGAGTATTATTGGAAAGATTGTTGAAGGTACACCTGAAGGCTATTTAAAAGTAGGCTTGACAGTAAGCGGCGATCAGTTTTTGACCGATGCGAAACGCCTAAAAGAAATAAAACAAGAATTTCCGAAAGCTCTTGCAGTTGATATGGAAAGTGCTGCTATTGCGCAAACGGCGTTTTTGAATGAACGTCGCCCATATATTTCTTTGCGCATCATTAGTGATGTGGTAGGTAAATCCAATCAGGAAGAAGAATATAAGAATTTCTGGCAAAACGTACCGGAAAAAGCCGCGTTGATGGTGGATGTGGTTTTAAGAGTGCTTAATGAAGAGTGGCTGTAATTTGGCCAATTATAACAACAAAGAAACAGTTAATGGAAGAGGGGAGTTTCCTCTCTTTTATTTTTAAGTATAAAAGCAGGTTATTGCTCAAATAGACAATATGCCGTAAAAAGAGAGATAAATCAGTGTAACCCCTACGTTATCATCAGCTTCATTGATAAAAAGGCAGCCAGTTCCAATTTCTTAGAACTCTGCAAAAACAAATTCAGAGTATCTATATATGATAAAAAGGGAAACAGGCTAATCCCATTTCCCTCAAAGTTTTATACTTCTAAAATAAGTCTATAATTGCCAATTCTAGTAAGAATAAAGATCTAGCAGAGCACTATAAACTACAGAAGATAGAGAAATAAGATACCCAAAAATGACAATTAAAAGATAAATAGACGCATATTTTAAACTTCTCATTTTGTGAGCATCATCAATAAAGGAAGCTGCACCGTAAACATTAGCATTACGTTCCTCTTCAAAGAATCCTGCAGCAATAAAAGTTTTGATACCATAATAACCGTAGAAAATTAAGAAAATAGCAGCTAATACGAGAAATAATTGTAATTCATAGGGATTAGTTGGCGTATACATCACAAGATAGAGAGAAACAGAGACAAGTAAAATCCAAGAAAATAGTAAAGGTCTAAAAAAGCCTTTCCAAGCACTGTAACCAGCATCATGCAATCGTCTGACAAACATAGACAAGAAAACTACAAATTCAACAAGATAAATGACAATCCCCAAAGAGGCAGTAATCAAAGAAGGAGTAGTAAATTCCAATCCCAAACTAAATAAAAGAAGTGCAAAAATATTGATAAGCATAAAGCTCCAAAATTCAAAACGCGAGCTTCTTCCTTTGAAGTTGAACATATTTTTATATGCACGTATCCAAGCGCACCACGCACCGCCACAACAATCTTGCTCGCAAGTTTCATCAAGCTCAACAGAATTAGCAGGATGTGCTTTCATATCTGCAAATTTTTTAGCTTCTGCAATTTTAGCATTTTCTTTAACAGAAGATCGTTTAGCATTTGTAGGAGAAACTTTTTTGCTTTTTTCGGCAACTGCCGGAGTTTCAGCATTGACATCAACAGCTTTAGCAGTATGTGAGGATTTTTTAGCATCATTTTGAGATTTTACATTTAAAACCTCTCCGATAACATCAACATTATGAGTTTCAGGAACAACTTGTTTAGTTGTTTCTTTTTTAGCGGTATTCTTTGGCGCAGCTGCTTTAGATTTAGCAGCAGTTTTTTTCTTAGGTTCAGCAGTTTTAACATTTGTTTTAACTACAGAAGCATCAGAAACAGTAGTTTTTTTACTAACCATATTTTCCTCACAAAAAAAATTACAAATCAAATATATAATAATCAAATGGATAAGATTTACAAGAGGACAATAGATTTAAATCACAGATTTTTCGTCATTTAAAAATAAAAAAAGGAAAGAGATGAAATAGAAAAATTAGAAAAGGATTTTAGGAGATTTAAATTTCTTGGATTTTTCGTCAAAAATCACGCGCAACACGGAACCATTTTCGAGTCGAATAGTTTTTTTAAGACAAGTTTCTGCAAAAATACGAATAAGCATACCGTGAGTAACCAACAAAACGCGTTTTCTTCCTTCTTCAAAAAGTTTATTAAAGAGTTTCATAAAACGTTGTTGAACTTCACCGATAGTTTCTCCATTTGGGTATGAGATAGCATAGCGTTCGAGATTATGAATATCGTTAAAAGCCTGATAGATATAAGGAAAAACCGCCTGAATATCATTTTTTTTCATACCTTCAGCTTTACCGAAGCTCATTTCTCTTAAGCGTTTGGTATAATGAACAGGGAGGTCAAGAACATTGCTGGCAATATCGGCACTTTTTTTAGCTCGTTTAAGGTCGCTGGCATAAATTGTTTCAATTTGCTCGCTCATCAATTTCAAGGAAGCGTTATAAACCTGAGAGGCACCAATTTCATTAAGTGCAGTATCAGTATTGCCCTGCAGTTTACCTGAAGCATTCCAATCTGTTTGCCCATGTCTCATCAAGTATAAAATCATAACTGTTATTATTTCCTTTTTTGTGTATGTTTTAAAGAAAAGGAGCAATATCCGACCAATATTTCAGATTTTCTGACAGGATAAAAGAAAGAACGAAAAAAATCAAGTTATAAAAAAGATTTAACCACATTTAATTAGCGATAGATTTTTTCTGCAAAGCACAGAAGAAGAAACCGTCAGTTTGTGTACGTAACGGTGAAAACTTCAACCATTTTTCGCAATCAAACGGAAAGATAGACAAATCAAGAGTATCTGTCCATAGCTCACGATGATTGATAGTTTGAAAATCCGGATGTCTTTCTAAGAAAGCTTCAATTTGTTGTTCATTTTCATCAGGTAAAACAGAACAGGTAATATAAATAAGTCGCCCATTAGGAGCAGTATGCTGTGCACCGAAATCTAAAATCTCCGCTTGAGTTTGGCAAAGTTCATTAAGTCTTTGCGGAGACAAACGATATTTGGCATCAGGCGTACGTCGCCATGTACCGGAACCGGAGCAGGGAGCATCAATAATAAAACGAGTATAGTCGGTATCTTGTACATTTTGAATAGTTTTAATATTAAGAATATCCAGACGTTCGGCTCTTTTTTTAATACGAGATAAACGTTCTTGACTGATGTCATGCGCCCAAATAAGGCCTTCGTTTTGAAGAAGAGCCCCAATAGCTAAGGATTTTCCGCCAGCACCGGCACAATAGTCGATAGTTTTATGAAAAGGCTTAACACGACACAACAAAGAGATAAGTTGTGAAGCTTCATCCATAACTTCAATTTCGCCGTCTTGATAGGTCATACAATTATTCAGATTGATGCGGTCATGGGAACGTAAGCCGATAGGAGAAAGAGGTGTAAAAGAAAAGAATAATCCTTCTTTTTTTAAGCGTTCTTTGGCGTGTTCTCGATTAACCAGATTGGCTCTGACATCAACCGGAGCGGTAGCATTAAGCGCATCAATCAGTTGGGGATTATGGATTTTATCAAAGAGCCACTGAGGGCATTCAAAGCAAGCACATTCGGAAAAATCTTCAAAATGTTGAGCCTTAGCAAGTAAATCTTTCTCTTCTTTTGAGAGCGGAAGAGGAGCATAATCTTCGCCATTAAATAAAAGGTCTAAATCTTCATCAATAAAATGCAGAGCCGTAAAAAGTCGAGCCGAAACAATTCCACCGAGAGCTTCAAAGAGATGTATTCTTTGTCGGATAATTTTCCACACGTTATCGGCAATAAAACGTCTGTCTTTCGAGCCTATATAGCGACGGTCTTTAAAATATTTATCAAGAATATTATCGGCAGGATATTTATCGTTAAAGATTTGCTCTAACGTTTCAATAATGGCCTGAATTCTACTGGCATCTTTCATCTGCAATCCTAAAAAGTAGTATAAAAGTTAAAAAACTCTAAAATATGGGGAAGTATAACCTATACAAGCTTAATTTCAATGATAAAAACAGAAGTTTCCCCCAAGTGAAGATATTTTTTATTGCCAAAAAAAGTTTTTTGTGCTAATCGGACAGCATTGTAAACAGCCGAAAGAGAAATATATGGAAAAAATATTGGTATTGAATTCGGGATCGACAACTGTAAAATTCCAACTTTTTAAGATGGATAAAGGCGTGCATGAAGTTTTAACCAAAGGCATGGTTGACCGTATTGGATTGCAAGGTTCAAAGTTGGTGGTAAAACCGGACAATATGCATGAAATTGCGTGCGAAAGCCCCATAGCCGATCATAAAGAGGCGATAAAGACAATATTAGATTATTTATCGCATAAATATCTGAAGAATACGTCAGAGTTGTCAGCCGTAGGGCATCGCATGGGGCATGGTGGTGAATATTTTGATCGTTCGGTAATAATAGATGATGATGTGATGGCAAAAATTTATGATACACTGCCTTTATTGCCATTGCATGGACCGGCATTTGTACATGGTGTTGAAGCAATGACAGAGTTACTTCCCGGAGTGATACAAGTAGCAACATTTGATAGTGCTTATCATCAGAGTATGGATAAATCGGCGTTTACATATGCTATTCCTAAAGAATATTATGAAAAAGACCGTATTCGCCGATATGGTTTTCATGGGACATCACATAATTATGCGGCACAAAAAGCAGCCGAGTTACTTGGGAAAAAAGGTAAATTTGTCTGCTGTCATTTAGGTGGCGGAGCTTCGGTAACAGCGATAAAAGACGGCAAGAGTATAGATACAACAATGGGGTATACGCCGTTTGCCGGAGTAATGATGGCGACACGTTCTGGTGATATGGATCCGTATATTCCGTTGCATATAATGAAGACACAGGGAAAAACAGCCGATGAAGTCAATTTGATGTTGAATAAGCAGAGTGGCTTATATGGTTTATCTGGCGGTCATTCAGATATGCGGGATATTATTGAAAATGCGGAAAAAGGCGACGAACAGTGCCGGTTGGCAATAGATGCGTTTGTATACGGATTATTGAAAAAGATAGGTGCGTATGTTGCTGTGTTGGGCGGAATTGACGCGTTGATTTTCACAGCCGGCATCGGAGAAAATGCTTCATTAATCAGAGAAAAACTCTGTCAAAGATTGAAATATCTGGGATTGGAGTTAGATGAGGAAAAGAATAAACAACGTCCGGCACCGACAGATATCAGTACGGCAGCAAGCAAAGTAAAAGTTTTGGTTATACCAGCCAATGAAGAATTGATGATAGCAAGTGAAACATTTGCTTTATTGGAAGAATTAAGACCAGCAGAATCTTGGGCGATATAATATAGGTGAAGAAATGTTAAAAACACTGATGCCATCGTTGAATTTGCTGATAAATGCAGATTATAAGGCTATAAAGAGTAAAGAAAGTGAGGCTATAATTGCAACAAATTTGCAAGAGCTTCAGCCGGTAGCAAAGCCGGAGTTGCGACAGATATCTGGTATTCCCGGAGCAGGGAAGAGTACATATTGCGCCACTCATTTGCCGAAAAATTTTCTTTTTTTAAGTTTTGATAAGATAATGACATCACTGCCGAGTTATCAAAGAGATTTAGCCCAATTAGGTCAAGTAGCTGCTTTTCAAAAATATGAGATGCCTGCGCGCATTATCGGTTATGAGCTGTTGCGTCGAGCGATGAACTTGAAGTTGAATATTATGTTTGAACACAGCGGAACAAATCCTGCGCATTTGGAGTTATTTAAGAATATTCATAAAAAAGGGTATCGTACAGCGGTAGATTTTATAGTATGCGATACATCTCTTGCAATAAAGAGGGCAGAAGAGCGTGCTAAAACAATCAATCGCTATGTGCCGACCACACATATATTGGAGCGAGCATCAGATTTTAAGGAGTATGTATCGGCGTATCAAAAATTAACCAAGTCGATAACATTCTACGATGGTGCAAATAATTTTCTGCCGTTAAAGAAAATTTAAGACAATCGGTGCGAATATCTCTACAAAGATTAATTTTGTAAGGTGAATTCCGATGAAAAAATATCTGTTATTATTTTCAGTATCAATGCTTGCCTCATCAGTAGGCAGTGCATGGGCATTAAGTGCGTCCCAACAGCTTAAAGCAACTAAAGAAATTTTTGTTAATGAGTTTCACAAAATGGATACCAACAAAGATGACAAAATTTCGCTGGATGAATATTTGAGTTACCAATTTGAGAATTTTCGTGCCAATATCATTGAAGCAGACGGATTTGATAGCGTAGAAAACGTAAAAAAACAAAAAGCAGAAACCAAGCCGGTAAAAGATGAAATGAAGTCATTAAGTGATGTGAATAAGACATTACAAGAAATGGCCGATTACGAGTTGGAGCTGGAAGAGGATTTAGGTTTGGATGAAGATTTGGGAATGACGGAGCCAAAGTCGGAAGAAAAAGGGTTAACGAAAGAAGACGTAATGCCGGAAACAGACATTTTATCACCGGATATTCTGAAAGATACCTCAACAGCTTCGACAACATCAAAGCAGACACAAACATCTCCGGCAGATGAGTTGGATTTATCAGTATCCGAAGATGAGAGTTTGAAAAATTTGTTAGCTGAAATCAATGAAACACCGGAAGAAAAGGCTGCAAAACAAAAAGCTGAGGAAGAAAAGCTTAAAGCCGAAGCGGAAGCGAAAGCCGCCGCCGAAAAAGCTGCAGCCGATGCTGTTGAAAGAGAAAAACAAATTGGTGTGATGTTAGAAACCATAAAAAAGACCTTGCCGAAAAAAATAGATGAAATAACCACCTGGACGGATATAGAATATCAAGACAAAGTTATTTCATACATATACGAAGCGGATATAGATACCAGCAAAGAAACCGCCGCCGCGAAAGCCGCTTTAACGAAAAGTATAGAGCGCGACGCTTGCGGAAAGGCTTATCGAGAGATGTGTCCGAAAATCAAGCCGATGTTTATCAATGAAGGGATAAATATGCGTATTCGTTATCGTGATAAAGTCGGCAACGAGTTCGGCAAATGTGAATTTAATCAAGAAACCTGTAAATAGAGAGCAGAAGAGAGGACAAAATGAGAAAATCAAAATTGTTATCAGCAACAGCTTTAAGCGTTATGTTAGCGTTTAGTGCAAACACAATGGCTGCGCAAAATTTGGATAATATTTCGGATGAAGAATTAGCCAAAGCCGTTGTAAGCGTATTGAAGAAAAATCCGAAAATTGCCTATGATGCTGTAGCGGCATTTCATAAAGATGCGAATGCAAAGAAAGCAGCGGCAGAAAAGGAATTAACCCCGTTGGAAAAGAGAGTTGCGGATATTTTGATGGATAATCCTCCGATTGTAGTCGGTGCGCTACAAATCTATCAACAGCAAGAGGAACAACAGAAATTGTTGGAACAAGCAGAAACTTATGAAAAATACGCCGATGAAATCAACAAAGCAGATTTGTACGCCGGTAACCCGAACGGAAAATATGTTTTGGTTGAGTTCTTTGATTTTTCTTGCGGATACTGCCGTCAAATGGCACCGAGAATTGAAAACATCATCAAAAAGAACAAAGATGTAAAAGTTGTATTCAAACCGGTATCATTCTTGTCACCAAATTCTGAGTTAGCCGCCAAAGCCGCCGTAGCCGCACAAAAACAAGGTAAATTCTTAGAAATGTACAGAGCCTTGATGGAAGAAAGAGTTGTTAACGAACCGGCTATTGATAAGTTGGCTCGTAATATGAAGTTGGATATGAAGCAATTCAAAAAAGACTATGCGTCGGATGAAACCAAAGAGTTGTTAGCAAGCATCAAAGAAACCGCTGACAAGATTGGTATGCGTAGCGTTCCGACTTTGGTATTGAATGGATTACCATTGTACGCGGTAGAAGAAATTCAGTTGCAAAGGGCAATAGATGTTTTGCGTGATGCAGAAAAATAAGCCACAAAGGTAAATGAGTAATAAAAATTCCGTTTCTGAATAAGGAGCGGAATTTTTTTAGGCTAAAAAGAAGAGGGGAGGCGCACAAAAAAAAGGTTCTCTGTGCCAACGCACAGGGAACCTTCCTAACAGGGATAGGGTTATTTCTTCTCGCCGAGAAGTTCGTCGAGGTTGATGAGCGGGGTTGCGCCACCGCCAAAAACCTTCGGGAAATTCTTGGCAAGAACTTCTTTGATGAGCTCGGGGTGATCTTTCAGGATTTCTCCTAAACGTTCCCGAACTTCGTTCTCCGAAGCCCCCTTAAGTCTCAATGCCTCAGCTTCAGCCGCTGCTTTCATTTTAAGAGCCTCAGCCTCCGCTTCAGCTTCAATTTTTTTAGCCTCAGCTACTGCTTTCTGGCTGATGAGCAACTGCTCAGCCTTTTTCTCTACGATTTCTTTTTGCTTCTCAACCGAAGCTAATTCAGAAACCGTTTTGGTGTATTCATCATCGAATTTTACGTCGATGATGGCTACCGCCATATTGGAGAAAAGGTTTACGCCCGGCTCATACGATACCTTCGGTGCGGCACCGGGAATAGTTGTCACAACCTTATGCTCTGCACCATCATAATTTTTGGTGTAGTCATAGCATCCTTCGGCCACCTTTCTCAGATATTTTTCTTCAATCTCGCGCGAGAGCTCGCCGAGATGTCCGTTAATATCCTCGTATGTTTTCTCAGCAATGACTTCTGTGAAGATTGCATCCAGCCATGGACACAAAGCATTATCAATATACTTATCCTCTCCAATTGCTGCATGCAGCCAAGGAACATAGTCCTCATTTATTTGGTAAGTCAAAGCATATTTGAGAGTGATGTCACGAAGATTTTTTGTCTTCATGACGTTTGTGTCCTCGTGCTTCTGCAATCTCACGTCTACCTCTGTCATAGATGAAATGAAAGGGTAGATAAATTTTAACCCCGGGGTAAATGATTTTGATGACATATAACCACCCAAGGTAATTCTGTACCCCCTATGCCCAGGAGATACGATTGCAAAAGAGTTGACCGCCAAAAATATGGCCAGAGCGCAGAACAATAGTACCCAGAACCCCCATCCGGCAAAAAATGCCAAGATTAGAGAAATCAATATTATCACTCCAACCACCATATTGATGGTGTTCTTTGCACTAATAAGACGGCTTAAAATGTCAAGTTGTCTCATATCTTAAAAATTTAATGAAACAAAGCACTTGTTTATTCTTCAAAACTTCTTTTAACCTATAAATCCCAATCATCTCTCCACGTAGGAGCATCAGCGCAAGCTACCGCCTTCTAAATCAAGATGTTATAAGTGAATTGTTAAAGACCATAAATAACCTGTTACCAAGCCACTCACAATCCCCAACGCATCAAAATCTCTCCAAACAAACAGTAATCCCTGTTATGTTATTACAATAATATTCAACTAAATAATCAACCACACTAATATTCATCACGCCTATACTATACCACAATTTTGCCCCTCGGTCAATGGTAAAATATGTGTCGGGAGGCTTGCTAAACTGTTAAAAATATGTTATTCTGATAAAAAGTAAGCGAAGAGGGACGCGATGATGAAAAAAGATAAAAGCGAAGCGCTGTATGCGAATTATATCAAAGATGTGATTGCACGCAATCAAAAGGCGATAGACTATCAAAAGTCACGTCAAGACTATTGGCAAGATAAACCTCTCGCCGAGGTCAAAACCGCTTTGCAAAAAATCATTGAGCAAGATAACGCATATCGTAAGGATAACAGTAGCGAAAAAAATCCCGGCAACGATTTGGAAACTTTAATAAAAACCGCTCCGGCAGAAATCTTATATCGTGAATATCATGATAACGAAAAAGTCGCCGAAGCCTATAAGAGTTATCAAGAAGCAACAAAAAATCTTGACGGTGAGAATTTTAAGACCATACGCCAAGCTTTTACCGTAAAAATGGGCGTGTTGTATAAGCAAATAGTGCCAGTTGAAAAGCAAGAAGAACTACTCAACGATTATCTGAAAAAAGTGCTTTGCAAGCGAGAAGCGGAACAATATATGCGTGAAAGTATCAATGATGAGTTTAAGGGAATAGAGCTGGATGGGACACGTGATCATGGAAATTGCACCAAAGGTATTATGATTTCGCTCTACAAGTTGCAGAAGAAATATGATATTCCGCTGTTTGATAAAAATTTGGATAAAGAGCATATTGTTCACCCTAAAGAATTATCCGAAGAGTTGAATAAATATGTTAAAAAGTCCGAAAGTGGCTTATTAAAAGATATCAAAGACATCAAAGCAGGAGATATTATCATGCTGACCAGAATAACGACCAACGCTCCCGGTCATGCGATGATGTGTTATGATTTTAATGAAAAAGGCGAACCGCTATTAATGGGGTTTAGCGATAACGCCAAAGAGGTTAACGCTTATCAATCAAGAGATGGCTCGATGCGAAGAGGGATTGTGATAGACATTAAATCATTTATTCAAGACCGTGCACAAAATAAAGAAAAAAGCCATTTAAAACAAAGCACAAGATTTAAAAAGCAAAATACAAGATAAATAAATTAATGCAAGCGATTCTAGCAAGGTATAAATAGTTTATCAAAGAGCCACCGCAAGCCCATACTTTCATCACTCATCACTCATCACTCATCACTCATCACCATTATCCCATTGCCGAGTCAAAAAAGCTCAGCAAAGGGAACATACTTTCGGCATTATCCCCACAACTCGCTCCAATTTCCCATTACCGAGTCAAAAAAAACATTATCCGAGATGAACAATACTTTTCCCGAATTTCTGCTCTAATTCATCCAAGACTTTGCCCAATCGTTCATCGCTTTTTTTCGTTGGTTGAAACAAATCAAGCTGTTCTTTTTCATGATAAATTAAGCCGGAAAGCGTAATTCCGACACTACGCCAGATAACCGCCGGAGAATAAAGAGAAGTTAAGAGTTGTATGGCTAAAGGAGTAATTTCATTTTCCTGATTAGAAGGAAAGGGGAGTTTAGCTCGTTCGGTAATAACTTTAAAATCTTTGGTACGCAACATAACTTCAATTTGTATGGCTTTAGCGCCTTCACTGCGTGCTTTACGACAAGCCGTATGAATATGGTGGCACAAATCGGTTTTAAGCACATTAAGGTCGCGACTAAATTCTTTGAGAGCGGAAGTTTGTTGAATAGACAGCGGTGCTTTTCCGATGCGTTCAACTTTGAACAAAGAAATTCCCGAAAGTTCGTTTTTGAGATCCATCCCATGCGTACCGAATTGCGCTTTAATCCAATAGTCGGGGCGACAGATAAAATCAAGAGCCGTAAAGATACACTCCTCGCGCATTTTCAAAATTAACTTTCTCCCCACACCGGCGACATCAGAGATAAGCGTTTGCGAAAGAATTTTGCGCCTTTCTGCCGAGCCTATCGCAAAAACACCGCCGTTATTTTTAGCTTTATCGCTGGCAAGTTTGGCAAGCGTTTTAGTGGTTGAAAGCCCGATAGAAATCGGAATATGGAGTTTATCCCATACGTTAGCCCGAATCATCTGCGCGGTTTTGAAATAATTTTGCTTATAGAGGAGTTTAGTTCCGGTCAAATCGAGATAGGCTTCATCGACTGAGCATACTTCAACTTCTGGCGTAAAAGACTGCAACATTGTCATCACTTTATGCGAAGTTGCTTGATAAAGATCATGATTAGCGCGCACATAGAGAATATTCGGAAATTCTTTTTTTGCCATAAAATAAGGTGCGCCCATTTTCAGCCCTAAAGCTTTGGCTTCTTTGGAGCGAGATACCACGCATCCGTCATTATTGGAAAGCACCGCGACGGGTATTCCCTCTAATTTCGGGTTAAAAGCACGTTCCGCAGAAACAAAAAAACAATCACAATCAGCCAGTGCAATATAATGCTTCATAACCACCTCTCAGAAATAAAATAGGAGAAATTTTTTAAAGAGTCAAATACTTTGTTCTATTTATGTTCTAGTAGTGTATAAAAAAAGACGCTCCGAAAGGGAGCGCCGTTAAAAAGTAAAAATCAGTGTTTAGGTAATTGAAAAGCGCCGTTTTCATCAGCTTGCAAAGTAATATCTTTTCCATTGTGCTTCCAAATAATGGTGGGAGCAATAATGAAATAAGCCATCGGGATAAAATCATGATTGATATGATAACCAACCAGATAATTTTTTCCATCAATAGTGCAAAGTAAATGATAGAGCGTTCTGCCGACAACAAAATGTAGCAGTTCATTGTTGTGAAGAGATTTAAATTTTGCCGTCTGAAAGAAATAAGCAAAAATATTTTCTCTGTCATAACTATCCACATTTAAGGATACAAAAGAATTTGCTGTTAAAAAGTGTAAAGTCTTTTTGTTACGAGAAGTCTTTTCATCAAAGAGCAAATCATCAACTCTCCAGCCCAAATCTCTACCAAATTCAAAGCCGTCACAGACGATGCCCCAAAAAGCAAGACGAGGTTTAAAAAGGAAAATTCCAACATTGGTAAAACGTGCATCACAACCAAAAACCTCTTTTCCCTTCCAGATAATTTCAGAATGTCCATCAGAATGTACGGCAATAATTCGCACCAAAGACATTTTGCGCCGCAAATCAGATCTATACCGTCTGAAAAAATCGGAATTAAAAACAAGCACGAGAAGTTTCTTATCAGAAAGTATCATGGTATAAGTTTGAGCAGGACTAATGATAAGATACATCATAAAAAGTATGACAAATAAACCCACCCAAGCGGCTGTATTAAACCAACCGATAATGCAAAAGAGCAAAACGGCGCCCCAACCACCGACAACTTGATGATTTAATACGGCACATCCCCAACAATCAGGTTTCAATAAGGTGCCAAAACACAGTTTTTTAAATCTAACAGAATTCATAAAAATAAAAATTTAAGTGAAACAATAATTATAAAAGTAGCGACACTTTATGAGATAAATGAGGAAAAAGCAAGAAAAATATTGCGAGAGAAGCGAAAGACATTCATAATACCTCAAAAAGATAAAGGAGAAGACGATGCCTAAAATAGCCGAGTTCGAAAAAGTTAGTTTTGAACAATTTAATACATCGTGGAAAGGTGTGTTTTTAGCAGATGACACGGAAATAAAGCGTATTTATGAGAATATTAAAATGCCCCAACGTGCAACATCAGGATCAGCGGGATACGATTTTTTTACTCCGATAGCCATCACATTGCGCCCTAAAGAAAATATATTATTGCCGACCGGAGTTCGAGTGAAAATAGAAGAGGGGTGGTTTTTAGGTATAATGCCTAAATCAGGTCTTGGTTTTAAGTATAGATTACAAATGGATAATACGATTGGTGTGATAGATAGTGATTACTATTATTCAGACAATGAAGGACATATTTTCGTAAAGCTGACCAATGACAGCAACAGTGATAAGGTTTTAGAATTAAAGGAAGGTGCGTCAATATGTCAGGGGATATTTTTACCTTATGGCATAACTTACGATGATAATGCGACAGCTAAGCGCAATGGAGGGTTAGGTTCCACCTCAAAATAAAAGTTTTCGCAAAAAAGAGCATCTATAAAGATGCAAAAAAAGGAAGAGTATGAACTCTTCCTTTTTTAGGTACAGCAAACATATTATTTCTTAGGTTTAAAAGGAATAATATGAGGCTGTGTTTTTGCCGAAGCAATAGGTTCATCATTTTTTGAGCCATTAAGGTTCATATAAACGCATCGACCATTAGCGGCTTTTTTCTGCTTTGGCTTAGTAAGACTAGGCTTAGGCATTGAAAAAATGGGTGTCGGCTGAGCAATAGGTTCAGGCGGAGGAGCAATCTGTTCGGTTTGGGACAGAGATTGATGAACAGAAAGTTTAGTTTGTACCGCATCTCGTTGGAAATAGAAACCATCATCTTTATCAAAGCGAAGGGTATAATTTTCTTCGCCGAGAACAACCTTATCACCAACATCAATAGGATAATCTTGATATATCTGCCCTTCAAATTGTTTAGTCCGTTCAACATCAACCAAACAGACCGGTTGATAAAGTAGAGTATCAATATCATCCATTTCTATCGCCCAACAAGTACAAATAAACTGATTTTGAGGAACGGAATAGAGATTTACGGGATAAATATCAGTTATATCACAATCAAAATCCAACTTCAAAAAAGCCTCAACATCACTTTGCGTCAAAAGAGAAAGAACTTTTTTAATTACAATTTCTCCGGTAGAGGTAAACACCGATGCCAGCAAAGTATTATTCCAACGAAAGAAAGCCTCAGACATAATCGGGATAAAACGTATTATCTCAGCATTAAGGACTTCAGCATAATTATCCAATTTCACGATAGGCAAAAAAGCAAAATTTTCTTGAGTATTCAAATGCCCATATGCCAGAAAGGCAAAATAGGATATTTAAGTGAGTTAAAGGCAATGTTACATAAAAGGACAACACCGCCGGCTCCGCAATATTCCTCAAAAAAGTCTTGAGCATCAACAGAATTTTCCGTAAGTAACAAATCCGCCGCCGAAGCATATTGTTCGGGATTTGGAATAAAACCTATTTCTTTCATAAAAATACAATTTAGGATTAGACATAATCTTATATTAAAGCAAGATTAGGCTACACCTCAAAAAAATATTATGTCAATAGTTTTGTCAATAAGAAATGAAAAATTTACATAACTTTGATTTTGTGCAAAAGGACGAATATGGCAATAACTTCCAAACGTCCTAAAACCATAATAAAAGCCAGCAGATATTTAACAAAAGGGGTAAATCCAGCAAAACTGCCAGCCGGTCCAGTTGCTTCGGTTAGTCCGATACCTGAGTTTGTGATATTACCGGTAACAGCTCCCAGAGCCGTCAGAAAATCAACCCCGGTCATTGTGATAACGAGAGTAAATAACACAATAGCGAACAAGAAACCTAAAACCATGACAAAGACAGAAGCCACAATATTATCATCAATAATTTTGCCACCGGCTTTCATTACGGCAACTTGATTAGGAGAGAGGGACGTTGTTGCATTTTTATGAAAGAAAGCACCGATAACTTGCCAACGGAAGATTTTAATAGAACCGGAAGTAGAACCGGTACAACCGCCGGTTAGGAAAAGAATAAAGAATACCACCGGAACCCATCCACCCCATTGAATAAAGTCATAAGAAGAAAGTCCTGTAGTAGTTATTGCCGAAATAACATTAAAAGATACTTGTCTGAAAGCGGTTGTAAAATTGATCTGAGAAGAGATAGCATAAAAAATAGAGATACTAAGGATATAGAAAGCAACAACTTTAAGAAAAGCGTTAACTTGTTTATTACCGGTAATAAAAGCAAGACTTCTTTTTTTCGCAATCAGAATAAAATATGTCATAGGGAGCGAGCCGAGCAACATAAAGATGCCGATAATCGCTTCAATAGTAGGACTATCAAAAAAAGCCACCGAATTATTTTTTGTAGATAGCCCACCGGTACATAAGGTAGCCAGAGCAAAGCAGATAGCATCAAACCAGTTCATTCCGGCCCATTTAAGCAAAAGAGCGCAAATAATATTGAGAAGCACATAGGTAATAATAATATCTTTAGCGATATAGCGAACTTTAGGCAAGAATTTCTCTTCAGTATCGGAGTTTTCCTTAGTAAAGATGTGCATACCGCCGATTCCCAAGAAAGGCATAAGCGCCACGGCAAAAATAACGATACCGACACCGCTGACACCATTAAGGATAGCGCGCCAAAAGAGGACGGATTTAGGCTGAGCTTCCACATCGGTTAAGATAGTAGAGCCGGTTGTGGTCAAACCGGAAGTTGCTTCAAATAGGGCATCGGCATAAGAGGTGATATCACCGTTGCCATAGAGAGGTAAAGCGCAGATAAAAGGGCAGACAAGCCAACAAGTAACGGTAATGAGATAACCTTGCAAGATAGAGATTTTCTTAATTTTCCCATAGTTGGCAAGAAACAGCATTCCGCCCAAGAACATAGAGAGGATAGAACATTCGATAAATGTAACATCAAAAGCGCCAGTATAATATTTAAGCACTGCGGCAGGAAGGAGCATCAATGCGCCCCAAACAAAGATAATAAAGCCGTTAATCATCAAAACCGGTTGCCACATCAAGAAAATCCTCTTCTATTACAATCTCTGGTATCATATAGGCGGTGGCAGTATTTTTCAATCGCAACAAGATTTTATCCACTTATGAAAGGAGAGGAAGTTAAAAAGGCATAAAAAAAGCTCCCCGAAGGGAGCCGAAATTTAAACTGCGACTTATTCAAAATAGTGCTTATCCGGCGTATTGATAAGCCACTGCTTAAATTTGCATTGTTTTTGGAATGAACCGCCGATGAAGTTCAGATAATCCCCAATGAGGTTTTTGATGCCTTCATCGTATTCCTCCGGTGTGTAGGAATTGCGAGCAAACAAATCAGATAAGATAATGTTTGACACCGCTTCCTCGTGAGGAATACCGTAAAGAATTTCCTGATAGTTCGGCCACCCCATATTGGAGTAGTTGACGATGATATCACGGAACTTCTCCCAGTCGGCGTTGAAAACTCCGGGCATCCCGTAACGTTCGGGCGAGGTGGATTTTGTCACGCCGTTAAAGCGCACGGTATCTTTCTTTAACGGGCCCAAGCAAGCAGCAATGTAACCCAGATAAATTTCCGATATCTTCGCTTCAGGAATGACTACTTTGGAAGTTTGAGGCAAGAAGATAGGGCAGTGCGCCAATACGAGGTTGACTTTTACCGCCGCAAATTTCTCTTGTCTGAGCTGCCACATCCACTCGGCAAGCAATCGCTTGTCGTAAAATGGATTACCTGAACAGATGACGAAAGTGACCTCTTTGAGGCCTTGAGATACGGCAAAATTGTATATCTCAATCAAGTTGCCCTCCGAGTCGTCATCATCGCTCGGAAAATAATTCCGATGGGCATAGTCCTCACCGGTCATGAGGGACATCAAGGCTGTGTATGTGTCGTACTCCGTTTTGCGGATAAGCCCGCTAAACCGATAGTACAACTTTTGGAACAAGCCCTTATTCCCCTCCTTGCCTGAAGTCAAGAACGGCAACACTCTTCCCGCGCTTTTTGCATACCACCGCAAAATCTCCATTGCAAACAGCGGAGCTGTTAAGAAACCGCTGAAACAATAAAGATAAGGGTTAATCATGTTTTTCGGCAGGTCGTACAACGAGCATACGACAGCCTTAGACGTTCCCCCCTGAGCGTTGGGGTAGTTGAATGAACTGCCGGGCTTCAATCCGCCGATTTCTTCCGCATAGCGGAGCGTTTCGGCATCAAGATTGACCTGACGCGGTTTGACGATGTTAACACGTTCCGCCATAAACTGCCGTCCGACAGCATTACAGCGATACTGGTTCAACTCCATTAATTTCTGAAAATCTTCGCGGTTCGTATCCACGAATTCATAAAAATTTTCCATAATGAGTAATTTTAGTTATACATATATTTTTTAGACCTCAAGAATAGCACATTTTAAAGGCAAAGTCAAACAGATAGAAAAGAAAAAGAGAGCTAAAGACAAGGCTAAAAAGAAATGCGCCACCAGATAAAAGCACTCAAAAAGGCAAATACGCTCACAAGAATAAGGACGCAGACTTGCCCTTTGCGAGGGATAGAATTGCAAAATTGCGCCAACAAAATCGCCCATGCGAGGGTAATAATTGCCACATACCGAAAATCTTGATTGCACATATACGGGTGCATCAGCCCAAAAGCGACTTGCCCCGCTAAAATTCCCATAAGTAAAACAATCGCTAACCAAGAGTTAGTTGCCCTTTTACAGAAGATAAAATAAAACACCACGCCCCAGAGCAACAGTAAAATCGCTTTAAATATCCAGACAAGCGTATGAACCATCAGCATAATATCACCAGCACGATACGAAAAGTCCCATTGCCCGAAGAGAGCTGTTTTCGTCATGGTTTCCCATAGGTTGATGCCAAAGTCATTATAAAACATCCGTTCATAAAACCAAGCCCCCAACGGATTAAACCTTTGCCAAAAAGAGTAAGGTTTGAGCGACAAATGCTCTTGCGGTGGCACAAAATCCGCTCCGACGTGTAAGAAAAAGTGTTGATACAAAGGCCAAATCGCCAAGCCACAAAGTAGGACAATGCTAAAAATGCTGATTTCAAGCCACGTTTGTTTGTCGTTGTGTTGAATAAGCCGTAAGAGTAGAATAATCGCGGTTAAAGGCAGAACTACAATAGCGGAAAGTTTGGTAAGCGCGGCAAGCGTTGCGAAAATAAAAAGATAAATTAAGTTTTTGCGTCCACCCTTTTGATAATAGAGTATGGAATAGTAGATTGTTCCCGCCTGCAAAGGCAAAAGCAAGCAATCGTTATTAAAAAATCCGGAGATGGCATTATAAGCTGGAAAGAAGATAACGAGTAACAAACCACAAAAATAGGGGATAGGATGCAGATTAAACAGCCGTAAGATTTTATCGCAAATAAGATAGTAGCCCAACATATAGCAGCAAAAGGCCACTTGAGCTGTTTCAGCCGCAATTTGCATACTGTCGGTAAAGAGGAGTACAAATCTCATTTCCGCAGCAGCCAAGAAGAAATGCAAAATGGGGTGATATGTTGAGTATGAAGGGCGAGTTAAGAGCGGATTTTCGTTCCAAAATAAGAAATTATTTTCTAAAATATACTCAATGTAGTTAAAACATGAAGCAAAATCGTATTGAATATCGGAAAGCCCCGTATTGGTAATAAGCGAAAGATTAAAGAAAAAAGCTGCAAAAATAAGGAGCAAACCATAATCGGAAACATCAGTATCAGCGCGGTGACGCTTTAAAATCGGAGCAAAAATAAGAAAAAAAGCAAAAATCCATACGCCCCAAATATGAGCTTTAAGATAAAAGGGGAGCAAAGCGGCAATAAGAGCCATAGTCCACCAAATGCGGAGGGATTGATTTTGGAATTGCAACGGATTAAACGCCACAGCCATAGCCAGCGCCCCCCACAAATTAAGTTGAGCAATATTGAGTTGATAAATACTGGCAATAAGCGTCAGAGCGAAGAACATGACGGACGCAAGTAAAAAAGAACAAATCGGAAATTTATGACAAAAATCGGTCACGACACACTCTCTGCGAAAAAACATTTAAAAACAAGTATCAACTTTTTAAATTTCAAGTCAAGTCTGAAGATGAAAATATCAAAATTTAAGAAAGTATAAAGATTCAAATAGTTAGCAAAAAAGAGTAAAAAAAAGTGCTTGCCAGTATTTTTAAAATATGATATTTTAAATTCAAAGCATAAAAAAGAGGAGCGCTATGGGTATTATGGATTTATTTAATAAAAAAGAAAAAGACGCAGACGAAATTTCCGTAAAAGAGCAGATGAAACAAGATGCCTCTGCAAGAGAAAATATAGAAATTGAGGTTTCCGGTACCGAAAAGTATAGGAAAGAAGCACAAATTCGCCACATTAGTGATATTGTCAAAAATCCGTTGAATAAAATGCGTATTGAATTTTCGCAAAAGTTCTTAAGCGGCAATCCAGACGACTACACAGAAAGCTATGTCAGAGAGCTCCATAAAAAAATTGCCCCTATGTTTGAAGATAGCGAAGAAAGAAAACAAATTTATGCATCTCATCAAGAAAATTTTGAACATTTTTTAGCCACAGGGGATATAAAAACACCTCTGAATTTGAAAGATGAAGAATCACAATTTTTTTGGGGTGTGGCGCTTGGTTTATATGCCATACATCCAGAAATGCAAATCATGTGGGACAGAAAAAATCAAGCCGAACGTATTTCAAAGAGTACGATATGGCGGCGTATAGCCTCATCATCATATATGCAGCAAGAATTGCAAAAACACGCGATGATTGTTGAAAGTGCAGTAGATAATCCGGACACCAAGTTGGTATGGAGTGAAAATGGCTATCCGAACATCAGTTATTGTTTTATACCAGACAAAAACATCATTATCGACGATATGTTGTGGACATTGGTAACCGGTGTTGATGCAGCTGCAACCGCAATGAACCATGAAATTGCGCACTCCAAAGGAACTCAGTTTACCAAAAGTAAACGCATGGAAGAAATAGAAAAAAGACAAGAAGTCTTAATTGAAGAAATGAAAGAAAGCACAGCCCGTAAAGATATGGAGGGGTGGAAAAAAGCAGCTAAAGAAGCAATACGCCTAAGAGTTGAATATACCTATCGTTTTTATTTCTTTGATGAATTGGAAAATATGTATGCAAATCGCTATGCGGTAAATTTTGGTGGTGATTTTGATAAGGCTCATTTAAACGAATTAGAATCAGACATCAATGTCGGCAGAAAATATCTTACCCCGATGAGTATAAAAGAAGCGGAAAAAGAATTAAAAGAAAGTGCGGAAAAGCGTATAGCTCATGTTAAAGCGATAGCACGAAATAGCTTTTTCGCAAACAACCAAATTATTAACGGTTTGAAGAAAGAAGAGTGGCATAGTTTACGTTTATATCCGGAATTACTGAGTGGTATAGATAAAGATGGGCGTAAGATGAGTGCTGCAGAAAGTTTTGAATGTATTAGAGAAATCTGCGATAAATTTGAAACTTCACAACCGAATAAAGGGTTAAAAGAATTAAATGCGGATTTATACAAAAAACGTATGACAACGATGAGCCGCCGCCGAGTTGATATGGTGGATGACTTCTTTGATATGTTTGTGGCTCCGCATATGGAAGAAATATATCAAAAAGAGGAGAGAAATTTAGAGCAACAGCTTCAACAAGCACAAAATCCGCAAGAAGGTCAGAGTCAGGGGAGAGGACAAGGGCAAGGACATGGTCAAGGTCAAGGAGAAGGAATGGATGGAATGCCGCCGCTTCTTCCTCCCCCACCGTTAGAGAATAAACAACAGACAAAAGAGCAACAATCAAAACAACAGCAACAAAATAATCAAGATCAAAACCAGAATGGACAAGGCGGTCAAGGTCAAGAGCAAGACAAACAGCAAGGCGGCGATAAAGATCAAAACCAGAATGGACAAGGCGGTCAAGGTCAAGAGCAAGACAAACAACAAGGCGGCGATAAAGATCAAAACCAGAATGGACAAGGCGGTCAAGGTCAAGAGCAAGACAAACAGCAAGGCGGAGATAAAGATCAAAACCGGAATGGACAAGGCGGTCAAGGTCAAGAGCAAGACAAACAACAAGGCGGAGATAAAGATCAAAACCAGAATGGACAAGGCGGTCAAGGTCAAGAGCAAGACAAACAGCAAGGCGGAGATAAAGACCAAAACCGGAATGGACAAGGCGGTCAAGGTCAAGAGCAAAATAAACAACAAGGTAGCAATCAAGGCCAAGGACAACAACAAGGAGAAAGTCAAGGCCAGCAAGGCTCAAATGAACAATCAAATAATAGTTCCGAGCAACAAAACGGACAATTTCCGGATACACGACAATTTGAATTGCCGGATACCGACATTTATCGTCCGAAAATGACCGAAGAGCGAGCTAAAGAGCTATTGGAAAAAGCCGAATCAATCAAAGAATTAAAACGTAAAGGCGAAGAAAATGGAATTAAACCGAATAATTTGCCAGAGCATAAACAAGATGATGAATATGGGGATGCTCCGCAAAAAATAAAAGGCGGTAATGAAGGAGAAAAAGGCAAAAACAATAACAATGACAGTCTTGAAAATTATCTTCCGCAGAATGAGATGCCAACATTGATAGAGATTGATGATATGATGAAATTGACGCCGGATAATATGCGAGCGGCACGATTTTATCGAGAAGGAAACTGGGATGAATATCAACGTTACATTGCGCAATTTAAGAATGAAATTGCTGTAGCGAAAAAAATAATCAAAGAAATCATCAAACAGAATAAATTTGACAGTATTAAGCGAGGTAAGGAACATACAAAAGAAAAAATGACTCAATTACCGGTGCAAGGCGGTAAAACGATTGATTTGCAACGCCATGTAGAGTTGCAGAAAAAGTTACGCAGAAACGATCCGAATATTACCAAAAAAGATTTAGAGCGTTTTCGCACCAAATATAAATATTCGGAGGAAGAAATAATAAAAGAAGTCCAACTCCCGCAATCGAATTTTGGTATTTTGATAGATGGTTCAGGTTCCATGACGGGACGTCCGTTTGAAAGTGCATTGGCAATATCCTGTATTTTGTACGAAGCGGCACGCAGTTTCAAAGAAATTAACGTCTATATTTATATGATGGGGCAACCATATCCATTGACGGTAGCTACACCGGATAATAAAACGAAAGAAATCGGTAAGAATATAGAGAGCGTTCGTGAAGGTCAAGGAGGTGCAAACGACTATTTAATTCCAGCAGTGCAACAGTTCTTGAAAGACGTGTCTGAAGACATGGGAAAACATCCGCACGTCAAGAGTGGCTTTACGCATATCTTTTCAATTACGGATGGCGGAAATGATGACTACTTTGATGGAAATACGGTCAATGATTGTTTAAGAACAATGTTAGAAAAGAATGAACAATTAACCTTTGATAGTTTCTTTATGGGAAATGAAGCTTCCGGAGGCGGCGGCGGATACACCAAGCCATTGATTTATGAAATGCAAAAAGAAGGTTGTATGCGTATTGACTATGTAGATGGGATAGAAAGAGGAGAGCAAATTCCAGATAAAATCATGGAAATGCTAAAGAAAAGATTGAAACATAGTACAATAAAAGAGCCAATGACGAATAGCGTTAAGGAAAAACTAATAATTGAAACATTAAAATCCATGAAAAAGCGATAGTCAGAGGATTTATTGTTTGCAACAATAAGTAAACTATGGTAAAATAAAAGCAGATTGAAGCCAAGAGAATTAAGGAGAAGAAAAATGGCACAAATATACAGACACAAATTTGGAACGGAAGAGTTTCCAATACCGATTATAGATAAACTCACCGGAAAAATTAAATGGTTGGCTTCAGAAGAAGATGCAATATATATTCCGACAATGCGAACCGACAGCAAAGAAGCAATATATGGTCGCCTGATACGCCAAGTCGTAACCGATCCGACGATGATGAAAGATATGACGGAAATGTTGCTCCGTTTGGATAAAAGCCGCACACCGGAAGAAAGTAAGAGTTATGGCTATACAACCATGGGTGCTCCTGGTAATGGTAAGACCTTTTTAAGTAAGGCGATAGGCTCATTGGTACACCCGAAAGGTGCATTGGTTGTGGACTGTAATAATATAGATAACCCCGATGAATTATATAAAGTAACCACCTTTAGCGTTGATGAAACCAGAAAACAAAGAAAGATAGATGCTAAAGTGCAAATGGGTAATATAGATGAAGAACAAGCATTATCGCAAAATACCGTTGCCTATATGAAAAAAATGTTTGGTAATGACGTCGTAACACAAGAAATGCGTGATGGAAAAAGAATTACGGCAATAGACTGGGGTGGAATCAAAGGAGAAACGGCATACATTGAAGGCGTGCTGGACAAAGTAATGGAAATGGAGAAAATCCCGTATGAAAAAGACAACAGTTCCTTAGGGTTTGTTGTGTCAAACGGACCGTTATTGCGCGCATTGGTAGATCCGAATTCACCGGATTATGGTCGAATTGTGATAAGAGATGAATCGAACCGTGGTCCGGCCGTAGACGCATGGTTAAAGATTGAAGCCTTTTTCTCGGAGCCTGGATCGGATGAATTAAAATTAAAAGGTGAGGATGATAAAGAGTTTACGATTAAACGCTCAGAAATACCGGCAACCTTTATGTTTTTAGGTACGGCTAACCAAGCAACGGAGGATATGGGGTCAAGTGCAAAAGAAATGACCAAACCAATGATATCACGTCAAGGTATGGGAATTGATATTCGCCAAATTGCTGATCCTGAAAAGACAGATTATTTATCAAGAACCTTAAAACATTTAACCGGCGTTCCGGCATATCATGTATATATGATGGATCCTGATACGTTTGATAAGAATCCGGAAATGTTAGCCGAAACGTTAATGTACTTCAGAACGGTAGGGTTAACGCCGGAAGAAAAAAAGAAAATACCTCAAGAAGAGTTGTTTAATATCAGACATATTGATAGAACAATTAAAGTAGCGACACACTATGGTGCCTTACTTTCCGAAACCGAAAATGTTATTTTAGCAGCATCTAAAGACGATAGCTTACCAGAAAGATATACAGCCTATCTGGCCAGTCAAGCGGTTGTAGATTTGCGATATGTGTTTAAGTTGTACCAACACTCTAAAATAGCGCAACCGAAAGGAAAGACCGGAGCCGGCGTATTTTCAAAATTAGGTCGAGCAACCAAAGCTCAGAGCCAAGAAGAAGTAGCATGGGAGATGAATAAGCGCATAGCAAAACGTGAAAAAGAGCAGTTATTGGTCAGAGGGACAATGCTCGAAAATGAGGTTGCGGTAAAATTAAAAGATATGCTTATTCCGGATAGTATTAACAGTTTGTTGATAGAGTCCGAAAATAAAGAAGAAGATTATAAAAAGATTGAAGGCTTGTGGACATCATTAAAACAAGTAGCCAAAGGACTAAACTTTGAGTTTGCCGGCTATGTCGGAGAAGATTCTGTAGCCAAATTATATAATGCACGTCCGGAAGATATGCCTAATGTAGAATTAGATGAAATAAAAGAAGTTTTGATTTCATCAATTCGGGAAGAATATAAGGATGATTTGAAAGGTCAACATCTGACAGCAGATGATGTATTTGATGATACAACACTGTTAGAAGCAACACAAATGTTGGCTAAAGAAGATGAATACCAACGCATTTTTGTACCGAACTATGATATAGAAACGACCTATGATAAGCCGTTGAAACAGGTATATATAACGCCTGTTCGCGAAGAGGTCGCAGAAATTGACAGAGAAAGCCTAATAAATACTAATCAGTTTGCAGATAGCTTCATCATCAAGAGTATGCGTAATCACAATATGAAAAAATACGCCAAAGAAATGCCACACTGGGATGAGGATAATTTAGGCGGAGATGAAGTAAGTAAAGAAATTGCGATGGGCAAAAATAAATACTTCAACACAACGTGTGTATTTGTAAATGACGAAGAAAATAAGAAAGTAGGTTTAGCTGCAATTGTTTACAATAAGAATAATCAAAACGCCATGATATTGGCAGATTTTGATGTTAGTGATGAAGATAAAGCCAAGTTAAAGAAAAATGGTGTATTTTATGTTAACTTAAATGAGGTAAACGAAAGCGGCGATTACAGTATTATCGGAAACTACTTGAGTCAACAAACAGCCCCCTATGCAGAAGTAAACAATGCACAAGTGGTGGCCTCATTAATGATGCGTATTGATCCAGAATTAGCGACAACCGGAGATGATAATGCGGCAGAATTTTGCCAATATCTGCAAAATATGGGAGAAGGGGACAAGAGCAGAGTAGATGCGTTACAGTTAACCAACGTTGAGTTTGAACGAGATGTACCGATGAAAGTAGCCATAAACAGAGTAAAACAAGGGAGATAATTATGAGTGAGAAAAGATACAATAAAGACCAGATAGAAACGATAGTATTACAAACGATTATGGCACGTCCTTATAAAGATTTTGGTGGCAATCGCGTATATCCGATAAATGCCATAGGAGAAGAGGCCGTTATAAAAGGTCTGGAGGGTACAAAAGAAATAACCAGTTTGTACGAATTGGAACAAGCTGTTAACGAACCAGAGGTAAACAATATATATATCGCCAAAAATGCTTCAGTAACCAGTAAAGGCCTGAAGAGTGTTTTAGAAAGAAGTTCGTTAACGAAAGACATATTTTGCGCATTTGAAGTTAAAGACTAAAAAGTGAGGCAAAAATGATATTAGGTGTCACCCATCCTCAAAGTGTTTTACAATGTGGTATTATGATACAAAATTACCGTAAAACCGGCAAGGATGTGACACCTGAATTTTGCCATAAAATACTAACTTCAAGTTCAAACAGTGGTATCGCCTCAAAGCTAATAAATCTGATATCAACGGCATTGTCATCCGAAACAAACAACATAGATAGATATTTGCCATACATAGAAACGATTTTGGGGCGAGAAGAAACCACAGCAAAAGTAGTCGAGAGAACTATCCAAATGGTAAATGCAAATTTTCCATTGGACAACTATACACATGAAGAATATATATTTGCACAAAAGTTGCAATCATATGATCGCCATACCGAAATAAGCCAAGCAATAGCCCAAAGGTTATGGGAAAGAGTGCAAATAAAATATATAGATAAAGGAATAGAAAGTTACACGATAGGAAATCCCCGAATAAATATAGATATGGGGATATATGATGCTTATCCTCAGCGTTTGGCACCGGATATTATAAAGCTGTTGCAAGATTGTGAAAAAATAAAAAAAGCAGACAGCGGAACAATTACAAGAGCGGATATTTCACTAATTGTAAAGATGGTTGATTTATATGAAGCATATGCTTCAGAAAATTTTAAACAGAATCCAGAAGAAGTAATGGATATCATACAAGGTTTAAGTCAAGCATCAGCCAGATTGAACATTCCGATGCAAAAAGATATGTGTGCAGGGAGCTTAAAAAGGATATTGCGGACATTAAGTAATGTACAAAGTTCGGAAACCCAGCCAAGAAGTGCAAAAGAAAATCTGTTACTATTGCTATTAGATGCGCAAGGAATAAGACCAGCTAATGGAGATTTTCCGAATTTAGCCCAAAATAGCAGCCGTTTATATGAAGATAATTGGAAGCAAATATGCGAAAGCCGATTGGTGGAACTATTTTTGCCCAAATTATTGGAACAAAAAATAAATGTACAAGAAAAACTAAAGTCAATAGAGTATAAAGGAACGGCAGAATTGCTGAATATTAGTTTATCGGAATTGGCATTAAGATGCAATACGACGGAAGAAGCGGATTGGTTGTTGCACGATTGTTTTGCCTTTTCTGTGACAAGAGAAACAGTTTTTCACTGGTTACGCTATCCTGAAATATCCGGAAATAAGCTCTATGAGGATTACAAATCCGCCTTAAAAGAAGGAAATGTAACGATAGATGAGTTAGCACAAGCCGTCAATCGTGGAGCACAGGCAAATTTCCGCTTAATCAAAAAAGCAAACGGAGAGCCATTTGTAGCAAAACCAAGAACAGATTTGCGAGATAATAGTTTAGAAGCTCTGTTAAACGTGTATTGCGAAGCATATAATCAAAAAGCGGAACCACCGGAAGATGTTTATAAGACGATATATGATGTTCGTTTTGGAAAGACCGGACATTTGGTTCAAGATCCCCGCAAACCGTTAGAGTTATTTCGGATGGCAGTATCTAAATTAGCATATAAAAAACTACCGCCGGAACTATCCAAGTTAACGAAGACCAGTTATGGTTATGACCGCTTACTGTTGAAGAAACCATTTACAAAATAAAAAATGATAAAACGAATAGAAATAAAGCATCCCCAAAGTCCGATGGCAACGGCTACGGAAGTAATGAAATTTCGTAACGAAAAGAAAGTTCTGACACCGGAATTTTGTATTTCCATCTTAGAAAAATCAGATAACAACAGTGTATCATTTAAGTTGTTAGAATTGATAAAAACACATTTGGAAAGAAAACCGCAAGAGATGGAGCAATATGCTCCGATAATGGGTGAGTTGTGGTATCGAAGTATCAAAAGTAAAAAAAACACTGAATTTTTGGTTCAAATTATTGAAGAAAATGTAGACAACATAAATATCGGCACTGATACAACCAAGCTCATTTATCTGTTGTCAAAATCAGAGAATCTATCTCCGACAAAGAGAAAAGAACTACAAGGATATTTACAACAAATTTTGCCCATAGAACAAGAACAGAAAAAAGCCCTTGATGAAGAAATCGTTGTAAATAAGGTAAAACAAGGGGGGTATAAAGATATAGCAAAGGAAATAGTCTCTCAAGCACAAGTTAGTTCTCGATGTCTATATAGAGTACAACAAGAGCTATTAAAACAAGATAAATTAGAATATAATCCGGCTTATGGAGAGGAATGGAATTATTGTGCATTGGGAATAAAAGACACCAGTGGGCTTAGTGATAAAAAATATAAAGAAATTACCAATATTTCAGTATCAATCAGAAAAAAATATCCGCAATCTATCTTAGTTGAAACGCATAAAATAAATACACAAAGTGGTTTTGCGGATGCAAAAAGAGCAAAACTATTGGAAAATGTAAAATTATTGGAAGAAACGCAAGATTTTCCCTATCTGCAAAATCCGAAACTTTGTTATGAAATCTTATTTTATTCATCTGTTTTTTTGGCAAGTGGAGCCGTAAACAGAAGTCAAATGATACGAGATGGAATAGAAAAAGAGTTCTCGTCAATATTATCACGTTTACTGCACGTCTATAATCGAGACAAACAAAAACTGGATGAAAAAGAAAATACAATCTTAGCCATGTTGCTGGAAAGCCAATGCCAACGAAAAATGCAAGATTTGGATTTTAACAAAATCTATAAAGAATATAGTTATTTTTTAAGCCGAGATGATTTAATCGTTTTGACCTATCCGTATGCTATTGAAAAAGGTATTTTAGCCGATGGGTTATCAGATAATATGCACGTAAATGTTTTTCAGCTGGATAAGTCTCCGTTTGAGTATTTGCCTAAAATCAAGACATCACAAGAGATGTATCGTTTTCTGAACAGCTTTAGGGTACATAGTGACGAAGAAGAAATAATAAATCTATTTCCGGAATTGGCATTGGGGGATATATCTAAGCAACGATACTATTTTCATAAATCCGCAGAAGAAGGAACTAAAAATTTATTACAATCGGTAAAAGTCAATATGAGCATAATCAATAAATCATACGAAGAAGGGCAAGGAATATCAGCCGAAACAGAAAGGAATTTGTTGGTAGCCACGATTGGTGCGATGATGGATAGATATGTTGAATTAAAGGAGCGTCAGGAAGAAGCTTGTGCCGATGATATATATGAGCAAATATTGTTATTCTGTGCAGATAAAGAGCATCAAGTATCAAGAACAGCAAATTTTCCGAATAGTGCATATTTATCAATCGTTTATGCAAAGCGCCATGCAAATATTGAGAATTTGATTTATAAGACACCGGAAAAATGCACTGAGATTTTGGAAAAATTCAGAGCCAAGCGCGCAAAACGTCATCAAGATAATGAAAATTCAGCAAATCAAGAGCAAGTCGAAGTAAAATCATCCGGTTTATTACAAAGAATGAAGTCTAAAATATTTGGGAGATAAAAAGATTAAGCCCAATAAAAAAATCCCTGACAGAAAATCAGGGATTAAATTTTACAACGATTTATCTGCCTGATAATTTCTGCCCCAGAATATCAGCAATATTGCCGAAATATTTTTCGGAAACAGAGGACAACGAAGTAGGTTTAATAACTTGTGTTTCAATTTTTTGTCGTTTCAGTTCTTCTTTGATTTTAGTATTAGCCAAATCATCAATCCAAGCGGTAACATCAACATACCAACCACCTTTACCATAGTGAGCTCTGCGTCTGTCTCGTAAGACGGAAGAAAATGTTTTTTCATTACCCCAATGATTATTGTTATAAGCACAATAAGTATAAGCATCTTTAGATGATGTATTCATAGAAGGGAAGAACCCGTTATAGTGTTGATTTCCGGCAGCATTTCTTCTGAAACCGCTTTGTACAATGGCATGAGGATTGTTTTTCATGTAAGTTTTAATATCTCCTTCCAAATTTTGAGAATAAGTCATATGGTTGGAATATTTTTTGAAAACATCTCTCATACCGGTTGTGCTATGAGCATTAATTCTGCATTTATCAATAATATCTCCAATCGCGTCAGCAACTTGACTATTTGGATTTTCTTGTTTGAAAATATCATAAGCCTGACAAAGGCTGGCCATGCTCATACCTGCACAATAAAGTCTTTGGTCAATTCTGCCGAAAATACCTTGTTTTGCGAGAGCTTTATTTGCATCGGCAAAAGCTTTTCTTTTGTCTCCGTAAGAAAGTCTGATAACATTATCGTAGCTACATTGAGCATATATTTTAGCAAAAGTTTCCAAATCCTTTTCTTTTTGAGCATAAAGAATATCTTCATGAGAAACATTATCCTGCAATGATTTTTGAATTTCAGTAAGAAAAGGACTGTCGGCAAAGAACATTTCATCTTCGCTTTGCGGTGTTTGAATATTAAGCGTCGGTTCATAAGCAAAACTTGCATTAACGGCAACTTGCTGAGAAAAATCATCTGTCGCAAATAAATCATTAAATGGTACAGCTGCTCTGAATTGACTTTGTTGAATAGCAGAGAACAATCTGTTTTCCGTATTTTGATCGGTTGTAGACATATTAACCGCAGCAATTAATTCTCTCCACTCATTTGGCGAAACGCGATTAGTATTACTGTTGGCAATATGTTGCAGAGCATACTGTTGAGATGAAGATAATTGAATACCTTTTAGTTCATAGAAATCAGAGATAGCCGAAGCGACCATAGCAACAGAGCAATTTTTATCATGATTTTTCACCAAAGTATAATAGAGATAAGAAGCCATGCTCGGGTTCTGAATATGAGAGATACCGTATTTATCAAAGATTTGGGCTTTAGCAATAATACGAGCTTCATCGGTAGAAAGTTTATGAAAACTACCGATATTATAGAAATTTGCCAAAGCACGATTTTCGCGCATAAAGTCATTATACATATCCTTGCTGATACCATAATTCATATTTTTAAGATAAGTTGCATTTGTTTTTTCAAAGCAAAGATTAAAGAAATCGGCATTAGGAACATTATGCAATCTATCATTTTTAATCAAAGGAACCTGAACATCGTAGTCAGCTTCATTAATAGGAGTTTCAGAGGATAGAGTGAAATCCATCCAAGAGAGAGAAGGTGTAAGATTATCAAAATCTTGTGATTGTGTACCAAGAAAATCATTAACATCAGCGTAATAGGTATTAGCTTTATCTAAAATATTTTGAGGAATAGAGAAAGAATCCCACGCCATGGATATACGTCTGAAATCAAAAGCTGGTCCCAGATTTTGCGTCCCCTTATATCCCATATAGCTAAGTCCGATGAAAGGTACACCGATAGCAGCATATTTCAGCGTCTTTTTACCTTTTTCACGCACATTTTGCTTAAATTCAATAATTTTAGCTTTTTTAGCCTGTTTTTTCTGCTCTTTATAATTTTCAATATTAAGCGAAATATTTTCAACCACTTGCTGTTTGCGTTTCATACGCTTTCTTGCGAAGATTCTTTCAAAGAAACTCTGTTTTTTCTGTTGAGGAATATAGAGCTGCATTTTAGGTTTCTTTTGAGCGGGAGTAAGTAATTTACGGATTTTCTCAGCCGCTTGCTGTGAAGAATGAGCAATATATACCGTTGAGGAAAGAACAAACAGAAACGGCTTTTTGATAAAAGATTTTAATTTAGCCCAAAAAGCCCGCCGTCTGCTTTGACGAGCTAACTTATGAGCTAATTTGCGTTCGGCATTTTGTTTGCGTAAAGCCTCTTTTTGTGCTTTTTTAGCTAATATCTGTTGTTTTTGCGCCTTTTTTTGAGCTTTCTTGGCAATAAGTTGTTGCTGTTTTTGTTCAGCTTTTTGCTTTTTAGCGTTTTCTTTAAGCGCCTTTTTCTCTAAAAGAGCCAATCTTTTTTGTTCTTCTTTTTGTTTTTTGGTCAAACTTTGTTGTACGCGCTTATCAAGTTCTATCAGTCTTTTTTGTTGTTGAGCGTCAGGTTCAACCAAGACGGATTTTTCATTATTGATAGCGGATTGTGCTTGGTTATGAACCTCTTTGTCGTAATTTTGTAAGAAGTCCTGAACAGAGCCTTTATGTTGAGAAAGTTGTATTCTGAATTGTACTGCTGCTTTGTGATCAAGATTAAGTTCTTTGATAATTTTATCAAGGTAAACAAAATTTGCTTTTTTCTTAAGAGCCTTCGCGTCTTGAGCTAAAAGGAGCTTGCCGTTTTGGTTATCGTGATATTGCGAAAATTCACTTAAAATACGTTCTACGACCGATTGATTATTTGCCGGGAAACTTTGCGTTTTTTCTTCTTTAACAACATGAGTAGGGGGAGTGACTATATTTTGAGCAATAATTCTGGAAAACTGAGTTTTAACCTCAGGAGAAGAAACAGTATCGGTAAATAAATCTTGATGGTCACGATGAGCAAAATCAGCCATAGCATGGGTAGCCAGCTGTATATTAGCATCCAAAGCAGCAACTTTTAACAGGTCATTTTTATAACGAGAAAGTAAAAGAGCCTCCGCAACAGTTTGCTCATGAGTTAAGTTTTGTTTAAGCGCATCAGCATCAACACCGATTGATTGTGCCAAATTATTAAAACGTTGTAAGTTATTCGGATTATCGAGCTCATCAACGGAGAAATTAAGATTATGCTGTAAAATATCAAAGCTGACTTGAGCCATTTGCTTAGCCAGAAGCGTTTGATGAAATTCAGCACGTAAAGTCTGTCCAGCTTTGCCAAAAGCCAGAAAATCAGGAAGATTATCTTCTTTTACAAATTTCTTTTGTAATTCCAGAAGCTTATGTTTATGTTGCAAATTAAATTCATTAGCCTGTTTATCATAAGAAGCCGCCAAAGACAGAAAAGTATCGGAATGAGCAATAAAATCTTTTTCGGAAACAGCAACACCAAGATAAGCGCACTTTTCGGCAATTTCACGAAAATAGTCTTTGTCTAATTTAAGTTTAGCCTTTGGAAATCTAGGCATTAAGACACCTCACAACGATAAAGTTTATTCAAATATAAAACCTTTATACCACTATATAAACAAAAAATCAACTATATTTTGTGCAAATTTTGGCAAAATAAAAAGCCCGACACCAAAAGGATCGGGCTCTAAAGAAAAATTTTCACAAAGGAGAGGATTTAATAGTCAGAGTATTACCGTCAGGAGCGGTTAGGGTAAGGGAATATCTGTCAGCGGTATAAGAAGAAGAATAAGTATCAATAAAAGCCGAGTAAGCGCCTTTAACAATATTTTCCCACCCATAAATTCCGCAAGAAAGAAAATCAATCCCCATAATTAACGAATTATCCTCAGCCATCCATTTAATTCCGCCATCAGCAACGACAGCGCGTGCAATACGAAAAGGTTTACCAGCCTTAGGTTGAGCGGCAGAATTAAAACCGGAGTAACCGGACAGGGTATAAGTAAATTGTGTTGGAAAATTTTCCTTAAAATTACAAATTCCAAAATAATATCCTTCTTCAAAGCGAATAACAACCGCCTTTTGCGTAATAGGAGTACCGGAGCTTAATCCGTCAACATTTAATACAGCCGTAACACGAAAATCAATAATTCGTCCGTATTTCAAGATATTTGGATTATCAGTGTTTTCTCCGGAAGAATCTTGATTACCTGAATTATCCCCTTCATTAACATCCGCATCCTCGTCAGAATCATTATGAGAATTAAGAATTAACAGGGTTGACGTATCAGCTTCAAATAATTTATTCGCAAAAGAAAGAGTTGCTGAAGAAGTGATTTTTTTAGAACTATCTCCAAATTGAGAATTGAGTGTTTGTACATCAAAAAGAGCCTCTAAATTAAAACTGACTTTTTGATTATCAACCATTACAGAAGCTTCATAAAGAGGATATTCAAAAGAATGAGTAAAATTCTGCGTACCATTGTCAAAGAGAACAGTTTTCAGAATCAATTTTTTTTGAATATTCCAAACATCGGAACAGATAATTTCCGATTCACTTTGAGATGAAGACGTATGGGTTGCAAAATTAAGAGAATTGACCATCAAAGAAGGTTTATCACTTGTTTTAAGCGAAAAAGAAAGCGCTTGAGAATAAATTCTATTGCGTGTCGTTTCATTTTCAATTTTATCAACAAAGAGTTTGAAAGAAGATTTATCAATCCATTCAACTCCGGTTTGATAAGAAGTTTGCGTTACATTATCATCGCCAACTGAAGAAGCTGATTTAACATAAGAAACAGCAATATTCTCAGAAGCATTATCTTCCTGTTGCAACACTTTCCAAGGAACATCAAAAGCAACTGTAACTGTATAAGAATCAGCAAGATGTTCATGAGGAACAACGCGCGTCTCCAAAAAGGACAAATCTGTAATTTTGATACAAGGCAAAATCAGACTGGTTTCTTGAGAAGAAGTGCTAAAATCTTCATACAAAATTTCAGCAACAATCGTTTGATTATCATCTAATTCAAAAGACTTTTTCAAGCGATGTTGAGTAGGTAGGTTACCGTTAGAAGAAGTCGTAGAACTAATTTTTTGTATTGAAGGTTTAAGGTTATCCGAAGATAAAGCAACCGTATCCAGCCTAGTCCACAACTTAACCCAAGCTGAAGGAGTAAGGGTAATTTCCGAACCGGAAGCTGAATAAACGATAGTCTGCTTACAAGAAAGGAAAGTTGTATCTTGTACAACAGATTTCTCCCAATTATAGGTATAAGAAACCAAAGAAATATTGCCATCATCAAGACTCAATGAAGTAAAAACAGAACTGTTACAACCAGACAAGAAGCCAATAATCAAAATTCCCCAAATAGGAATTTTTTGAAAAAATTTATTTTTTTTCATAATCTAAGAAGTATTAAAAATTTAACATATTCGAAAATAAAAAAATCCGCCCATCTCGTTGTCAAGTTCACAAAATAAAAATAAACCAGATAATACAAGCGGTATAATAAGAAAAATAACGTTTCAGATATTAGCAAAGAAAAATAAAGAATCAAGTTATTTTTGTCACAAAAATGCTTTTTGTCCAGTTAAGGCTTGACAAATAACAAAAAAAATATATACTACGCCAAGAATCAAAATTTTTAAGATATGGATTATAAGGAAACAAGAGAGCTGCTTTTGCATGCAGAAGCCCTCTCAATTAAACAAGCTAAAGCTATTTTGGATCTATGGGATAAAAATCCGCGTACGTACAGCGATTTTTTACGCAATCGCGGCAGTTTTACTTTTTTATCAACGTATGTTGGGGTAGGTAAAGATAATAAACATGGATTCATTCAGACCACTAAACGCGTACCTTCACCGGAGATTGCGGAAAAGTTCTTTCGTTTGGAAGAAGATAATATCAGTGTTCGTTTGATAGATATCATCACCGACAACGTATGCCGACAAGATGCCGATATCTCGATATGTGCTTTTCCGTATTTGAACAAAGAGTGTGTTCAGTACATGAGTCGCGAGTTCATTTTAGAGATGTTTTTAAATGCGTTGTTCATCTTTAATTTTGAAGAAGATACGACTGGAAGCATTTTTGAAATGATGTATCAAAGGGTTGGTGGAGAGCAAGAAAGGGAATTACTGGCCGTCAATAGTTTTAACATTGATGGTTGGGTAGATCCCAGAAAAGATCCAAGAAAAACGGCCAAAATGTTTTTAATGTCAGAACACTTTACACAAAGGTGTATTGGCGAAGAGGCAGGATTCCGTAAATTATTCTTGAGATATATATACGATATTCAAGAAGGAATGCGGCAAATTGATGAAAAGCTTAAAAGAGAACAAGGAATATTTTTGAATTAACCCTTGTTTACGAAAAAACAAGAAAATCGGAGAGAAATCTCCGATTTTTTTTGTGCATGAAAAAGGGGGATAAAAGTTGACATCAAAAAAAGAGATGTTATTTTGAGAAAGAATAAAAGGGAGAATATGAAATGACAAACATCGCAGACGAAATTAAAGTTAAAAGTCAATATATTATGCCTAAAAGGCTGTTGTCACAAGCGGTTGGAAAATTGGCGTCAGCAGAAATGGGGAAGGGAACAGAGTTTTTAATCAAAAATTTCATCAAATACTATGATGTAGATATGAAAGAAGCAAAAACTCAAGATATTAGCAAATATAAGAGTTTTAATGATTTTTTTGTAAGAGAATTGAAGAAAGGTGCACGTCCGATTGTAGCAGAAACCAAAGCATTGGCAGAACCTGCCGACGGAATGATAAGTGAGATTGGCGAAATATATAAAGATGCGGTTTTACAGGCAAAAGGACATTATTACAGTTTGGAAGCGTTATTAGGCGGAGATGCGAAAGAAGCAAAATATTTTGAGAACGGTAGTTTTGTAACCACATATCTGTCACCACGCAATTACCATCGCGTCCATATGCCGTTAAAAGGCAAACTTGAGAAGATGCTGTTTATTCCGGGAGATTTATTTTCCGTAAATCCGCTGACGGCGCAAAACGTTGATAATTTATTTGCTCGTAACGAAAGAGCCGTATGCTTTTTTGAAAATGAGGAAATCGGAAGATTTGCCGTCGTCATGGTAGGTGCGACGATAGTATCAAGTATTGCGACGGTGTTTGCAGGGTTGTTGGCTCCGTCAAAAGGAAAAGAAGTAACGGTTTATAATTATCAAGATGACAATATCGTTTTAGAAAAAGGAGAAGAATTAGGTCGTTTCTTGTTAGGAAGTACAACGATTTGTATTTTCCCGAAAGGAAAAGTTAATTTCTCTAAAGAATTAAAGGCTGGAGCACCGGTAAAAATGGGTGAAAAACTAGGGGAAATAAAATCAAAATAAAACAGACAAAGAAATAACAAAAAATCACTCTCGCAAATGAGAGTGATTTTTTATTGTAAGCAAATTATTTCCAATAATCAGCAATCCATGAAGTCGGGCGAACGTGTTTATAGAGTTTTTTGAAACCATGAGGATATTTGGCTGATTGAGGATTAAGACACCAAACACCTTGTAGCGCTTCTCTAATTCCTGGTTCTCCATGAAAAGCAATCATTTTAAGACCTTTAACAGGAGGAAGTTTGGGCGTAATGAAAAAGCGTAATAAAGGGTGCGGAATACAATGAAAACGAAAACTCTTAAACCAATCATCGGGCCAAAACCAGATTTTGCCAAATTTTTCAATAACTTTTGCCGAAACATATTGTTGTGTGGCTGTATAGTAAGTATCAATAACTTCTTGAG
Source organism: uncultured Alphaproteobacteria bacterium (assembly GCA_949297415.1). GTDB lineage: Bacteria > Pseudomonadota > Alphaproteobacteria > RF32 > CAG-239 > CAG-267. The sequence continues at coordinate 48,345 of CASFSV010000036.1, forward strand.
GATGCTTCTCAAAATATTCTTTAATATACCCAAGTGTTCCTACTACCCAAGAATAACAACTTGCTTGACCGACTTGATTAGCTTTTTTACCGTATCGATGCGCCCAATCATTGATAGCATAAAATCTGTCCCCGATTGGATAATCAAAAAATTCATCTAAATTTCCGACGATTAAAGAATCTAAATCAAAAAAGAAGACACGTTGTCCGTTAAGTCCAGCCAAATTATCATCGCAAAGTCCCGAGGCTTTAGGGTGGTTGCCGAAGATAAATTGCGGTTGAACATTAAGTTTCGGAATAGGGTGCACAATACAGCCATCACTAAGTCCTTCTGCATTATCAGTAAAGCAATAAAAGTTAATTTGATAAGAGGTATTGCGTAAGATTGCCGAGTAAAGTTTATTAACATCTTCGGCATTGTACATTGTCCCCCATTTAATTGTAACAACATTAAAAGATTTAGTCATAAAGTGTCTCCATAAAATCTATCCTATTGTCTGGAATGAAAAATTTTGAGGATATAAATTGTGAAATAAGCGCAAGGAATATTTACAAGCAAGAACTCCAGTTGAAAAAAAACGACCATAAAAAATAAGCAGCTAAAACAGAAATAAATGTTGATAGAATCAAATAGATATTGCGAGAGATAAAGTCTAAAGATAGAGTAGATAAAAATGGTCATATTTATTCAGAAATAAAGAGATGAAAAAGATAGCGCTATCATCAGAAATCTATCAAATAAAGAGAATGGAACTTCAAACTTTACCAATAGAACAAGAGAAATTTTCAAGTTTTAAATCGGATGAAATTATTGTTCTGCTGGATGAAAAAGGAGATGATAAGCTTATAGCAGGTACGGAAAAGGTAAAAGCATCAGCAGAAGAGTTTCTGCCAGTGCGAATGGCGTATGAAACCTATCCAGTACTTCAATCCTTTTTTATAAATCTGATAAAACCAATAAAGCGTAAGTTCTATAAAGTTTTTCCTAAAGCCTATACGACAACGTTAGCGTGTATTTTAGAAAATGATGTGATGCGTGGCGAACGGAATGAATCCAATGCTTACCAATGGACGAATAAGAAATGGCAAATCAGCCGAGAAGAGGCACAAAAGCGCTATCACGACTTGTACACCTCCATAAAAGAGCATGGGTACGATAAAAAAAGTCCAATGTTAATAATGCTTAATCGTAAGTTTGGTGTAAAAGACCAAATTTTGCAGGGACATCATCGTATTGGAATATGTAAAAGCCTAAATGTTAAAGAGGTAAGCATATCCTTTTGGGCGGTTCCCAAATCTTTTGAGTTTATGAAGCTACTGATTAGAAGGAAAAAATCATGAAAATAATGCTGGTAAGAGATAGAAATGTTTTGAACAATAACTGGCTGGCATATTTAGCAAATTTGTTTTATGAGCGGGGTCATGAAGTCGTGATAGCTTGTGACACATATAATAAGTTAGGCGTTTCCGCACCGGACTATAAATTAAATCCGGCAGTAAAAATAGCAAATGTAAATGGAAAGACCTCATCCGCATTGATAAATATAGTGCATAAAGTGAGAAGTATTTTTCCGTCATGGTATTTGTTTGATAAATTGATAAAAAAAGAAAAACCTGATGTAATGATATGCTATTTTCCGAAAGACTTGTATAATGTAACGCGCTTTCAACATCACAATATTCCGATAGTACAGATGATACACAACTATCCGCCGGTACTTTTTGATAAGATATTAAAAAAGAACAAAATAATTCGGAATTTATACCAAAAAAGTTTTAAGCAAGTAACCGTTTATCAAGTTTTAATGCCTTCTTTTAAGGATAAAATAGATGCTTTTTTTAATCCCCAATATGTAGAAGCTATCGCAGATCCAGTGAAGCAATATGCCGAAGGAGAAATGGTAGATTTAAGTAAAGAGAAGAAAAAAATAATATATGTAGCGAGGATAGAGAAAAATATTAAGCGCCCTCATTTATTAGTAGAAGCGTTTGCCAAGATAGCAGCAGATTTTCCGGATTGGAAGGTGGAAATTTGGGGAATGCGTAAATATCCGGTGTATGAAAATGAAATAAATACATTTATAGCCAAACATTATCTGGAAAAGCAAGTGACTTTAATGGGGTACAGTACGGATGTAGAAAGTGTGTATAGAAGTGCGGATATTCACGCTTTTCCGAGTGCGGGCGAAGGATTTGGTTTAGGACTAGCAGAAGGAATGTCAATCGGACTACCATCAATAGGTTTTAAAAGTGCGACAGCGGTTAATGAACTTATTATAGATGGACATAATGGATTTTTAGCAGAAGATGTAGACGATTTTGCGAAAAAATTAAAGATTTTGATGGAAGACAAAGATTTGCGCATCAAATTTGGCGCTAATGCGCATAAAGATATGGCGGCGTATGCTCCGGAGATCTTAATGGACAAATGGGAAAAATTATTGAATCAGATTACAAAGAAGTAATTTAAAAACAAGTAAGTGAATTTGAAAGTTCAAGTAAAAGGTTAACTTCATTTGAGCCATTTACGATAACAGAGATTAAATAGAGAGTTACGGTTTAGAACGCAAAACATCAGTTAAGGAGTTAAATCGTTCAGCCATTTTATCTAAAAGAGCAAAATCAGGTCTTAGCGGAAAAATTTTAGATAAGATGTATAAATAAAAATCTGTCGTAAAATAGGGATGCGATAAATTCTTCTTCACAAATTTCCAGTTATCGGAAAGAGCCTTAGAAAAAAGAATGGCAAGAATATTGCGAGGCAATACATTTTGATAATCTTTTAAAAAGTAGTAATGCGCAAAAAAACGGTCATTATCTAATTGATGAGTATTTTTACTAAGATTGTTTGTTTCACGCGGTACTAAAACAACATTAGCTTGCATTTTAATAATTCCGTGAGCCAATCTGGCTGCGCGTAAAGGGATGCTTTCATCTTGAATAAACACACGAGTGTCTGCACCACCGGCTTCTTGCAAAACTGACCTTTTAATAAGTTGCCCCATACGAGTAAAGTGACCATTTAAGACAGCTTTTAAGGCATCAGGTTTAAAGGTATAACGGAAGTCATTGGGCATATATTCAGCCGCAATATCCATCGGTTCTTTACCAGTTTTAGTAAAAGTTCCATAAACCATATCGGCTTGGAGCTTATCAGCAAGCTCAATCATCTTTTGAGTGGAATTTAGCGGAAAAATATCGTCAGAATCAAGCATTCTAATCCATTTTCCCTGAGCCAAAGAAATACCTTTGTTAATAGAAATACTAATACCTTCATTTTTATTTTTTTTAAGAATAATGACATTTTTCACATTTTTTGTCATTTCTTCAATAATTTGCACAGAGCGATCGCGAGACAAATCATCAACAAAGATATACTGAGGATTTTTAAGCCCAGTTTGGTTTAAGAGCGCCTTAAGAACGGCCGGCAAATAAAATTCTTTATTATAGACCGTCATCACAAAAGAAACATCAATATCCGTATCGGAAGAAGATTTCGTATTATTTGAAAAGCCAGTTAAATTAAGTTCAACCATAGTCAAGAAGTTCCAAGCAAAAACAATTCCAGCAGCGTTATCAGAATAAAGACAACCTGCCAGAATGAAACCTACATTTTTTTTCTACAATTTGCAAGTAAAAAGAAGTTATCCCAAAAAAGACATATAACATTTCAAATACCTATGGAGAAAAAATGTAGGTTTTAATGCAATATCAAAAAAGAGGGAAAGACGATGGTAAAACTATCTGTATATATGGTGGTATATAATGAAGAAGCCCGCATAGAGAGAACTTTAGAAGCTCTGCAAGGAATTGCAGATGAGCTAATTATAGTAGATTCGGGATCGACCGATAAAACTTTAGAAATAGCCAAAAAGTATCAGGCAAAAATATATTCTCACGCATGGAAGAGTTATTGCGATCAAAAGCATTATGCAGAAAGTCTATGCACAAATGAATGGGTATTGTTGATCGATGCAGATGAAGTTATATCCAAAGAGTTATTGGAAGAGATTAAAGCGATAAAGAAGTCACCACAATATAAAGCATATAAGATAAAGATAGTTGATATGTTACCGCAGGATACGAAAGCGTCAAGATATGCTCGACAATTCAATCCGGTCAGACTATATAGCCGCAAATATGGAACCATGCCTGAAGATAAGATGAATAAAGACCGGATAGAGTTACAAGAAGGCGTGGCAATAGGTCAGATGAGTAACTTTATATATCATTACTCATTTCTAAGCATAGAGCAGACCCTAGATAAATATAATCGTCATTCGACAGAGTTACAAAAAACTTGGAAAAAAGAAGGAAAAAAGGTAGGCTGGTTCCGTTTGGTGATAGAATATCCATGGCAATTTTTGCATTATTACATTGGTCACAGATACATTATGCGAGGCAAGCAGGGTTTCATATATGCAAGTTTATTAGCCTACTTCCGCTTTTTGAAAGTAGCTAAAAGCTTTGAGTAGAAAGCATAAGGACTAAAGATAAATGCGCATAGTAAATGTAATGATAAGTAAAATGAACGGGGGGGTTGAACAAGCCTTTTTGGATTATAATGCGGCCTTACAAATAAGCGGACATCAGATTTTATCCATTGTAGACAATAAAACCAGAATAAAATCATCTTTAGAGAATGTGCAGTATATAACGATAAATTTTTGGCCGTACAATTATCTTTTAGTATGGAAGCTAATTAAAGAAATAAAAAAGTTTCAAGCTGAAATTATAATAACACATAGCAAAAAAATAATTCCGATATTGCGTATAATAGCTAATTGGCTACAAATTCCATTAATAGGTGTTGCACATAATGATAAGTATAAAAAGATAAATAAGAGCGATGCAATTTTTTCTATAACCGAATATCAAAAGGATATTTTCATACAAAAAGGATATCCTAAAGAACGAATATATGTTATACCAAATATGATAAAAGGGAATTTAGAATATAAAGAAAAGTTATGGCACAATCCACCGATAATAGGAAGCATGGGAAGATTTGATCCAGTAAAAGGATTTGATACATATTTAAAGGCATTAGCATTATTACATAAAGAGGGGATAGAATTTGCGGCAATTCTAGGCGGGACTGTTCAGAAAGCATATCCTCAAGAAAAGGAAAAGTTGGAACAAATCATCATAGATAATCAATTAGAAAGATGTGTAAATTTATGTGGTTGGGTGACAGACAAGAAGCAATTTTTTCAAGATATAGATATATTTGTTCTTCCATCAAATTATGAACCGTTTGGGATTGTTTTGCTAGAGGCGATGCAACATTCAACACCAATCGTAACCTCAGATGCGGAAGGTCCCAAAGAAATATTCGGGAAAAACAAAGACTGCGTTTATATGTTTGAAAAAGGCAACGTTGAAGATTTAGCAAACAAATTAAGACAAGCTCTTAAAAATAGAGATGAAACCAATCAAAAAGCTAAAAAATCATGGCAACTATGTGAGAAAGAATATAACATAACACAGGTATCAGAAAAGATAGATAAAATAATACAAAAGGTAATAATAAAATGGTAAAGAAATATGATGTTATTTATTCATTAGGTTCAAATTGTGCGTGTGCACTATATTTGAATAAGAATAATTTACGAAATACATCAGGTCCTTTGGACTGGGTTGTCGGTATGGATTTTAAGCAAAAAATAGACTTAATACTAAATGATTTTAAGGAATACTGCAACTTAGAAGATTTAGAGATAATAGCATCAAAGAATGAATGTGATTCCCATATTTCTTGTAAAAACAAAAAAAATGGATGTTATTTTTTTCATGATTTTCCAATGAATGTTCCTTTAGAAACATCATACCCCCAAGTTGCTGAAAAATACGAGAGAAGAATTAAAAGATTTTATGATAATATATATACTAAAGAAAAAGTACTTTTAGTATGGTTTAGCTTAGACATAGAGACACCGCTAGAAGACATAAAGCAAGCAAGCGAAAAGATGAACCAAAAATTTGGAAAAGAGATAGATTTGTTATGTATAGAGCATAATGAAAATTTATCGGAAAAAGAAATAAAAATTCAAAAACTATCTAAAAATGCCACCAAAATAGAATTATATGCTAAAAATCATGAAAACATAGATGGATTTAGTAAAGGGAATGTAAGAAAGTGCAACAAAATATTTAAGCAATATGCATTAAAACAACCATTTGCTAAAGTTATCAAGAGACTGGTAATAAAAATTTTATGTAATTTAATACCTATAAAGAGTTTAAGAAAAAAGTGTCGTAATCAATGGTTATATGAGAAAAATAAGTAGAAGAAAACAAATGTCTAAAATATCAATAATAATACCAGTGTATAATGCAGAAAAATATCTGGAAATGTCGTTGAATTCAGTAAGAAATCAAACATTTACAGATTATGAAGTTATTTGTATGAATGATGGTTCAACCGATAATTCTTTACAAATATTAAAGAAATATGCTGAACAAGACAGGCGGTTTAAGATATATAACCAATCTAATGCAGGTGGGAGTGTGGCACGCAATAATGCGCTAAAAAAAGCAACAGGAAAATATATAGCTTTTCTGGACAATGATGATGTATATCATCCAAACTATTTGGAAAGACTTTACGAAAATATAGAAAAATATGGAGCAGATGTTAGTTGTTGTTCATATATACGTTTTGAAGGTGACGGCAACTATAAATTTAATGAGAGAGAAAATACAGAAAAACATTTATTCGTATCAGAAAATCCTTTTATAGATAAATTTAGGCGAAAAAAGAAAGTAGAAACCCTAATGTGGACTAAATTATATAAAAAAGAATTATTGGAAGATATAAAATTCTCAGAAAAATTACCGGCAATAAACGATATATTGTTCAATATCGAGGTATTATTAAAAGCGAAAAAGTTAGTGCAGATTAAAGAAAAATTGATTGCATATCGCATAATTCCAACTTCTCAAACAATGAAAAAATTAACATTAAATCGCTTAGAAGAATATAGAAACCTAGCCATAGAGTTAAAACAATTATCAAAAAGATATGAAAAATATAACAATATAATAGAAAAAATAACCGCCAACTACATCTATGGAATGTATGTAACAGAGGTAAAAGACAAATATAAAATAGCAGATGAACCAGAACTATACAAAAAAATCGCACAAAATATAGCAGCCCTAAAAGAACAGAAAATATTTAATCCGCAAAAATTAAAACTTAGTCGACAAATACAATTATTTTTCTTTTTAAGAAAGATAAAGAAAACAAATGAAGCAGAATAATAACAAACAAAAAAGCTTCCCGAAGAAAGCTTTATATTAAAACTCAACAACTTGAATAATTTCACCCTTTTGGTAAATAACCACTTTGGTTAATTCGCCTTTAGAATTAAATTCCTTTGCAGAGCCGTCAAGTAAATCATTTTTGCGGTGTGCCAAAATTTTCGGCTTTTCATTTTTATAGTAAGAATAAGCAGGGCCTTCGCGTTTGCCATTAACATATTCTACATATGCAGTCAAATGATTTTCAGGAGTATAAAAACGGGAAGGACCATGCAATTTACCTTTTTTATAGGTAACGGAAGACTTAACGGCACCATTATCATAATATTCTTCAAACACGCCGTTCTTCTTACCGTTAATATAACTACCTTTACGCATCAAATCACCGTTTGGATAATATGCCAACTGTCCGCCGGAAAGTTTACCATTGTGGAAGTAACTAATTTCATGTTCGGCACCATCTTGATAGAAAGTAGTCGTTTTACCATGAGGTAGACCATTTTTATATTCAGCTTCCATCATGACACTTCCATCGGTATCAAAAGCTTTATACAGTCCACTGATTTTACCGTTAACATAATGGATTTCTTCTTTAAGCTGCATATTTTCGGCATATTTTTGATAAACACCGGTAATAGGTTTGTGTGCTGCATCATAACGAATGCCGTTTTCTTCAAAAGAAGTGTCATCAGAATAAAGAGTAGTAAGCTGAGCAACATGACAAGCAGAAAGCAAAAGCAATATAACACTCATGCCGGCAACTTTTCTCGCAGCGATTTTTCGCTGTGCTAATTTTCTTAAAAGCATACGTCTTAAGGCTAATTTTTTTGCTACAAATTTTTGAGCCGTCACTGTTAAAATATCTTTTTTTGCCATATCACACCTCTCTAAAAGCAGAAAATAAATAGTCTTAAAAAAGTTAAAAAGAAGTAAAAAATAATAAAACTGTAGAAAAAACAAGAAAAAAATAGCAATTATAAAAGAGTGAGATATTCTAAAAATCGGAGTGAAAATAAAGGAGGCAGGGCATGAAATATAATAAAGTGGTATATACCAAGATTTCTCCTGAAAAAAGCAAGTGGCAGCGACAATATTATGATCGCCGAATAAAGAAGGCTTTTGTAAAATATTTAGCATATAGTAGCTGGTTTGATGGTGTTTTAGAGGAAAAAGAAATAGAAGAAGCTAAAAAAGGGTATTTGCCTCCAGATTTGGATGTCCATCATATTTTTCCGCTATCCGGTTCAGAATCAATGGAAGTACATTCATTTACGAATATGTCCGTAATACACAAATCAACACATCTGGCGATAAATCGCCAGATTTTTTATCCCCAATTAAAAGATGTCAGCAGTATGCAAGAAGGAGAAACTAGAGAAATAATAATACCAATATTTAAGCCTGTAGATGCCGGAAGAATTATAGCAATAAGGCAACGTCAAACAGCGCGTCCATGGCAAATGTTAAAGAGTGTATCTTTGGTAGGATATGCACGTTAAAATCAAAACATAATCTTGACAAAACATTTAAAACAAGTAACTTAGAGCAAAAGGAGAAAGTAAGATGTTAAGATTTTTAAGTTTATTGATAGCATTAGCGTTAATGGCGACACCTGCAGAGGCACGTAAAAAGAAACTTCCAACATTGGAAAATAATAAAGCGTATGTACTTTATTTAGAGGGATGTCCAATTTGTACGCAAGCCTTAGAATATATAAATGAAAGATATTTGACACGTCTGGATGTAGTAACGGTAAATTTGGAAACGGAAGAGGGGCAAGCACTATTAAAACAATGTGCCAAGAAGTTTAATTTTCAACGAATTCTGGCCCCTGTAATATGTATTGGGGATAATTATTTTATGGGATGGTCAGGAAAAGCCGCCAAAGACTTTGACAAATATTTGGTGGAGTTGCACGAATAAAGAAAAGTCAAATCTTGAAAACGAAGATGGTCACAATATTTAAATAAGAGTAAGGATAAAAATATGGAAGAAGAAGCACTGTTTGCACTGAGTAATGGTTTATATGTATTGGGCGCGCAAGATAAGGATAGGTATGTTGGTTCATTGGTAGATGCGGTTTCGCAAATTGCCATCGGTCCAAACCTGATAATTTTATCGTGTATGAACAGTAGTTATACCAAGCAGACGATAGAACAAAGCGGTGTTTTTTCTATAAGTGTTTTGCCTAAAACAATAGAACCATTTGTTATCGCAAATTTTGGATTTCAAAGTAGCCGAGATGTAAACAAGTGGGATAATGTGGTAAAAGAAATCAAAGACGATTTACCATATATACAAGCAGCAATGGCGAAGATACGCGCCCGTGTTGTAAATAAACAGGTTTTTCCGAACAATACTTTATTTATAGCAGAGGTAGAAGATGCCTTTGAGTTGAAAAAAGGGGAAGAACCATTAACGTATCACGATTACAGAAATGGATTTAAGGAGAAAGTAATAATGGCATTTCAAGCATCAAAAAGTGAAGAACAGACAGCAAAAGCAGAAACCGTTGCTGCAAAAACCGAAACACATGAACAAAAATGGGTTTGTACGGTTTGTGGATACGTTTATGACGGAGATGTACCGTTTGAAGACTTACCGGCAGATTGGGTATGTCCACTATGTGGTGTAGGTAAAGAGCTGTTTGAATTAAGAGACGCTTAAATAAAAAAACACCCGTATTCAAGCGAATACGGGTGAAGTTTTAAGTAAAGGGCGAAATTATTGAACTTTCGGATAACCGATAGCTTCGGTCATAACCACTTCCAAATCGCCTTCAAGCTTGAGCGCTTGTTTGAGTTCAGCACGATCATAAAGTCCGCGAACAACACATTTTAAATTTTCAGAAGCGCAATAAAGGCTTGCATTTTGGTACATAGAGCCGGCATGCATTTCACCATATTTCTTGTCTTTTGTAACAAATAGGAGATGAACCGGCGCATCTAGCGCAAATTTTTGATCTTTTGCCAAGAGGGAACGTAAATCTTCAGAACCGAGTTGTTTTAAGACATTAGCTTTGGCATCATAGATGTAAGAACCAGAGGGAAGTAAAACATACAAATCAATATCTTGCCGATTTCTGGCGGTAGGAACAACACGTTTACCGTCTTCGGAAGAGATTCCCCAAGTAGCCCAGAGCAAATCGGATAAGTGTTTATCAGAAAGCATTTTCGTATCAAAAGTACGGCCGGAACGACGCGTAGCAATAGCATCCATAAGAGGGATACCGCCGGAAGTAGAGGGTTCGGGCAATTTAATATCTGCGGCATAAACAGATGAGGCAGAGAGCATCATCATAGCTCCAAGAACAAATTTTTTCATAAGACCTCCCAAATAAAAAATAAATTTTAACGTTAAAAATATAGTCAGAAAAAGCATAAAAAGTCTTTAATAAAACCGATTTACCCACAAAAAAGGGGATAAGTGAAGAGAAATATTGCGGATTTTGGCGGTTATGGGGCTAAATAAGGAGAGATAAAAAACAACAAAGGGACGAAGATGAATCGGCGTGAATTCATAATAAATTCGCTGATGACACTGGGCGGAACGACATTGTTGTCGGCATGTAAAGAAGAAAAACAGGTCAGGGTAAAGAAAGGAGAGGAAAAAATGAAAGTATTGATGATAAACGGCAGTGCACATGAAGAAGGCTGTACCTATACGGCATTGAGAGAAGTGGCTAAAGCATTGCAAGAAGAAGGGATAGAAAGTGAAATTATTCAGCTGGGAGCAAGCGCATACAGAGATTGCGTTGGTTGCGGGGGATGCCGTAAATTGGGACATTGTGTATTTACGGATGATATCGTAAATGAGTTGGTGGAGAAGGCTAAGAGTGCTGATGGTTTTATTTTTGGCACACCGGTGTACTATGCGCATCCGTCAGGAAGGTTGTTAAGTGTGTTAAATCGCGCATTTTATTCTGGCGGAGCTGCATTTGCATATAAACCTGGAGCAGCGGTTGCGTCAGCCAGAAGAGGCGGTACGATAGCATCGATTGATGTAATAAATAAGTATTTTACGATTAATAATATGCCGGTTATATCGTCAACATATTGGAATGAAGTGCATGGAAATACGCCCGAAGAGGTAAAACAAGATGAGGAAGGAATGCAGACCATGCGCAATTTAGGTAAGAATATGGCATGGGCATTGAAGTTGATAGAAGAGGGGAAGAAGTTGAAGATTCAAACTCCAGAACCGGAAAGAGGAGCCAGAACCAACTTTATTCGCTAAAAAAAGATTGACAAAAAAACAAAAAGAGTACAACTTAAAAGCTGTCAAATAATTAAACAGATATTTTTATGGGAAATTTTATTATGAGTAATTACGTACCGCTGAATGTACAGTGTGTCGTAAGAGATGTTTGGGATATTCTATTAGTAGCGGGCTGTCTTTTTCTGATTGCCAAAATCATAGAAAAGATAGGCGAAGCACGCGATGAATGTAAGCGACAAGAAAGATTTTCCGATTATTGTCAGCAACGCTCAGCTTTTTATCGCAAGGAACGAGAAAAAGTTCTGAATTATTACCGCGAAAAGGCTCAGAAAAACGGCCATCTTACGGAAAAAGAGCTAGAAGAAACCCGTTTTTACATGGAAATTAACAGTGGAGATGAAGCAGGATGGGAGGATGAATATAAAAACTTCCGCCAAGAAATACATTGCTAAAGTAATCAAGCAATTAATAAACGCCTCTTAGAAAAGGGGCGTTTTGCTTTTTAAAATCGCCAAAACAAGACACAAAAAACTTGACAAAATAAAAATATGAAATAGGATAAAGGCAATTAACAATTATTATGGACTTAAAATTAGAGATTATGAATGCAGTAGAACTATTGGTAATGGCAGTGTTTGGTTGCATAATATTATGTAGTGTATTTCTCTATGAGAGAAAACGCAAAAAGCAAAAACAAGCACGTCAAGAAGAGCAGAAAAGGCAAGAACGCGAACGCCAAGAACGAGAAAGGCAGGAACGCGAACGTCAAGAAGAGCTGAAAAGGCAGGAACGAGAAAGAGAAGAACACGAACGCCAAGAGCGCTTAAAAGAAGAAGCTATGAGCAGAATGCGTGAACAAAAAGCACGTGAAGAAGAACGTATAAAAAACACATACGCAAAAGCTAAAATTTTCTTTCAAGGTATATGGGTTACGCATCAACAATTACAGTTTTTAGCCAATCATACAGAAGTAAGCTGTATGCGTGGAGAGAAATTACGAGATTTTTTAAGTAATTTAGGAAAAACAAATTCCTTATTTGCCGACTTTACTCAAGAAGCAGAAACCCGCCAGAAAGAAAAAGATAAAGCACAAAGGAGCAGTTATAGCCAAACAAAACAAAATCAAGGTTATAGAACAACTTCAGCAAACACTGGTCAGGCACAAAGCGTAAACGTCAATTCTTTCTATCAAATGTTCGGATTAACGCCGGTAACACTAACGCAAGAAAGCTTAAAACAAGTATATCGAGAGTTAGTTAAAAAGTATCATCCGGATAAAAACAAAGAACCAGATGCGGCAGAGAAGTTTCAAAGGATACAGCGTTGCTACGAATATCTCCAAAAAGAACTTCACCGTAAGGCAGGTTAACAGCTCAATTAGAGTGAGTAAAAACGCCTCTTGAAAAGGGGCGTTTTGCTTTTTAAAATCGCCAAAATATGACACAAAAAACTTGACAAAATAAAAATATGAAATAGGATAAAGGCAATTAACAATTATTATGGACTTTAAAATTCAAGGATTATGGCAATCGTTATAATTTATATGTTTATAATTTTATTGTTGGCAGCGATTGTTTTGTTTCTGGGTATTTGGGTTAAATCCCATGCAGATGCACAAAAAGAAGCAAAATATTTCGAACAACAGTCACGGTGTAAGCACAAACATTTCCATACAGCAACCAAACCGAAATCTAACAATTCAGACGAAAGTACTGAAGATACAAACAACAAAAGTTTGTATGAAGGTCTTGAAGAATTGCTAAAAAGTTTGGAGGAATTAAGAGCCGCACTGGAGGAAATGCAGCGTATCAGACAAGAATATTACCGAAATAGATGCAATGGCAACAGTAACCGTAGCAGTAGCAGCAATAGTGGTAATCAAGGGAATATTCGGTCAAAGGAAGCCTACGAAATTTTTAAGCTAACCCCCGCAACGCTGACCGAAGCAAACTTAAAAAAATCTTATCGTGAATTAGTGAAACAATACCATCCGGATAGAAACAAAGCGCCGAATGCAACTGAAAGATTTCAAAAAATTCAGTTATATCATGCACTTTTGCAGGAGGAATTGAAAGCTAAAAATTTCAGATAAGAGAAAGTAAAAAAAAGACGTTTCCATAAAGGAAACGTCTTTTTTTATGACACACCTAATATAACTTAGTATCTAGGGTGTATTCGACCGGTAATACAACCAATTCTCTCTGGAGAAGAATAATGCAATCCTTCCGCAGGTTTGGTAGCTTCAAAATGATAAGCTAACGAATTAAAAGAGTTGAAAAGGACTCTCCCCAGCCCAACAGCGGCACAACCTGCGGCACTAACACCGACTTTAGCTACTTGAGCACTTAAATGAGATGAAACTTTGGCTCCAACTGTTGCGACATGAGCAATTTTCTTAAGAGTTTTAAACTGCTCAAGCTCCTGTCCGGAAATATTGCGAATATAATCATTGCTATATTGACAATATTCAAATTTCCGATCTTGCACCAAAAAGTTTAAGACATTTTCAGAAAAATCGCGTCCCCAAGATTCATACACATACTCTGGCATCAAGAGCATACGTTTTTTAGTAGCTTTAAAATTCTTGCTGTTAACAATGTTTTTGGAATCAAGAATATTACCCTCAACATCGACGGAAAACAATCTTTCGCCCTGCAAAAACCGTTTTTTGAGTTCAAACTGATCACGCACTAACGGCAGAGCTTGTTCAAAAGATAAATCAGCATTTCCCACCTTAAGCTCCAACTCATTTGCACCGGAATAAAGGGTAGAAGAGTAGGGCTGACGAGCGTAATATCCACGTTCGAAACAATGTAGTTTAGGATCTTGAGCCACTTGCTCGTATTGTCCATTTTTAAGCATCAGAGCAAACTCATGGAACAAAGGTTGCAAATTGCCATAACCGTTAAGTTTTTCAACAATCGGATCGCAGAATTTTGTGTCGAGCGGATTGCCGTTAATCATACAGTTAAACGGAACATAGTGGTCAGAAGTTTCATCCTGAGCAATCACCAATGTTTCAGCATTTGGGTCAGTCAACAAACGCCAATTTTGCGGTTTGATATCGGGATAATCTCGAGTGAGCTTAGCCGTTTCTTCAGGAAAGAAACGTGTAGCATCATCAAAATCAATTCTGAACCAATCAGCCATAGGCGGTCTTCGGAAGCGATTAACCAATGTAATTGGTTTTGTACTTTTGACCACACGTCTCCCATTAGCATGATAACAGACGATTTTATCAGAAAAGACTTTAGCCATCGGAATATTAAGGGCATACCGCATCAATGAATCCAAGGCATAGTTACCGGCATCAAAAGCGAGCATATTACCGATTTTCAACCCCCAGATACGTTCACGAAGAACAACTGGAGAAGTTTCCGCTCCAACTTTTGCCGGAAGTAAATTTGCATTAACCTCAGACAATTCAATTACCTTATCATGCAAAGCCGGAACAATTTCCGGATACGAGCATTCAGATTTAATCAAAGCAATGTTGCAAGATTTTTGCTGAATTTTTTGCAGTTCAAAAATAGATTGCAGACAAACCCAATAGGCTTGAGCAAGAGTTAAACTTGTATTTTTTTCCATAAAAGTAAAAATTAATAGTGATACAAAAAAGATAAATAAAACACAAGAAGTATAGGACAGTTAGACAAAAAGTCAAGTCAAAAAAATAAAATTAGAAACCCAAGAAAACATCATTGACAAAACCGGAAAAAATCTTCACAATAGTAAGAAAGGAAAGCAAAGAGGAAAGGAGAGGACAAGATGACGCAAAAAGTATGTTTAATCACCGGGGCGACCGGCTTTGTCGGACAAGAAATCTTAAATGAATTGGTGTCATCAGGTCGTAAAGTTTTAGCCTTGGGAGATTCAGAAGAAGCTTTCAATCCATTATTGATAAACAATAAGATGATTAAAGCGACGTCAGCGTTGCCGATAACGGCGGAAGCGTTCAAAGAACACAATGTTCAATTTTGTTTTGGAGATGTAGCAGATATTTCCTTTTTAGCCTCAATATTTAACACAGCCGCCAAGAGTGGGATAGAAATAGAATTTGTATTGCATTTAGCCGCTGTAAAGAAAGGGAGACAAGTGGCGTTAATGGGCGATGGAACGGCAAATTTATTGGAAGTATGTCGAGCCTATTGGCAGAGTAATCCTGAAACATTTAAGGGATTTTTCTATGCTGCAGGAGAGGGGGATATAATTCGCAAGTTTTCACAAAAAGATGGTTTTCCAGTAAAGTTTTATAAATTACGCTCAAGTTTTGCCGAAAATAAAGAAAATACAGCCCAGACAGAAAGTTTATACCGTTTGTTTACACCAGTAGATATGCCAATATTAAAGAAATATCAAAGCAAAAGCGTCGGCAAAAAAGCGTCCATTAGTGATAATACCTATATTAAAGATTTGTCACAAGCCATTGGTCGCTTATTAAATAATATATAGAGATTAATCGCGCTTAGTCAAAAGCTGAACTGTGAGTAAAAATATCAAAAACATGTCAGTTATTAAGCGCAATAATTTCGAGCGCACCTGTTTCAAGATTGAAGTACCAACCGTGTAAATCAAGAGATTTGTTAGAAACCGCCTCTTTAATAAAAGGGAAGGTCATTAAATTAGTCATAGAAACACGAATAGCTTCTTTTTCACATAAATTGCAAGCGACTTCATGAGAATGTTTAGCACAAATATCGCGTATTTCTTGAGTATCGGCAATATCAAGCCATGTATCAATAAAATTATGGTCATGTTTGTGAGTGGAAACCAAGGTGTTAATTCCGCCGCAGTGGCTATGCCCGAGAACAACAATATTTTCCACCTTTAAGTGACGAACGGCATATTCAATCGCAGCCGAAGTTCCGTGACAATGGCTCATATCGGAATCAAAAGTTGGAACAAGGTTCGCAACATTACGAATAACAAAAATATCACCGGGATTGGTATTGAGCAAAATAGAAGGATCAACCCGAGAATCGCTACAAGCAATAACCAAAGTTTTAGGAGCTTGTCCGTCGCGAACTAAAGTTTGATAAATTTCAGGCTGATCAACAAAGTATTGTTTATAAAAGTTTTGATAGCCTTGTAAAAGTTTTGCGATTTTAACCATTTTTACTAACTCCGGCAATTTACATTTGCAACATAGAGATAAGAAAATAGAAAGTCAAGCAGAAAGGAGAATACCGGAAATAAATTGACTTAAGGGGAAAAATAATGTAGAATTATTTTATGGGAGAAAGTTGATGACACGAGAAGAACTAAAACAAGATCTAAAGAAAGCCGCAGTAGCCGCGATGACGGTACTGTCTACGTTGAACGCGCCAACAGCACAAGCCTCCGAGCAGGCGGTGAAAGAAGATAATAAAATTCTAGAACGCACAGAATATGTAGTCCCCAATAAATATCCCCAAGATAGTCGTGTTGCAATCAGAGAAATAGATGAAATCGTACCCAATAGTGATTCACGTGTTAAAATAACAAGTCGAGAAGAAAACTATAAAGAATTTACGCCGGAGTTAAATGAAGAAAATAAAGTAGAACAACAACGAGAAGAATATGATAGAAAAAACCGCTTGCGCTTAAAAGAAGATTTAAAAATACAAGCAAATAATCACGAAGCAACAGCTTTATCTCGTTTGTATGGCTATACCAATGCTTTGTCATATGGCGATTATCAATATAGACAAGATGAATATAATAAAAATGGACAGGTAACAGAAAATCGAGTACATAGCGGTTTTTATGGAAGCACTGCAAGTCTTATGAGTGATATTGTAGTGGATGGGCGGCGCGGTAAAGATATATATAAAGATGGAAATAAAGCGCTGGATGATATATTTGAGGTAAGACATTTTGATGGTCCGAATAAAAAAGAAACCAATGTAACCTATACGGATTATAACCGCAAAGGAGAACAAAAGGTAGAATATACAGGAAATTATAGTTCTGGAAGTGAAAGATACACCAAAGAAAAGGATGGTAAATTTACGGAAGTATCCTTTATCGGTGGTAAATATAAAGGACAAGTGAGCGAAGAAAGTACTGGTGGCGAGGTAAAAACAGAAGAATTAAGTGAGCGTAAAGTTAAACGTCAGGTACGAAAAATTCGTAATTTATTAGAGAGAAAATTGAAAAAAGAAACTGGAGCTAAAAGTATAGAAGCATATGAAGATTTAGCAATAGAAAGAGATAACAGAAAACAACCCCCATTAAGTTTATGGTTTGAAGGAGATTTCTCTAAGCAAGAAATTGACAAAGAACGTGCTGAAATAGCTCAAGAAAATTTAAACGAAACTTCAAAATTAGAAAAAGGCGAGAAAGTTATTGTAACCAAGCGAGAAGCGGAAGAAACCAAACGTCGCAAAGGGCGTTTTACAAATGAAGATATGCGAGAGATTATCAATCAGAAACTAATCAAAACACAAGATTAAGAACAGAGAGAGATGGAAACTTTATATAGAGCTAAAAAAGAAAAAGCCATCAGAGATAATAAATACTTTCTGTAGCACTAAAGAGAGTAGCACTCACGCAGAGAGAGTAATTTCTCTGCTATACTTTTATCCGCAAAATAATCAGGAATAATGCGTTTATTAGAAAGACTAACAGATATAATTTGTTGCGATTGTATCAAACGTTCACGCGTGTTAATAGAATTTGTTTGTTGAAGGATGAGAGCAATAAAATCTCCTAAATCAACTTCCAACAGCGATTTAACTTCATTATCAAGAGCTTCTAAAGGCAGAGTTTCCAAAGTATGCTCCGTCTGGATAGCAAAGAAATATTGAAATTCGCGAATAATATAAGAAGGCGAGGGGCTTGCTTTGCAAATTCGTATACCGAGAAAAGTAAGTTGTTGAGAAGAAATATTCAAACCAAGTTCTTCAGCCGTTTCGCGAATAGCCGCTTGTAAAATACTTTCATTATCTTCCATATGTCCACCGACACTAAAATCAACAAAATCTGGACGTTCAAAATTATATGAGTTTTTAGGAAAGATAGTTTGCAGAAAGATTTTATTCGTATCGGGATTAAATAAGATACCAGTAAAAACTTTGTGCCATAAACCTTTTTGATGAACAATTTTCTTATCTGTTAAGAAGAGCGGTTTCATATCCGGTGAATAAGTTTGTATCATAAAGAATTCTCCGTTATAGGAAAGTATTTTGAATTTCGGCAAAGACTTTAGGGTAATCTCTAAAACTTTTGCATTTTATGACTTTAAAAGAATTATTTGCGAGAAAATCTTTAATTTCCGCATTAATTTCCTGTCCAGTAACATCATAATCACGGATTTTGGTAAGAGTGATTTTACGGTAGTGATAGGCCTGCACCGGTAAATCTTTATCAATCGTTTTGCCGATAAGTTTTTTGGCTTTAATAAAGCGGGTGGTAAAGCGCCACATGGCAACAAGTCGATTAACACGCATATCAATAATCAAATCAGGCTTCATCTTTTCATAAAGGTAGCGTTGGCACCCTTCGGCAACCCAAAAAGAATGAGTATGAAGAAAGTCATAAAGTTTATCAAATTGCTCTTCACGAGAATAATAGGAACCATCTTGAGGTCGGCGACAAATTTCATCCAAATTCAATCTAGGTAGGTTGAATTTTTTATTGATGGCATAAGCCAGAGATGATTTACCCGCCCCTAAAGGACCAATGATAAGTATTTTCATATTCAGAGGATATAAAAAGAAAAATAATAAAGCAAGCAAAAGGTAAGAAATTTTTAACTTAAAATTAGCGAATTATATGATACGTCGCTCAGAAAGAAAGCAAAACAAGAGGACAACAATGCGCTACTTTTATCAAAATAATAAATCAAATGAGTTAATAGTATTTTTTGCAGGCTGGGGGTGCGATGAAAATCAGTTTACAAACTTACAAGATAGCAAAGACGTATTGATTTTGTATGACTATCAAGATTTGGAGTTGGATTTTGATTTTTCAAAATATAATCAAATAGAAGTGGTTGCATATTCAGCCGGTGTATTTATAGCCTCAATAATGGCGGATAAAATTCCGAATGTGAAGAAGAGGGTGGCTGTATGCGGCAATCCGTATTTGTTAGATGAAAATTTAGGAGTATCCGCAAGAACCTTAAAATGGTTTAAAGCGATAAATTTAGACAATTATTTGGAATTCCGCCGAGAGTACATGGTTTCAACCGATGAAGAATATAAGCGCTATAATGCGATGCAATCATTGAGAACCATTGAGAGTTGCCAAAAAGAATTGGCAAGTTTGGAAAAACTGTATCAAGAGCATAAGGATAAGATAAATCCGCATTTTGATAAGGCCTTAATGGCAGAAGATGATGTTTTATTTAAGTTAGCAGCGCAAAAGGAATTTTATCAAGAGCGTTTACGTGTTATTCCGCGAGCCAAGCACCATATTTTCTTTCATTTTAACAGTTTTGAAGAAATTTTATCGGCGTAAAGAGCGCTTGCGCACCATAGACGACGGTTGTTGGGTAAAATTTATAGTTCATATAAAACAAAAAGCCCCCGAGAAGGGGGCCTTAATAAAGGAAAACTTAGCAGAAAGTTATGCTAAGAGGCTATTGGAACACTTAACAAAAACATGAACACCGGCAACATTACCTAATAACCAATCATCCTCATCTTCTTTTTTCAAAAAACCGAAAGGAAAATGATAAAAATAATCATTACCCAAATTGATAAAGTTGTCTTGTAAAGAATGCAATCCCAAAGCCCGTACCGTATAGTCGAAATCATAACGCTTTCTTGCTAAAGGTTTGGCATAATGCAAATTCATAGGCATATAACCTTTCGTGCAAGAAGAATTAGCTTTTTGCGTGTTGGGATAAAGAAATTCGACATTGACGGCTATGTATTTATTAAGATAAATGGATACAGGACGAATTCCTTGACGAAGCTTATAACTTTTGACACCATCGGCATATTCAACCAGCAAGGGGAGTTCATGGATTTTCAGAGAAAAATACTTCCACCAACTGATTTTGGCAATTAAAACCAAATGTTGAGATAGTCCAAAATTATTATATTCATCAAGTTCGTAGAAACGTTCTTGAGTTATAAAGTCAGCAGTATTTTTGTTCCAATGGATTTGGCAAAAAAGTCCCGCAGCCCAAAGACATCTTCCTAATTTAGTATTAAAAAAAGAATTCAGATATAAAAACCGTCTGATTTTCAAATCCGAAGCCAAACAAAATCTAGGTTTTATCCGAGCATATTGTGGGGAATAGGTAACAAATTTTCGTGTATCATCGGCAATTTGTCTGGAAGCATCATAATACAAATCATGAAGATAATCAGGTTTAGCGATGACAAATCCCAATAGACCAGCGGAAATAACCGTTCCGAAAGCATCGTTTTCTTTGGGTTGATAAGATGTACAAAATCCTTTGCCGACAACAAAAGTTTTAGCAAAAAAGCGTATAAAAATTAAATAGCTGAGCAAAACCAAAAAGCCGATAACGCTCAAAATCACCCAAGGATTGATTAGGCAAATCCAATTTTCGAATTCAACAAACTTTTCCATAATGATAAAATTAAAAATGATTAAACAAAATAAGAATTAACTAATTTCTATTTAACACAGATTCAAATTTTGTCAATTTTTTTAGAAATATAGCGAAGGTTATATATCAGACAGTATTAACGTACCGAATAATGCTTCTAAAGGTAAATATTCCGGTCTGATTATACCGATACATAAAGACTTAAAAAAGCTACTGACAGACTTAAAACAAGATAAGACAAGCTTGTCTTCACATATAATAACTACCGAAAGAGATAAGAAAATGTCTGCTCAGGCAATCGTTAATTTCTTTTATTTACTGTATAAAGGGCTGAAGATGGACGGATGCTCCTCTCATAGTAGCAGAAGAACTTTTATCAC
Organism: uncultured Alphaproteobacteria bacterium; assembly: GCA_949297415.1. Classification (GTDB taxonomy): domain Bacteria; phylum Pseudomonadota; class Alphaproteobacteria; order RF32; family CAG-239; genus CAG-267. The sequence goes on from CASFSV010000036.1 coordinate 69,716, forward strand.
TCAAGCCACAAAAATGATTAGTCAAGCCGGAGGAACAATAAACGATGTCAGACAGCTTGCCGGACACTCAAGCCTAGCCACGACACAACGATATATTGAGTATAATACCGAAGCTCATAAAAAAATAATTGAAATGATAAGAACTTAAATACGTCATATTTTGTCGTAGTTTGTTGCTATATTAAATAATAAACCTAAGAGGTACCGATGACTGAAAAACATTTATATAAGGATTTATATATTCGCAAATGGATAAAAGTTTACCGTCAAAAACAGGCAAGCGGCGATTATTGTTGCTATCTGGAATTTGATTTGCCCTTTTTTTATTATGTAACATTTACCCTTGCAAAGCCAATGCGTCTAACTTTCAGCAAAAACAAATTAGAGCGTGAAAGTAACCTATTATCACGGGCTGCCATTTCACGAATTTTGAAGCTTTTACCCAGAAGCAAGCCTCGCTCTCCGGAATATATATCGATTCTGCTTAAACATAAAAAATACAACTTACTTGATTATATTTGCAACATCGCGGCTTTTGTTCCGGAAGATTTGAAAAAATATGTAAATCAGCATGGCTTTGAAGAATTTTGCATGAAACATACATTTAATAAAGGGCTGTTTGATAACTTCTACCATGCCATAATCAGAAGCGATGCTGAGGTAGAAAATTGGGCAAATTTAACAACCGATAACTCAAATATTGCCGATTATGCTAAAAATAAACTGTTAAATTTAAGAGAATACCGAATAAAAAGATTGCAAAGCCAATATAACTTTAATCTGGAAAATGTTGAGGACTATTGGTCTAAAGGTAAATACTGGTGCATAAAAAGAAATTTTGAGTATCTAGGAAAAGCATATTCATGGCAAACGATTATTGACTATCAAGGCAAGGAAATAATCAATTTTGCCAATAAGTCGGTTGAAGACATAACACCAAACGAAAAAGTTATTTTTAGGGATGAAGAAGGAAAATATGGAGTTAAAGACCTAGAGGGTAAAAGCATCATTCCGGCCAAATACCAATTAATAGAAAGATTATTATCCCACCATACCAATGCAGAATTATTCAAAATTTGCCATAACAATAAATATGGGATAATAGATGAACATACAAACCTTTACATAAGTTGCATTTACGATGAATTAAGCGAAATCCAATCAAAAAAAGGCTTATTTATTGCCAAAAAAGGAAAAAAATACGGAATTATTGATATAAAAGCAAAAATCCATGTTCCTTTTAACTATACAAATATTTATACATTAGGTTCGTATTATTTTTCAGCTCAAATATCTGGTAAATGGGGTTTGTATACATATAACAACCAAGAGGTAATATCCCCACAATACAATGCCTTATATTTTTATAAAAATTTCGGAATAGCAAAATATAACCATATGTGGGGAATTATAGATATTAAAAATAATCAGATAACTGGATTTATCTTTAAAGAAGCGGATATTACAGCAAATGACATTCAAGATATCCCTTTAGGATATGAATATGCAATCGACACGCAAGGTACCAAAAGGTATGGCGCCGTAATGGGATGTATAAAAAAGTCAACATCAATTGATGTTAATGTAAAACAAGGAAAATTTTGGGGAACATATTCTTTAACAACAGGAAAACAAATATTACCTATCAAATATAGCCAAATAGGGTACTTTTATAATGACATTGCCGTTGTTAAAATAAAAGGAGCTCAGGCTTTAGTTGACAGAAAAAACAATATAATTGAGGCATACGATAATTATATTAAATATGCAGGTTGCCCAACAGACAGTTTGTGGAGAATAAAAATAAGAAAAGAAGGCTATAACTATCGTCACATCAATAATATGAAAAAAGACCTATCTAAAACATGTTTTGAAATGGGGTATTTGCCCAAAGAAGATATAGCCGCTGTTTCACGCCATAATCATTGGGGATATATGGATAATACCGGAAAGATCATTGTACCTATAATTTTTGATAAGGTCGGACAATTTTATAATGACCAAGCAATGGTAGCAGTAAACAACAAATATTGCATTATCGATACTTCAGGCAAACAAGTTAATACTGATAACGTCACGCTTAAACAGCCCAAGATAGTAAATAGTCAAATGATAAAGAATAAATCTGCTAAAAAATAAGCAGCGTTCAAAAACCACCATTTTTGCAGATTTGATTTGCTAACCCGCTATGAAATCAACAAAAAAGCTTATTTTACTTATGCTGCAAATAAAAAATATTTATCTTGAAATTATAAAAATACTTGATATGATACCCACACTTAATATTAAAAATAAATGGTGATTTTTGAATATCGCAGATTGGATATGCAGATAGGTTACATTCAGAATAACGCAAGCAAAACGGAGCAAGTCCGCCAACATCAAGCTCTTTTATCTTATGCTAAGGATAACGGTATACACTTGGAGTGTGTTTATGTTGATGTCTCTTTTGCTAATATTCGAGATACGATGTTACCATCTTGTGATAGAATTTTAGTATATAATATCAGTAGCCTAGGCGAGTCGCTTGCAGAAATTAAAGAAAATTTACAATTTTGCAAAAAGCACAACTTGTCCATTCAATCTATTGAAGATGGATATGATTTCAAAGTTCAAAATTTAACGGATGATTTTTTCAAAGGTGTTGATGTTGCGATTGAAGTCCGTAGTCGCTTAATCTCCAAAAATACCAAAAAAGTTTTGCAACAAAAGAAAAATGAAGGAATGAAACTCGGTCGTCCTTTTGGAGCAATCGTTAAAAAGAGACTAGAAGGCAAAGAAGAAGAAATCCGCCAACTTTTATTGCAAAAAGTAACCAAGGCAGAAATAGCGCGTCGTTTTGGAGTAAGCCGCATTACAGTTTTTAACTTTGTTAAGAGAAACGGACTTGAAAACAAGGAGAGTTGTGTTGCCTAAAGTCAGTGTTATAATGCCGATATATAATACAAAGGACGAGTATTTAAGGCAAGCAATCAAGAGTATATTA
>CASFSV010000037.1 GCA_949297415.1 uncultured Alphaproteobacteria bacterium
AACTGGTAAAAATACAGAAAAAATCAAGGAGTATATTAAAGATCAACTTAAGCAAGATCAGTTAGCAGAACAACTAACTATGGACTTAAATGACCCGTTTACGGGTAGATAGTAACAAATTGCGTCTGGCAGAATTATGGATACCCCGTTCAGGGGAAGCCAGTGGTAAAGGCTTATAGCCGCATATGAAGAACCCCGCGTTTTACGCGGGGGTTTCTTTTTGTATGCGCTTAATTATGAACGTATGTTGCGTATAGCATTAACAGCTCCGATAACCATTCCAGCTGTGTTGACTGCGGTAATAACCTTGTTGATTGTGTTGTTGTGGGTAATATTTCCGCTACCCCAGCAACGTGTCACTTTTTTATCTGGATCGTACCATAATTCACGATCGTGGTTGCTGTGGTCGTATGCGCCGACATTGAACCTTTGTGATTCACGTGCGGATTGGATACTTGCATATCTCATTGGTTCATCATGTAAAGGATCGTTCGGGATCATGACTACGGAACCATCACGTGGATTTACGTAGGCTCCTTGGTAACCTCCGTGATTGTCACCACCAATGTTGTTTACACCATTGGATAATACAGGGTCATAGATAAGTCCGAGGTTCTGCGCATAGAGTTGAGGCGTCATTTCTACGTAAACTTCGGTTTGTTGTGCAACAGGTTGTTGTACGACTACGGTTTGTTGTACAGGTTGTTGTTGCGAGTGTGATGAGCCTATAGTACCGCGTCTTAATGGATCCAAATTAGTAGATTCAAATTTCATATTATCGCTTTCTTTCTCTTTATATTGATTTAAAATGCGCGGATCAGTTTCTTTGTCTGTTGGATTCAGTATTTCTCTTGTTCGATCATTCATATGATGGTATTTGTCTGCTGTGTGTTCAGCTCTTTGATATTCTTCACGTGCTTCTTTCGCATGGGCATATTCTTCTTGTAAGGTTGGTTTGCGGATTTCATCCATGCCTGCGTGTAAACGTTCAGGATGTGCAGCATGTATCGTGTCAGTGTGTCGCGGCTGAGCGTAGTCTGCAAAGTTTTCGGTCTTAAATTGTGTTCCTTCAAAATTCTGTTGAATGAAGTTATTTAATGCAGTGGTTTGCTCCGGTGTTAAATCGTTGTTTGCAAGGTAGTTAATCATATTGTATGAACTTGGGTTGTTATCCGGTAAGTTCTCAATATGTAAAGCTTGTTGCAATGCGTGCGGAGCCATTTTGCACGCGATGGTGGCAAGGTTGGCATCTTTACCGATGTGTTCCGATAGTCCTTCGGCAACGGCGTTGGTATCCGTAATGCGGCTGTCGCCCAAAGATTCCAAATGCTGTAAAGTGTGGGCGAAAGAGCTTTTGCCTTCAATACCACTGGAGTTTTCGGCTTTGGCGGCTTCCAAATTCGTTTCATGTGCCTTAACACCGCTAATTTCATCAGGAACAACTCCTTCACGATATGGTACATGAATTTCAGATTTGTCATCTGCTTGAGTTAGACCGTTATCTTGTCCTTTTAACCAAGGTGCTTGAGTTGGATCATGATTTTCATCTTGCCATGGAGCTTTGAGATCATCTTGAGCCCATGGATTCATGCCGTGTTCGGTGGCTGCTGTCGCAATGCTTTGGACGGCAGTTGTCGTGGTTTCTTGTAATTGGTCTATGGCTGAATTGATAAGGCTAGGTACAATTTGTGTTTGTGCCATTCCGATACCAATACCGGAACCGATGGCTTTACCAATCAATTCATCTTGGTTGATTTGTGCCTGACGATTTAAGGCTTTTTCTTCATTTAATAAGGCTGCCATGTCTTTTGGCGCTTGCTTTTGTAAATCCGCCATTTGCTCATTTAATTTGGCTACTTTCTTTTCGTTTAGCTTAAAGAAGTCTCGGAGGGCGTTCTTTAGACCTTTTTGACCAATTTGGGCTTGCGTCTGGTTTATTTTATCTTGAAGTTCAGTTATTTTTTGGTTATAGGCTTCAAGAACTTCCGGTTTAGGTTTGCCGTCTTCTCCAAGGGTTGCCATTTGTTTTTTCAAATCATTCTTTTTGAAGTGAATTGATGCTTTTTCTACCCAGTTTGGAACTGTAGCTGCTAAGGTTGATACTGCCGTACGTCCGGCGATACCTAATGCTCCTCCGGCGTTGGTTAATGTTTGTATCATAGCAGGGGTGTCTAATCCGAGTGCACTGGCTGCGGCACCTAATCCGCTGGCCGCTGTAATTGCTCCTAATGTGGTGGTGACACCTGCTCCTAGTAACATAGCGCATTTTTTCGCTTTGGAAATCGACGGATCGGTTAATTGATTTTTCATCGTTTTCCATTGTTTAACCGTATTATAGGCAATTAATGCCGGAATACCGACAGGATTTACTAAGCCAGCTACCGCAAACATGGCACTGCTTTTTGCTGTTTGTAGACCGATTTTGCCAATCATTTTGGTATATTTTTTCGCGGTAACGTATTTTTTGCCATAGGTGTCGGTTAATTGCTTATCTAATTTTTGCAAACGAGCGGTAATGTCTTTTCCCCATTTGCTGTTTTTGAATTTTTGAGTGACACGATTACGGAATGTTTCAGCTTTGGTGTGGCTGGCGGCCATTCTTGATGCGATTTCAGTTTGGTTAAAAGTCTTGTTGCCGTCCGGACTATTCAAAATCATCGCGATTTTGTCGTTCATGACTTTGTTTAATTGTTCTTTGCGTTTTTCCGGATCTGTTTCCGCCGGCATTTGGGCTAATTCTTGTGCGGCTAATTCGCGTGCCATGTTCAAAATGGCTTCTTCATTCTTTTGCGCATCATTGCCTTTACCAGAAACCCAGCGACGAGGATTCCAGTTGCTGCGGTCTTTATTTTTTAGAACTTCGCCTTTATCATCCGTAAAGGTATAGCCCCAAAGAGTTGGCTTTTTATTCTCATCAAAAGGTATGAAATCTTTTAATTCTTTGGTGGCATCCATATAGTTCTTGCTTAAATCTTGTTCGGATAGTTTACCAAAGTTTTCGTTATCAAAATTATGTAAGGCGGTGGCAATCTTGTTGGTGATTTCATCATAAAGAGCCGTATTACCTTTAACTTTATCAGCTAAGGCTAACAAGGCATAGGCATTGTCCGGATTGATGTCTTCCATACGGAAACCTTGAAGACGAGCTATAATTGCACCGTCAATCTCTTCATCTCTACCATTCTTAGAGCAATAGTCCATAGCAACCAACATGTCATCGACGTTAACTAAAGCCATTGCGCGGTTGTCATCTGCAGATACTTCTACTGTGGTGCCGTCAGCAGCCATGGTCGGACCGAGAGCTAAGGATGCTTCTATGTTTTTACGACGAATTGGGTATTCTATGGTGGTTATGTAGCCGTCTAGCGTATGTGAGGAGCGGATTTCATCTAGGTATTTATTTTTTTCTTCTTCTGTTAATGGTTCAGGCTTCTGTTCTTCAATCGGTTCGCTTTGTTCACTGTTTCCTTCTGTGGGGTTATCTACAACGACAGTTTCTTGTTCGCTGGTTCCTCTTTGGGGTTCGTCTGCAACAACGGTAGCCTGTTCTTCAACAATGACAGTTTCTTCTTGTTCTTGCGTTGGAGCGGAATTTGCTTTTTGGACGGCAGATTCAAAAGCTATTTGTTGTTCTTGTGATAGAGCAGCGATGGCTTCGGTTACTTCCTCTTTATATGTACCGTATGCATTACGCAAAGTTGTTGCATCATTTTGGCTAAGTTGATAGCCTTGAGCAATTTCATCGGCTAATTGTGTGAATGCTTGTTTGATTTCTTTTCTGTCAGAATTCGTGATATCGTTTTTTCTCAATTTGCTGTTTAGCGTATTGATGATTGTTTTTACATTATTCTTAGCCATCGGTTTTCTCCTCATGTTGGCTTAACATATGTTTATTGTACCATAAAAAAACGCCCTCTGCAAGCGTAAATTTTTAGGATATTTTAACCATATGTTTCTTAAGATATTCTAAATTTTCGTTCTTAACTTGCGGATTTTAAAAGAAAATGCAGGAAAATTATAAAAAAATATTGGCAGCCGATGTTAAAGTGCTTGAATATTGGCGCAGACGTTATTTAGGGCAGACTGCGGTGGTTTTGATATTTGCCGGTGCGCTGGTTACAATGGTCTTGAAGTATATTGCAGATATACGATTGTGGGTACTTTTGTTGCCGCTTATTGCTTTGGTTTCGTTTGTGATGATTAAAGAGTTACGTGAAGCTCTCCAAACTAAAGGCGAAAACTTAATCTTTACTAAAGCGAAAACTCTCTTTGATGATATTCGCTTTGATTACGCGGCAGGAATTGACGATAAATTTCCAATCTGGGAAAATTGGAATTATAATCTGCGTGATTGTCGAGCGGTTGTTTTAGGTGAAGGATTTTGTTTGGAGGAAGATTGTTTATACCATGTCACATCTTCCAAATTTATTGAAATTAAAGGAACTGTTTTTAGGGGAATCTTATTGTCGTTGGATTGTCATGAAAGTGCACAAAGTTTATTAAATGATGCGCGCTTTAAACAAGAAGCAGAGCGTTTACGGCAAATCTTAAAAGCGGAGAAATTTTCTCTTAGTTTTATGCAAAATAAAATTTGTCTTTGCTTTGTTTCTAACAGACGATTGTATCATCAATTTTCGTTGTTGCGGTTTAATTTACTGACGACGTTTATTTGTAAATTGGAAATGGTTTTGGCGCAAGTTTTGGCTTTACAAGCTTTGCTTAGCATTGACAAAGAAAATTCATGAGGTTATTTTTAGGGTGTTGCGGATTTTATTTTTTAGGGGGGATTTTATGAATTTACGTAAAGTTTTGTTTTCGACGGTTGCTGTTTCTGTTTTTAGTATAGCTTCGCTATCTTCTGTTTGGGCGGCGGTTAATACTTCTACGGAAATTACTATTTATAACCAAGATTTGGCTCTGATAAAAAAAAGTCAGAGTGTTCCTCTTAAAAAAGGTGTGAATGAAATCGTATTTGATGAGGTGGCTCGGCAAATGCGTCCCGAATCGGCGTTTATCTTTGGTGACGGTATTAAAATTTTAGAGCAAAATTATGATTATGCCGGTGTTAATTATATGAATATGCTTAATGCTAATGTCGGTAAAGAAGTTAAAACCGTACGCGCCAATCCGTCTACGGGGCAGAATGTTTATGAAAAAGCAATCCTTATTGCCGTTGATGGGGCAACGCCGGTGTTGCAATTTGATTATGGAATTGAAACAAATTTTCCCGGTAGAGTGCTTTTTGATAAAGTTCCTCTCGGTTTGAACAGTACTCCGGTTTTGAAAGCTAAGGCCGAAGTGCAAGAAGATGGTGATAAACCGCTTTATCTTGCTTATCTTACCTCAGGTTTTTCTTGGGAGGCTAATTATGTTGCCAAAGTTAATGATGATAAAACGCTTGAACTTCTGGGACGAGTTTCTTTGAATAATAATTCCGGAAGCGCTTACGATAATGTTAAAGTTAATCTGATTGCCGGTGATGTGAATACGGTGAGCCGTGTGGTTATGCCAAGAATGATGTTGATGAAATCTACTAATGCTATGGCTGATAGTTTTGCAGAAAGTGCTGTTGTTGCGGCACCAGAGGCTTTGGGCGGATATTATATGTATCAAATTCCACAACCAACTTCGCTTAAAGACGGACAGATTAAACAGGTTTCGTTTGTTAGCGCACCGAAAGTTACTTATTTGAAAGAAGGAACTGTTTTTTCAACATTGTCTTTCGGGGCAAATAAAACTTCGTTTGAAAATGTTAATCCCAGTTTGATTTGCAGTTTTGAAAATATTGCCGGAGATGGGCTGGGAATTCCGTTGCCAAAAGGCAAAATCAGCTTTTATGATTATGATAAAAATGGGGCACTTCAGTTTGTCGGAGAAGATACGATTGATAATAAAGCCGAAGGGCAGAAAATTGAGCTGAAACTCGGTAAGTTCTTTGATATCTATGCGGAAGGAAATGTTGCCGATATTCAGAAAATTAACGAGCGCAAATATAAGAAGTCAACAACTGATACTTGTGTGACCGTGGAACAAACTAATTTGTATGAAGTTGTTTATAAGGTTACCAATAAGGCCAAATTTGAGGCTAATTTGATTTTGAAACAGCCTATGCCAAGTGATGCTAAAATTATCAGTGAAAGTTTGAAAGGAGAGGATGGTAAAGGTAATCTTCGGGTTTGGAAATTCAAAGTTGCTCCGGGAGCTACACAAGAAATTAAAGTCAGCTTGCAGAGTAAATTTGAGCAGCGCGATTGTGGTTTGATTTCTCTTGAATAAAAGTATTTTTTATGTTGATAATGGGCGGCTTGTGTTGGCAGGCTGCCTTTTTTGTGTCATATACTTATAAAATACCGTATTTATTTTATTGTAAAAAAATGTGTGATATTTTGAAAAAAAGTTCTTGACGTTTCTGAAAATATATTCTAGTTTGCGTTTGTTGTCGTTATGACAGTGGTTCTGATGGAGATGTGGCAGAGCTGGTTTAATGCACCTGACTTGAAATCAGACGAGGGCGCAAGTCCTCCTGGGGTTCGAATCCCTACATCTCCGCCAATTCATTCCCTCGCTCATTGAGCGGGGGATTTTTTGTATTTCGAAAACCACGCGTTAGACGCGTGGTTCAGTAAAGCTTATAGCGGTGAGGATGACAAAACGCTCCAAATAGGTTAGAGTTTTGCAGTCTGCCAGGACACAAAACAACCTATTTGGAGGACAGTAAT
>CASFSV010000038.1 GCA_949297415.1 uncultured Alphaproteobacteria bacterium
ATGAAATATAATATTCTTTATGACGTAAGTATTGACGGATTAATAAAACAAGTTAACGAATATTTAAAAAAGGGTTGGATAAACTAAAAAGATATAGGTGTTTTATTGCAAGGAGAGTATTATAAAGTATTCTATCAAGCCATAATTAAAACAAATGCACAGTCAATTTAGTTTATTTGGTTTTCAGAACTTTTATATAAAACAGCACCGTTATCAAGCAAAAGATTGGCAATATCGGGCTCTATATGCTCCAAAGCCAACATTAATGCAGTTTTGCCCTGGCAATTAATCCAATTGATATCACAGCCCTTATCAATCAACATTTGCAGCATGGCTAATTTTGTTTCATCGTCCATATTTTTGTTCAAAATCACAGACATAATGGCGTTAAAACCGAAAATATCCGTTCTGTTAATTTCGCTGCCTTGTTCTATAAGAAATTCCAAAGGTTCATTATCGGAGCAAAAGTAGCAGGCAATCAGAAACAAGCTGGCACGGCGGCGGTTTATCGGCATATTGATATTAAAATTTTCCGTTTTGAGTAATTCCTTTAATGCGTTAACATCATCAATATCTAGTTCATCTGTGCATTCCGCCTGATCAATCGGGTTAACCGGCATATTTTGCAATCTTGCTTCCAGTTTCTTTATTTTCTCTTGCATCTTAGCCGCTTGGTCAATAGGGATAAATCTGGAGTAGCATTCGTTTTCTGGGTTATAAATCAACATAAAATCTCCTTTGTCTTTTTATTACAAAGATATTTATCCGGCAAATCGGTAATTTTTTAATTCGGAAAAACAGAATTTGCGAGATAAATACCTATGTAGCAAACAGCTATAAATCTCATCATATTAATTTGTCTTTATAGGGAATGCCTAAATCGCATTCCTTTTTTATTAAAGAAGCTAAACTCCTTTCAACTGATTTGTTTTCCTTCTATTTTAAGAGAGAAACAAAGGAGCTATTGTTAAATTCCCGTCTATTATAATAGCTATTTTAGTTTCTATTATAATACTATTATAGGGCTCTAAAATTGCTCTCAATCCCTTGCTACATAACACATTTTGCAAAAAGCAAAGAAAATAACGGTTCCCATTTCGGGAAATAACGACTTCCGGTAACGGAAATAACAGCTTCCAGCAGTGGAAATAAGAGTTTCCGTTTCAAGAAAACCGGAAATAACGGTTACCAATACCTCAAACAGGTGGAAATAACAATTTCCTACATCAATTTTGTTCAAATGAAAATCTAACTTTCTTCTTCAATAAATATTTGTGAGACAAATTTTTATGAGGAGAAAACATGAGCAAAAGCAAAGCTGAGCTATCCATAACCAAACGTTTGCTATTGGATTTCATTAAATACAAAACCAACAATAACCATACATTTTTTATGGGGAACGATAAAATCGCCGCCGCTCTCGGATTAACTGTTAATTCCACCAAAGTGATGGTAAACGAACTGATCCGCGAGGGATATCTTCTAAAATCAACGAACATCCACGGCAGCAGAGTGTTAAACCTTTCTGGAAAACCCTACTTAACTATCTCTTGCGTAGATTTAAGCAATATAGATAAACGTATCCTCGCCCAAGAAGTTCTAAACTACCAGCGCGATGCCGAATACTACAAACAACAATATGAGCTGGAAAGGGCTAGGGCTGATAGACTAGCGGAAGAGTTAGGAAGGTTATGGTCAGCAAATTGTAATTATTCTGCATAAAAATCTATTAAAGGTTGGTTATCCATTTCTACAGAAAAATTATTGCTAATCAAATCATACTCAAATGTACCTGATATATTATGAGTTTCATAGTAATGTTCTTCATATCCATCATCAGGTTTTGAAGAAGCCATTTGAAAGTCAATATTGCAACTCACATCTGCAGTAAAAATTCCCTGAATGAGCTCCTCGTTGATGTCATCATAATTTAACTCTAATTTTTCTACATAAAATTCAGAGTCATTTATACCATAATTTGCTGGTGTCGTATTATTTAACATATCTTCCCAATTATTAGGATTTGACAGATAATCACAAATACGTTCATTAGCAAATTCTTCAAATATTTCACGCCATTCGAAAGGAGATAAAAGAAAATCTTGTATGATATTATAATATCCAGATGTATCTTTTATTTCATCCAAAAATTTAGAAAGGGATCTAAAACAAGAGCTAACAGCTTCATTTGTTTTAGCGATATTTTGATTACATATTGAAATATATTTTTTGAAATCTTCTTTAGATTTGTAAATACCAGAAGCATGAGCAACCTCATTGCGAATTTCGACGACATCGGTGTGATCTTGTTCGCAATCAGGAATATTTAGTAAAGATGTACAAAAGAAAGCCTTTTCATGCTTTATTGAGTAGATGAAAGGTGATATGTTAGATGGTATCTTTTCTTTTTTTCCTGTGAAATCATTTTTTATATCGTTTAAATTGAAATTTCTCTTTTTTAACATAAAACAATATAAAATATACATATAAATTAGATGAGCAGACAGAATTGATAACTCGTATTCCTCTTTTTTATAATGAAGGAGTAAATCAACGATAAATTTATTCATCCAAGGATAGTCTTCTTCAGTCGTTATTGGAAGATAGGATAGAAACTCTAATATTTCTTCATTATCGCAATCATATTCTGGAAAGTTCATATTATTCACATTCTTTCTAATTCAGCATAAAATAAAATTTACTGTTTTATTTTTCATCACTTTCTTGATAAAATGTTTGGTCTTCATAAACTTTCGTTATTTTATATACTGGTTTAGATTTTCCATCCATTAGTTCAATATCAACGACATAACATAGGTCTTGCCAAGGCTTGTCTAAATGGCTCTCTCGTATCATATAGTTTTTTATCTTTTCATCATCAAAAATCACATTATACGGATTTGGGGATATGTTTCTACATATACCTTTATAATTAAAAGGCTTTGATTTATTAAATCTTGCTGTGTCCCAATAAAATACAACAGCATGAGAAACTGTATTTTCGACTTTTTTATATTCTAACAACTTTTCGTTGATGTTTTTTTCAATTTTTTTAGATTTTGCATTATTAAACGACGACAATATTTCTACTTTCTCATTTGGCGTTCCATAATTATTAACAATATTGTAGTTTATAACATTGCCATCTCCAGCAACAGATAATCCATTTAGTCCTTTATAATTTGCCAATTTTTTTTGGGAATAATCAACCTTATCTGGAGATTGTTCTAATAACCTTAATCCCGATGATAAAGAATTGAAAAAATCTATTATTACACCTGCTTGGTCAATCAATGGCAATGCTGATGCAACGTATTCTAAAACAGGAAAAATTTCCAAAGACCCTTGTTTGATTTCTCTAATAGAGAGTTGGTCAACAAAAATATCTTGATAGTTATTATCTTTTATAAAAGCTTTAAATTCATTGTTTAAACAACTAAAATATGTTCCTAAGTCTTTTGCTGAAATACTTTCAGAATATTGAACTTTTATCATAGGTTGTTTAGGATTGCTCATTTCCTTTCTCCTCAGTATCACAGCTCCAAATGGATTTGATTTTATCTGAAATCTTTTGTTTGTTGATTTCTATCAGCTTTTTGCAAGCATCTACATATTGTTCTTCTTGTTCTATTTGTGCAACAATAGCTTTTTGCTCTTCAAGAGAGGGAAGCGGTATATGTATTTGCTTAATTGCATTTGAATTAAACTGAGGTTGTCCTCCTCCAGACATTAAAGATTGAGCTTGTTTCCAATACGAATCAGAAAAAGTATATACCCAGTAAAAAGGATTATAAATTATTTTGTTATTAAAATTCAATTTAATCAAATAAGATGCGTATATAGATTTTTCATCACTTCTAAATAATAACGTTTTACCATAGGTAGCACCAGTTCTCGCAACAAGTAAATCATCTTTGTTCAGTAAATATTGTTTATTTTCATCCGTTAGGTTCAAATATTTTTTATCTTCCGTCCTTAAACAACCTTTGTTATCTATATCTGTTATCCTTATATATCTCACATTTCCTTCATCTTGGGCTGTACCTGTATAGCCATATATTGTTTCACAAACATCTCCTAATTTCACCTTTTCCCATTCTGGATTGATTTCAAAAGTTGGTTTCCAGTTATCAACGACCTTTTGAGCTCCATCTATGATGGCTTGGTATTGGTCTAATTCCTTAACAATCTCTTCTTGAACAGATAAAGGAGGAAGAGGGATTTCTATATTATTAAACAATGGTTTCGTAATATGTGTCATAGTATTACCATGTGTTAATAATTTAATTTTTTCTATTATAATATCTTTAAGATAATAAAAATACATTTTAGATATTTTATCACTACACTTTACCTTAAAAATATGTTGGTTCAATATAGCATCTTCTTCAGATTGCCAAATATAAAATCCTATAGTTGCAGACCATGAAATTAACAAATCGTTTTTTTTGACGATATATTTTTCAGGTATATCCTGTCTATCAGTATAGTTAAAATCTTTTGAAGTCTCGGTAAGATTTTGTATTCTTATAATTTTTCTTCCTGAGTTTCTCCAATCTTCAGGTTTAAATGCAAAACCATTTATATATTCAGCAACATCACCTAACTTAACCATTTCATATTGGCAATTTGCAAAATCTTGAGCTTGCTGATACCTAGCAGCAGAAAGGTTGTATTCTCCGTCTTCGGCTAGATTTTCTTTAGAAACGATAGTAATGTTTTTTGATTTGGTTAATTCTTCAGGTATCGTTTCTGTTCCGATAGATTTTTGCCACAGTTGTAGCAATTTTAGAGCTTCCGGCAAATCATTATCTTTGATTTCACGGCGTTGAGCTCCTAAATCATACCCGTCATTTTCTACTTTTACAAAAAGGATATCTTTGGTTTTCTTTGCTAACTCTCTATCAAAAAACAAAATAGATGTCTTAACACCTGAATAAGGGTTGAAGACACCACTTGGCAAGCTGACAACAGCATAAAGATAATTATCTTCTATCATCATTTTACGCAATGCTTTATATGCCGTTGCGGATTGGAATATAATTCCTTCCGGAACAACAAAACCTGCTTTACCTTTCAAGTTTAGATGTTCCATCATATAGTCAACAAACAAAACTTCTGCACGATTTGCTTTAATCCCAAATTTATTATGTGGCTGAATGCCTCCCTTTGGTGTCATAAAAGGTGGATTCGCCAAAATGATATCAAATTTATCATTCCAACGCTCTTCGGAACTTAAAGTGTCATATTCATAGATTTTCGGCTGTGGAAACTGGTGTAAAAACAGATTTACTGATGCCAATTTAACCATATCTGGTGAGATATCGTAACCAACGATATTTTCCATTAACTTCTGATGCTGTGCTGGTGTTAAAGGTTTTTTAGCGTTTATGGCTTGTTTTATAATATGTTTGTATGCAGAGATTAAAAATCCTGCTGTCCCACAGGCCGGATCCAAAATAGTATCTGTTTTGCTTGGATTGACGACATCAACGATAAAATCTATAATATGCCTCGGAGTCCGAAATTGTCCGGCATCCCCTTGCGAGCCCATAATAGACAGCAAATATTCAAAAGCATTTCCCAGATTTTCGGAATTGTTGTAAGAAAAACCATCAATTTCATTTAGAAACAGGCTTAAAGTTGCACCATCCCGGAAAGGCAAAAAAGCCCCTTTAAAAATTTTGCGGAAGAGTTCAGGAATTTGTTTTGCTACTTGCAATCTATCCAGAGCTTCAGCATATAAAGAAATACGTTCCCAATTGTTGAGTTTGGGAGAAAGGACTTTACTCCACGCATAAGGTTCCAGATCATCGGTAAAAAATATCCGATTACCACCCATCTCAATATTTTGCATATCCATATCATCCATAAATTTATAAATCATGGCTATGGTGATAAGCTCAACTTGGCTTTGCGGGTTTGGTACTTTTCCCACTAAAATATCTCTGGCTGTATCTATCTTGGTTTTAGTGGTTTTATCTAGCATAATAGTCCCCTACATATATGTGTTTAAGTTAATATTTTCCTTAATATATGTAGGCAGTATATCTTTGTAATCCTTAAGATTTAGATAATCTTGGACTGAAAAACCAGCATAAAAATTAAGCTGAGGGAAAGTTTTAGTATCAATAATTTCTCTAAATCTACTATCTGCCGTATATGCCTTAATAAAGTTTTTGATATATGGAACTGCTTCAGGTTTTGGTTTGTAAATAGAGATAAACTTATCACATTCGTCTTCGAGCAAATCATCTTTGTTTTTAAAACCATCTATAAAACCGAATATTTTTTCCAATACTTCACGCCAAGTTACACGGCGATCTAAATTTTGAGATTTTTTGATTTTTTCCAGATTCATATATAAATCAGGCTGATTTTCATATTTTTCTTTGATTATCGCAATAGCTCTATCCCAATTTTCATTATCTACAGCTGATTTAATATCTTGGTCAGATTTGATGGTTTCCTCAGCTTTTTGGAAGAATTCGCGGTCAATTCGCATTCCTTCCAGTCCGACAGGTTTTATTTCAAGTGTTTTGACCAAGTCTTCAACATCAACAATGTATTCATCTAATGGGATAGCAACAGTACCTTCTGCACCATTTTTAGCATTATGAAGCGGTGGAAGTTTTAACTCCTCATCATAGTTAAATTCTTCATCAAAATATTGACAGTTAGCAAAGAAATCAAAAAATTTAAATTGTGTCTTTTCTATTGATGTTGTTTGTTTATTTTCATCTGTATACTTAAAAGTATGTTTTCTAGTGCCGCGCCCTTTGATTTGTACAAAGTCGGTTGGTGAAAACACCGGACGCATTAAAGCAATATTCAAAATATCCGAGCAATCATAACCGGTTGTCATCATACCAACTGTTACACAAACACGCGTTTTGCTTGTTTCGTAGCCGGCCATAAAGCGACTACGACCATGGAGTTTATCGTTGGCGAAATCTATGGTTGATTGTTGAGCATCCATTACGTTTGAAGTAATTTGCACAGCAAAATCGGAATTATACATTCCAGGAAAAGCTTTATCTGCCATTTCATTGAGTATTTGCACCAATTTCGCGCAATGGTTTTGGCTGACACCAAAGATCAAACTTTTACCAATTTCACCGGAGATTGGATCTCTTAAAGCGTTTTCAAGAAAGGTCCTGCAAAATACCGCATTTGTTTTCTCTGAAAAGAATTTCTTTTCAAAATCTCGTTGGTACATTGATTCTGTGATTTCATCGCCGTATTCATTTGTAGAGACGACAGCATATCCTTTTTCAGATAATAAATCCGTTGTTACTTCTGTACGAGCATCTACAATGACAGGATTAACTAAATAACCTCCCTTTACTCCATCAACAAGTGAATATCTAAAAGTAGGTTCTCCACTCTCACAGCCAAAAGTTTTATACGTGTCAAGTAAAATGCGACGTTCCAACGATTTAGGATCTTGCATTTTTAACTTGTCAACATTAACGTTTTTAATGTAATCTTTTGGTGTCGCTGTTAAACCAAGTTTGTAGCCAATAAAATACTCAAATACAGCACGAGAATTTCCACCAATGCACCTATGCGCTTCATCTGATATTAATAAATCAAAATCTGTTGGCGAAAACTTTCTATATTTATTATCTACAAGTAAACTCTGAATGGTCGTAATAACAATTTGTGCTTTTTTCCAATCGCTTTTACTTTGTTTATAAATAACAGATGTATAGGCATTTAAATAAGAATCAAAGTTTTTCTTTGCTTGATTTTCAAGTTCTAACCTGTCAACTAAAAATAAAACTCTCTTAGCATTTTCGGTAGAGAGAAACAATTTTATCAAAGCCCCGGCCGTTAATGTCTTTCCTAAACCGGTCGCCATTTCGAGTAAGAATCTATCTTGTCCTGCGTTAACGGCCTTTTGAACAGCTTTGACGGCATCAATCTGATAAGGACGTAAAATGCGATAACCATTATTCCAACAGTAGGCCATTCTTGTTTTAGTGTCTTGGTATTCCGGTTCTTCCAAAAGATTTGGATTCTTCAATAATGCTACATATTCAGGGATAATCTCTACAGAAGTTAAATTTTTGGGATTGGGTTTGAATTCTTTTTTATGCTCAAGAGATTCTTGAGAGGGCATGGCGGTAATAACTTGGGGATTACCACTTTTAATATCCCAAAGATAATGGATTTGGCTGTTTGATAAAATAACAAAACGAATACCCTGGGCTTCGGCGTATGCGCGAGCCTGATCTTTTGCTGACAATGGATTGATACTATCCTTTTTCGCCTCTAATACACAAAGCGGGAAGTTATGGCTATCTAGTAAAAGGTAATCTATGGCTCCTTTGCATTCTTGCTCATTGCGTCTTACTTTTGTAGCTATTTCTAAATCTACATTTTTGCGGCCATTTTCGTTATCACATAACCGCCAACCAGCTTCCTCTAACATCTTGTTGATTTTTATTCTTGCTTCTGCTTCAGTTCCAGACATATCAAATTCCAATAGGCTTAGGTTAACAATGCTTTGAGCCTAAAGCAAATCGTCTTGAAATTCAACAAGAATCTAAAGTTATTGCTTTATTGTATTAGCGTGATATCATCTTCAATATAATGGTAGGATAATATGGAAATGGATAAAAAAACGAATTTGACTAAAAGTATTCCTGATCTGATGGAAAAATGGCAAAGATATAAAAGAGGATTAAAGGGAATAAAAATCACAGATTGGTGCATATCAAGTGACTATTGCTTTGGAGATCCAGATAAACTTGATGTCGCTACTTTTACAATATTTCCTATTGATTGTATGCGCATAATTAATAGGGAAATTAAGGAAAATCTGCCCCATGACATCAAAAAAGTTAAGCAATTTTCTGAAAAAGAATTAAATTATCTTAAAAATTCAAAATATTTTTTTAACATAAGCTTTGTTATTGAAAACTTAAAATATGCTTTTAATGAAGAAAAAGCACGGAAAGAATTTTCAGATACTCTTAAGGCTTATGAAACAATGAATATTGATAAAAATAATGAAAGTATAAAGGAGCGTCATAAACAGCTTGTTGAGATTTGTAATTATTTAAAACAAAAAAGTCATTCAACAAAAAAATTATCCCAAATGTATTTTGTAGCACAGATTGTAAGTACAATTATGGAATTTTTGTTAATCAAAGAAAAAGGACGAAATCTTCGTTGGTGTTCAGATAGAGGACACATTGCCTCTTTTTTAGATGGAATTATGTTCACTTTAGTTCCTGTCTATTTGCATCATTATTTAAAAAATAGAGTGATAGATTACTATATTCATTTGCCTCTTGAAATAAAAGAAACTGATAAAGAATACCCGTATGATACATTTATAAGAGTACCAGATATTATAACAGGCGTAATGTCTTCATTAGTTTTTACAGATATTGGATTAACGGTTCAAAAAGAAAAACATTGTCATGTTTTGAGTGAAATTCTGGTAATAATCCGCGAATTATTGCTATCGCCTGTAATTATTTAGAAAATGGTCAACCATTATGGCAAAATCTATATTTTGAAAGTGTAGATAATTGTCCGGTTTTTAAGCACGATAAAACACTTCTTCATAAGTTTCAAAATGAATTTGCTGAAAAATTAAAGAATTATCATTAATCATTTTCCCTCGATCTCTTTTGCCAGTTTATTAACCAAATCCATATCCCTGCTTTTGTAGGCTTCGAGGAGAGGGAGGTAGTAGCGGGAGCTTTTGCCTTCGCCGATGTAGGGAATGCGGCGGATACCGTCGGCTTTGTCTTCTTTGCGCATGGCGAGCAACGTTGCATAGGAAATGCCTAAAAATGCTGCCGTTTGCTTGATATTGAGCCAGTTTGAACGCGCAGCAATGTCAAACTCGTCTTTGTTGATTTTGGCATCAATGCCGTCCGCACCGACGTTTTGTTCGTAAAACTTGGCTTCCTTAGTGTATCCGCTTTTGTTCAAAGCGGTGAGAAAGCTCTTAAAGCCGTCCTTGGCCGTCTGGGTGATAAATGGCGCAAAGCTTAAATTTTGTATTTTGACTTCCGGCTTGAATTGTGTATCCTTAAAGCTGACCTCGCGGAAGAAGGTCAGATATTCCAACACACTTTTTTCCGGAACAATACTTTCGTCAAAATTCACTATTCCCTTAAACAGGCAGTTCCGGATTTCCAGATGATACAAACCTACGTTACCGCTGCCGTTAAATCGCCGCATATTGAGCCGGCTGTTCTCATTAAACACGCAGCGGTCAATTTCTACCGGAATGCGGGCGTCTATTTCGTCAAAGTTCAGACTGCCGTTAAAAACGCAATTGTTAAATTCTATCGGTGCGTCCGGCGTTTCGTTTCGCAGGCGCACATTGTAAGCTTCTTCAAACACGCAGTCATAAAATCCGACACCGGCCGGTGGAATGTCAATTCCGTCATTAACGCCGAAACGGCAGCCGATAAAATACAAAACGCTGATATACGGCGAGCCGGTCGCGCTGAATAAAGCACCGGCCGCAACCACATCGCCGAAATCAAATCCCTTAAAACAAAGCCCGACCAGACTTCCTTGCAAAAATACCTTAATGTTTTTAAGTTCCCGTCGGATTGGTAATTTTTCATTGCCGGGGATCAGGTTATTGATGGCCGGCACAATGTCTTCTTCAAAATTATAATCATACGGAATGTACTCTTTCCCGTCCTCGCCGATATATTGCAAAATCTCGCCTTTTGCCTGGAAAAGTCCCTGTTTGAAATTAAAATGCACCATGCGCCCTCAACAATTTCCTACTTTCTTTTTTGCTAGGATAATCGCAAACAAGTTTAATTTCATTTAATAAAATCATGCCGATTCTGCGATTCTTTTGCTGATTAAAACAAAATTATCCGGTTTTAAGCAAAATCTTACAAAACTTTTTACCCCGCTATATCCACACATATCCATTTAAATACATTTAAAACCGAGTTTCGAGAAAAGCCTTGAAAAACAATCTGTTGACTTACGTTTTGTTTTTCTCTCATACTAACCGTGTCAGGCAGCAATGCCGTAATTTAACGATTAAACCGAAAGGAAAACAAAATGACCATATTAACTTACATTATCGCTTCTTTACTGAAAAAATATCGTTTCAAAAAAGAGGCCGAAAACTTAAAAAATCTTCTTAATGCCGCTCGGTTTGCCTGCTAGGAGAAAAGTCATGCATTATCGACTGGTTGCCAAAACCGCTGATTTTACGCCGGAAGAATTGCTCAATACATTGCAGGGATTTATGCTGGTGGCAGACGAAGCGGTTCATCAATACGGATGTTGGAAACTTGCGCGTTATGCCGATTTTGCAGCATTTGCCGCCGATGAAGGCATTGATAGCGATGAAGCTCGAACCGTTGATGAACAGGACGGCATTTTACGTCAGTATGGGTTTGCTTTTGGAGATGATCACAAAATCTATGAAAAAGTATCAACTCATTTTGACAGCTTTGTCATCAAAGGCATCAGACGCTATAAAGATGTCATTGCCGACCCGCGCGGTGTTTATGCCTTTATTTCCGCTGCCGGAGATTTTTATTATGTAACCGAAAAGCGCTGTCCGTTTGCCGCCGATGACGTGGTTTATGTGACGGACTGCCATAATTAACTGATTTTCTAACAAAATTAAACATTTAACCTCAATGGCTCGGAGGAGATACCAAAGCGCCATACAAAATTATTATGCTCTTTTTTTACGAAAACCCTACTTTTGAAAGGAAAATTAAAATGAAAAACTTTTTGGAAAAATATAACGCTTTTAAGATTGAAACCTCAAAAGACGAAGGCAAGCTGACTTTGGAAACGGCCAAGGAACGGATTTTGAAACTGTTGACCGATAATATCAGAAACTTCAAGGAAGACAGCTGGAATTTGCAAAATCGGATGAACAAGCTGATTATTGATACGGAAAAGAACTCAATCTTTACGCTTCGTCTGGGTGGCAAACGTATTGTCCGCTATTCGCTCGATTTGCTGGATACTCAGCAGAAAATAAGCTTCTTGTTTGATTTCTACAACAGTGTTGAGGCCGGCGAGTTTAATGAAGACATTACCGACTTTCTGGCCAAAGAGATTGATAATGCCGCGGTGCGCAAAAAAGAAGCCAATGAGCGCCGGAAGAATAAGAAAAAAGCCGAACGCGAGCAAAAAGCCAGGGAAAAACAGGAAGAATATGCCCGAAAAGTAGAGGAAACAAGGCAGAGGACGCTTGCCGCCGCTGAACCGATGCTTCATGAAATGTACATACAATCTGAGGCTGCCCGCCAAAACGAACAGAATCAATATGTTTCTGAACGGGTTTAATTAAAAGTGTCCGGGGCTTATCAAAAATAAGCCCCTTTGCAATAAAACCAGGACAAAACAATATATTAGATTGAGTTCGATTAAGGGAAAGATAAAATGACAATAAGTTTAACCGAAGCATTGAGAAACA
>CASFSV010000039.1 GCA_949297415.1 uncultured Alphaproteobacteria bacterium
AATAATATTTACGCACAAGCGGTCTGCATAGCTTTAAATAAAATAAAATTACATAACATAAAATAAGATAAAATAAAAAAAATATATAAATATATTTTTTTATTTTAGACAAATAAACATTTTTTATTTTTTCTTTTTTTTTTACATAGAAGATATGTTCAATTATTGCATAGAAAAATAAAAGTCAAGTAAAAAATACGTTTTGTAAACAAATGTAAAGGCAAATTTTTTCAGTAAAATCAAATCATTTACCCCTTTAATAAATCGTTCAATCAATCAATCAACGAGATTTTTTTAAAAAAATGTTTTATATTTCAAAATGTAGTTTGAATAAATTTTAAAAGTTCAACTCGTGGACAGGATATTTCACGAGGCGGGAGCCAATGGGGACTAACGGACACTGCCTGTTCAAAATATGGGGATAGTACGCCCCAAGGGAGAGAGAAAGTATATGAAGCTTATCTGTTGTAATACAGAAATAGACCGCGTTGAAGCATGGTTCTTAAAAGATATTGAAAATTTCACAGCAAGAAGATTGTTTTTTGGCAACTGTCCAATATGTGGACAACCAGTAATTACTTTGTATGAAAAAAGAATTGCAGATAATAAGGTTTTTATTGATGCAAATATTAGAGGTTTAAATGCTGTAAAAACTTTGTACAGAGAAAAATCACGTATAGTAACAAAAATATGTAACTTGGATAAAAATAATCTGTATGGCTGGATTTACGGTAAAAATGTAGAAATCCGCAATAAAAAGAAAGAAGTAACACAAATAAGACAATATTCTTCCGATTTTCAAGGAAATAAGACACTTTCAAAAAAAATATTTACAAAGACTCTCCCTTCTTAAACGTACAGGCTCGGAGAGTTGAGCGACTCTCCAGATGAGCCTGTAGGTTAAAGATATGAGCAGTTTACCGGATATTACAGAAAAACAAAATCATTTTGTTAAAGAGTATGTTCTCAATGGCAATAATGCCACTGAAGCATATCGTTCTGTATATGGAAACGAGTACACCAAAACGGCTACTTGTTGCGTTGAGGGTTCTCGTTTATTAAAAAACCCTAAGATTACCCCATGGATAGACCATTATAAACAAACAATAAGAACTCATACTGAGAATGAAATTAAATATACAGTTGATGATGCGTTTAGAGAATGTGATGAATTAAAGATTATTGCACTAGAATCACTCGATAAAGATGGCAGACCTAATGTTTCAGCCGCAAATAAAGCTGTAGAAATGAAAATAAAAATCAAAGGTCTAATGAAAGATGAAACTAATGTTAATAACGCCATTGTGATGGAAATGGGGAAAATTGAACTAGATGGAGTGCCTCTGAATTTTAATATTGGAGATGAGCTGAATGCAGACAAAGAAGTTAATAGCAGCTCTGAAATTACCAACAATACTTAACATTCCGCCGAAACTCTTTCCGTTAATATTTGATTTCAATAAATATTCATTATTCCTAATCGAAGGGGGAAGAGGTTCTGCCAAAACTCATTCAGTAGGAAGATTTATTCTTTATCTTGGTGAGCAAAGGAAAATTAAAGTTTGTTGTGGTCGTGTAATCAAAGATTCAGTTAAGCATTCAGTCCTTGCACTTTTTAAAGATTTAATTGATGAGTTTAAGCTTGATTATGATGTATCTGAAAATCAGATTGTACATAGAAAAACTGGTTCAGTAATCTTTTTCAAAGGATTTAGAGAACAAGAAATTGTCAATATAAAAGGTCTTGAAGGTGTCGACATACTTTGGATTGATGAAGCTGAAACGGTTACTAAAAGAGCTGTCGATGTTATCGTACCAACAATACGAAAGCCGAACTCAAAGATAATTTTTACAATGAATAGATACGTCAAATCTGATGCGGTGTATCAGCATTGTGTATCTCGTTCTAATTGTCTGCACATTCATATCAACTATTTCGAGAATCCCTTTTGTCCACAGAAACTTATAGACGAAGCGGAAGAATGTAAAAGGTTAAATATGGCTGATTATAATCATATTTGGTTAGGACTTCCATTAGAACAAGGTACTAATTACCTTGTAGCCTCAGAGAGGATAGAGGCTGCAAAAAATCTAAAATGGAATAACGAAAGACATCCTAACAATTCAGTTATGGCTCTTGATTTGTCTGCCTCTGGGGGTGATTTATGTGTGGCAAAAAGACTTATTCAAAGATCAATGAGCGTCTGGGAAGAAGCTGAAACTATAACATGGTCAGAAGCTGATACTGATATTACCAAAGGAAAAGTTATGAACTTATATGCAAAATGGAAGCCAAACTTTCTTATTGGTGACGCAGATGGACTTGGATATCCAATAATGTGTTCTTTAAAAAATACACTCGAAAATGTTGTTCTTTTCCGTGGAGCATTGCAGCCAAAAAATTTATCAAATGGCAATGCAAGAGCAGACGGCTATTTAGCTGTTAAAGAGATGCTTGAATCCGGTTTTTTGAAACTTAATTGTCAGAACACAGCACGTCAACTTGAATATATGAAAACAAAATGGAGTCCAAACTCCGGCAAAGTTTATATCTTAGATAAAAAAGAAATAAGAAAAGAACAAAATGAATCACCAGACTTTGCAGATGCTCTAATGATGGGTATTTATGGAATTTATTATTATCCTCAATATCTTTTGAATCAAACAGGGCGTAATAATTTGCAAGATTTTAAATTGTTTACTGAATTTGATGAATAAAAGAAAGGACTTAATTATGTGTTCAACACCATCAACACCTAAAGTTGAAACCGCTGAGCCTAAACAAGTTGCTACTCCGACATTAGCGGATGCAAGTGTTTCTAAGGCTTCTACAAACACAAGGAATAAAACTGCTTCATTAGCAAGCCGCAATATAAAAACAACCGCCAGAGGACTTACTGATGATGCAACCACTCAGAAAAAAGGTTTATTAGGCGAATAAACAAGGAGTTTGCAATGCCAAAAGGATTAGATATTGAAGAAAAAGAATTAAAAGAACGCAGAAAACCAAAAGATTTTTCCTACACAACAAGCTATTTTTTAAAAAGAAAAAATCAAATGGATAGTGTTTTCAACAATATCAAAGGCGATTTACAGGAGCTTTCTGAATTTTTTGCTCCACGTATGAGCAAATTCATTGTGTCTGATGTTAATAAACCAATAAAGAAAACCAAAAAAATCAAGGATTCTGTTACTATCAAAGCCGTCAATGATTTTGCGGCAGGTATGCAGTCTGGAGCAACATCAGCTGCTACTAGGTGGTTTAAATGTCAAATGAAGTCAAAAGATCTTAATAAATTGCATGAAGTAAAAACTTGGTGCAATGACATGGAAGATCTTATGCGAAGAATTTTAGCAAGTTCTAATTTTTACCAAAATCAATTAGGCGTATATAAACAGCTTGGTTCTTATGGTTTTGCATCCTTGCAAATGGAACAAGACTATGAAACCGTTGCAAATTTTAAGCTTTTGCCTATTGGTTCATATCGCTACTCTAAAGACCATAGAGGCGAACCAGATACTTTATGCAGAAACTACAAAGAAACTGCTGATAATATTGTAGACAAATATGGTTATGAAAATTGTTCAGAACAAGTTAGGGCAGCGTTTGATGCAAACAACACAGATCAGCTTTTTGAACTTGTATATTTTGTAGAACCAAATAAAGAATATAATTCAAAATCGCCGTTATCAAGACATAAAAGATTTATCTCGGCAACTTTTGAAGTAGGATGTGATAAATTTCTTAAACTCTCTGGATTTGATAGGTTTCCTTTTGCAATATATGAAGCCGAAGTTAATGGGGAGGACAACTACCCTTCTAACTGCCCTGGAATACAAGCTTTACCCGATGCTAGGCAATTGATGGAACAAGTTAAAACATATTCATCAGCTATGAAAAAAATGGCTATACCTCTAATGAGAGGTCCTGCAAGCTTGCAGAAGCAAAAAGGGCTAACCGATTCCCCTGGACAGATTATCCCAGAAGATGAAAATGGTAGAGGATTAAGTCCTGTATATGAAGTAAATCCGCAGATTTTGCAACTAAAACAACACAATGATGAATTAAAAGAAGTAATAAAATCGCATTTTTATAATGATTTGTTTGCAGTTATTTTAAACACAGCAGAAAGAGGAAGAACCGCTACAGAAGTCAATGAGGTAAAAGAAGAAAAAATGGTATTACTCTCTCCTCTTTTGGATCAAGCACATAAAGGGCTTAGAGCTGTTCTTAATTGGATATTTTTCTTATGCATAATTACTGGAATTATGCCAGAGCCACCAGAAATTATACAAAAAGAAGAAATGGAGATTGAATTTGTATCAACATTAGCTCTCGCTCAAAAAGTCAAAGGAATTTCAAGCATAGAAAGGTTTACAACATTTACAGTTAATCTTTCTCAAATGACTGACCCAACGTTAATTTATAAAATCAATGCAGATCAGATTGTTGACGACTATGCAGAAATTGCAAATGTAAATCCGGAACATGTTGTATCTACAGATGAAGTAAATAAAAAACGTCAAGAAATTGCACAAAAACAAGCTCAACAAGAACAAATGCAGGCAATTCAACAAGGTACCGAAATGATTAAAAACATGGGCGGTATTGATTCTTTTGGAGGCAATTTAGCTAGCAGGTTAGGTGTAGGCTAACCATAACGAAAGGTATTTTATGGACAAAGATGAGTTACGAGAACTCTCTAATGTCCTTAATAGTGAATACGGTTTAAATACAATTTTTGTTCTGCTCAAGAAATTAGGAGCTTTTGAACGTGGTTTAAACCGAACATCTTCAACAAAAGAAGATTACTTAACTATAGGGAAACGAGAGCAAGGGGCTTGGCTTTTGGATTGTGTATTCAGAGCCAACAAAAACAAGTACATGCAGATATTAGAAATGATTCAAAAAGAAAAGGAGTAAATTATGAGTGAAAACTTTGAAAATGACAACTTGAACACGGAACTTAATAATCAAGTTCCGCCAGAAACAGACCCACAAGACGATACCGAAAAAACAGGAAATCAAGATAATCCACCAGATGATACTAAGGGTGCTGATAACGAATCAGAAAATAAACAAAACGAAAAAACAAATAGCGAAATTTACGGAAGCCCTGAACAATTTGACTACTCCTCAACGGTTCTACCAGAGGGAATGGAACTTGACCAAGAACTTGTAAATGAGTTTGAACCAGTAGCAAGAAAGCTCAATCTCTCAAATCAATCTGCAAACGAGCTTATGGGGCTTGCAGTTAAATTAGTTCAGAAAAATTTTTCAAAGCTGGGTGATATCGGGAAACAAATTGAAGAGCAAGAAAAAGCCTCTTACATGCAACTGTTAGATAGCGATCCCGAATTAAATATTTCTGATGACACAAAATACAATCAGTATCTTAGTGTTGCCAATCAAGGTTTAAAAGCAACTGCGACAAGTGGCTTTATGAATCTAATAAAGAAAAAAGGTCTTACGCATCACCCCGAATTCATAAAAACATTCCACAAAATTGGTGAGTTGTGTTCTAGCGACAAACCGCCAGAAGTAAATATCCCTGCCGGTAAAGAAAAACTTGATGCTGCTGATATTCTTTACGGCTCAAAAGAGTAAAGTCTACAGGCTTATAGCAGCCGGTTACGGATTTACCGGAATAAACAATCCGAATGCGTACACATAATAAAAGGAGAAAACGAATGGCTACAGTAGGAAACACTTATCCTTCTTTGAAGGATTACTACTCACAATTAGAAAATG
>CASFSV010000040.1 GCA_949297415.1 uncultured Alphaproteobacteria bacterium
ACGGCAGGCGGAGGATACGTTTGAAGCGATAAACCGACTGCAACAGTCAAAAACAATGGGAGCAAATATTTTTGCCTATATTTTCGGTGTTTTTGCAACGCTTGTACTCGGCGGAGGTATGTGCCTTGTAATGCTGATTGAAAACAGCATTCCTGCACTTATCGGCGGCATCGTTCTCGGCGTAATCGGGCTTGCGTTATGCGGAATAAATTATTTTATTTATAAAAAAGTCGTCGCAAAGAGAATAAAACAGATTTTGCCCGTGATTGATCAGACGGAAGAAAAACTTGCAAATATTCTCGAAAAAGGAAACGATCTGCTTCGCGCAGATTTAATCTGATAGGTAATTTGCAACGAATACGCATAATTTGCGAAAGTAAAATTTTTCAGGAGTAAAAAAATGAACGAAACAATTTATTTTAAGCAAAGGCAAGAGGGCTATAAAAAAGTTTTAGCGGACATTCAGACAAATGCAATGAACCGCACCGACTTTGAAAATTCAATCGTCGAAAAAATCTATCGCTGGTGGGCAGAATGGAAACCCGACTATGAAGGGTGGCTGAAAATAGCAGATTGGCTATATGCAGACGAATGCGTGATAGACGCAATCGGCGATGAATCACAGATTTACAAGGTCTATCGCGCGGCAATGAAACATCAGCGCGATACCTTTTCGATGGACATGGGGCCTATCGACAACTGTGTTGTCGAAGGAGACACGCTTGCTATCAGTTATAATATGTACCTCACGGCAAAAGCAGATATGGGACATTTGAAAGCTGGCACGACCTATAAAATTAAAGTGAGCGAATTTAACAAATTTGCTTATGTAAAAGGCTATGACGAACCTATGGTTGTCCATCTTCTTTTAACGGCTTCAACCCCCGGTGCATAAATAGAAAAAGTCAAAGGAAAGCCCGACAATGAGTAATTTAATCCGCAAGTATACAGAATTATCATTTGAACAAAAGATGATAGCGAAAACAATTGTAAGTTTATGCTATTCTGCGATTCTTTCAAGCGGAAAACTCATTATCGGGCTTTTTATAGACTATAATCTTTGCATAATAGCCGTTTATACATTTGTCATATTACTTGCAAAATTAGTTTGCATTATCGGTTTAATAAAGCGGAAGCGCGATTTTAAGAGATGCAACCTTATAGCCGCCATCTTTTTGTTTTTGTCGAGTATATTTTATAATGGCTATATATGTAAATTTATTTTATCAGGACACACCGTCAAAGAATATAGCATTGTTTATGTATGTTTATTAGCCTTTATATCTTTTTCTGAATTTGGCTTTGCGATAGCGGGTATCTTGCGTGTTAAGAATAAAGAACTTCTGTTTCGTGATATAAAGATAATAAATCTATGTATCGCGTTGATAGCCATATTGACAACGCAAACGACAATACTTGACTATAATTCGGCAACGAAAACTGTAAATACTGACATCTTTAATGCTTATACCGGCATAGGCATCAGCGGATTTATTGCTTTATGTTCTGTATATATTTTGCTTGCACCAAAAATATGTGTTACGGGAAAGGAACACAATGTTTTCTTTCTGCAAGCGGAAGAAAAGAACGCTCTTATCAATCTGAACAATGATACAGTCGAAATATCTTTATGCCGAAGTTTAATCTATGGCTCTTACGTTTATCGGGCAAAAATAGAGGGAAAACAAATTGACGGCAATATTGAGCGCGATAAATCATTATGGAAACGTATGCCTTTATGGTCGAAG
>CASFSV010000041.1 GCA_949297415.1 uncultured Alphaproteobacteria bacterium
AATGGATTTTGACCCGTTTACGGGTAGCAAGTAATCTTCGCCCTGTCAGACCGTTATACGCCCTTAAGGCGTTTGCTGGCACTATTAGGGTTATACCCGTTAAAGAAGAACCACCGGCTAAGCCGGTGGGTTCCTTTTTATAGGATAAAGATTATTCAGCTGTAATATCTATTAATCTATCCAGACTATTTGTTTCTTTTTTATCATATCCTGTTTTTTCAGATACTTTTTCAGCTGATTTAGTTTTTGTTTGCTTAGAAGAACCTTTAATTTCCGGTTTTACTAATAAGTCAAACATTTTATCCATTTGTTTCTGATCTAATTCAGAAGGCAGTCCTGTGTTTTTATCTGAAGAAGTCTTTTCCTCTTCTTTTTTGTTTTCTTTTGTATCTTTCTTATCGGTTTTCTTTTCCGTTTTATTTATTTCTTCAACAGATTTCATTGTATTCTTTATAAAATCTTCTGGCAACAGAGATTCTATCATATCCGAGCAAGGTTTTGCCATCATAAAATACTGAGATTTTCTCAAAGCTCCGTCTTTGTCTTTTATTTCTTCCGGTAAAACAATTTTTACAATTAAAAAGACAAATCCGAGAATAATCACCGCTCTAAGAAAGCCAAAAATTAAACCAAAGAGTCTGTCCATAAAACTCAACGTACTTGTTCTTATTTTAGCAATTAAATTATCTGTACCAATAATCCAAAAGGCATAAAAAATAGCCATAATCACTAAGAAAATTACAAATTGTGCCATCAACTTACTAGCAATAAATTGATTCATCCAAGGCGTTAAAATTGGCGTTAAATAGGAGGTTATAACAATAAATAAGGCTAAGCCGAGAATAGAAAGAACTTCTTTAACGAAACCGCGTATAAAAGCAACTAGCATCGATAGAACAACGCCAATCAAAATAACAACATCAATATTATTTAACGGTTCCATAATAAACTCCTTTAATTAAATCTGGAAATAAGTCTCTGAACATTACCGATTTCATGATAAGACATACCGGTAATCAATTTTTGCTTTTTATCTTTAGCAAAAGAGTTAGGAATAATGGCGTTAGAAAATCCTAATTTTTGAGCTTCTTTAAGGCGTAGCGTCGGTTGACTAACTGCTCTGATTTCTCCCGATAAACCAATTTCCCCAAATACAACCATATCAGCAGGAAGAGGTTTGTTTGTCATTGAAGATATGACAGCCATTGCCACAGCTAAATCGGCAGCAGGTTCTGTAATTTTTAATCCTCCTGCGATATTTAAATAGACATCATGCGTACTAAAATTCATTCCACAACGAGCCTCTAAAACCGCCAAAATCATAGCTAACCTGTTTGAATCCCAGCCTACAACAGCTCTTTTAGCACCAGTATAGCCACTATTCCCAACTAATGCTTGTATTTCAACCAAGAGTGGGCGAGATCCCTCGATTCCAGCAAATACACAAGAACCGGAAACACAGCCTTGTCGTTCAGCCAAAAAGAGAGCAGAGGGATTCTCTACCTCAATCAAGCCGTTATCTTGCATTTCAAAAACACCGATTTCATCAGTCGCGCCATATCTGTTCTTAACTGCTCGCAAAATACGGAAATGGTGCCCTCTGTCACCTTCAAAATATAGTACTGTATCAACCATGTGCTCTAAAACACGCGGTCCAGCAATCGCACCTTGCTTTGTAACATGTCCGACTAGAAATAAAATGAAGCCTTTTTTCTTAGCGATTTTAATGAGTTCATAAGCAGCTGCTCTAACCTGTGCAACACTACCCGGTGTCGATTCTACATCATCAATGTACATTGTTTGTATAGAGTCAATAATAACCAGAGAAGGATTTTCTTTTTCAAGCGTTGCAACAATATCCTTAACGCTAGTAGTACTGGCTAATCTGACAGGAGCATCAGCCAAACCCAAGCGTTTAGCGCGAATACGTACCTGATCGATAGCCTCTTCTCCTGAGATATAAAAACAACTGTTATTTTGAAGTTTATCAGCAACACCTGCGCAAATCTGTAAAAGTAAAGTAGATTTACCAATACCCGGATCCCCTCCAACTAAGATAACAGATCCAGGAACTAAACCTCCACCGGATACTCTGTTAATTTCAGATAAATTAGTAACAAGCCGCTGATAAGTTTGACTTTCACCATTAAGTGAAACAAAGTCAATTTGATTTCCTTGCTTTTTAGAAGAGATATTAGAGAATTCCGCAGATGGCTTTTTTTCCTCAACAATCGAATTCCATTCACCACAAGCATCGCATTTCCCTTGCCATTTAGGATAAACAGCACCGCATGATTGGCAAACATAATCAATTGTCGATTTTTTAGCCATGTTATTTCTCCACTTTTATCGGTCCTTTAGAAGAACCATTAATAAACTGTCTGACATAAGGATTGGTGGTTTTATCAAGTTCTTTAACTGTGCCGTACCAAATAATTTTTCCCTGATAAAGCATTGCAATTTTATCAGCAATTTTACGAGCAGAAGCCATATCATGAGTAATCGTTAAGGTTGTCGCTCCCAAATCTTTTGCCGATTCGATAATCAAGTCGTTAATAACGTCAGCCATAATCGGATCAAGACCAGTAGTTGGTTCATCAAAGAAAATAATTTCCGGCCGAGTAATAACGGCTCTGGCCAGACCCACACGTTTTTGCATACCACCAGACAATTCTGAGGGATACAAGTCGGCAATATCTTCTGTTAACCCTACTTGTCTTAAAACTTTAATAGCAACAATTTTAGCTTCTTTTTTATTAAATCCCCTGTTTTGGATTAAATCAAAAGCAACATTTTCCCAAACAGTTAAACTATCGAATAGTGCCCCACCTTGAAAAAGCATGCCCATTTTACTGTGCATACGATCAATAATGTCAGGATTTTCATTAACAATTTCTGTATCGTCGATTTCAATTGATCCACTATCAGGAGTAAGCAAACCTTGGATGCACTTAATAAGAACGGATTTACCAGTACCTGAACCACCGATAACAACCAGAGATTCTCCTTTATACAAATCAAGATTTACGCCATTTAAGACATTCTTTTTTCCAAAACTTTTATGAAGGTCTCTAATTCTAATTTTTATTTCTTTTTCCATAAAGCACCTCCATTAGCGAGAAAAGAACATTTCGGTAATAAGGTAGTTAAAAATAAGGATAAGGATAGAAGAAGATACAACAGCATTTGTTGTAGCATTTCCAACTCCTTGAGCACCACCTTTGGATTTATAGCCATGATAACATCCCATCATAGAAATAATAAAACCGAATACAGCAGCTTTAACAAGACCGGAAATAATACCGATATATTGCAAATCTTGAAAAGTAGCAGTGATGTAATTAGCTGGATTAAATCCTAATTTATAAACCCCAACAACATAACCACCAAAAATACCAATAATATCACCAATCAAGACCAAAAGCGGTAAAACTAAAAGCCCTGCCCAAAGCCTCGGAGCTACTAAGTATTTAAATGGATTTGTAGAAAGTGTTACCAAAGCATCAATTTGTTCAGTAACTCTCATCGTACCGATTTCAGCAGCCATTGCTGCACCAATTCTGCCGGCAACCATTAAAGCCGAAAGAACCGGAGCTAATTCACGAGTAACAGAAATTAAAACAACAGAAGCAATAACACTTTCAGCTTTAAAACCGGAAAACCCTGAATAAGTCTGTAAAGCAATAACCATACCGGCAAACAGGGTTGTCAATCCCACAACCGGAAGAGAATAAAAGCCGATATCAAGAACTTGCTTAAAGAAAAGTTTAAAATAAAAAGGAGGCACAAAACAATGATAAATAGCTTTAACAACAAAAGCGGTTAAATCTCCTAAAGAATAAAGAAACTTAACTAAAGGTTTTCCCAATGTGCGTAAAAAAGCTTCACCCAAACGTATAATCATCATAAATTCCTTAAAAAAACAATCTAAAATACTATTAACATAATTCAGAAATAATACCACTAATTTTTGCAATAATTTTACAAGTTGCGGATGATTCAAAAGGATAAATTAGTAATCTATCAATAATAACACCCTGCAAGTCCACTTTTTCAGGACAAGGAAGTCTTTCTATGTCATGTATACTATCAACCAAATCAACACAGAGACATATTTCAGATTGAGTAAGAAACGGAAGTTTAGCAATTCCAACACCTCGTATTTCGATTTTTCCGGCAATTTCTTGAGGCGCAGAACCTAAAAGGGTGTTATTCTGAACACATAAATCAACTCTATCATCAGCAACTAAAGTTGCACCATGCATAGTAATAAGCCTTAAGGCTAAATCAGATTTTCCACTACCAGATTTTCCTCTGAGTAAAATCCCTTTATTTTGGAAAGATACCAATGTAGCGTGGATATTAGTCATAAGCAATACTTTCTAATCTCTGATATTTATCTTTATCTCCAACACTAACAGCAAAATATCTATCAGAGCCTTTTGTAGAAATCTCAATTTTCCAAATATTTTTAGGCAAAAGGTAGCCAATTTTTTCCGGCCATTCAATAAGATTAACTCCTGTAAAGAAAGCTTCTTCAACACCTAATTCATATGCTTCTTCTGGGGATTTCAAGCGATACATATCATAATGATAAATAGAAAAATCATCAGTATCATAAGATTGAACCAACGTAAAGGTCGGACTGGGAACTTCGGAAGCATGGGTTAAGGATTGTATAAAATAACGAGCAAAAGTACTTTTTCCAACACCTAATGTACCATACAAAGCAAAAATATCTCCTTTTTTTGCAACTATACTAAAACAGCGAGCCAATCTCTGAGTATCAAGTTCGTTTTTACATTCAAAAACTTTTGTGTAATTATCCATTTCATTTAAACCAAGAACTAAAGTTAAAGAAAGAGCCACCTGAGGAGGTTCGTTTAATTGTAAAATCATTTCTACTGCGTTTGATATCACGCCAATCTTCAGGAGAATAAAAAGTTCCTTGCCATAAACCAGAAGACTCGCTTTTAGCCTTAACCTCATAAGGAATATATATCTCTGTTTCTCTCGTATTAGCAAGAGCCCATCCAGCACTAACAAGAGCAGCACCGATATCATAATCTCCCCAAACACAAGTAGCTAAATCTTGTCCGTTAGGTTCAATTTTAAGCAAATAACAATCAATAACATTATTATCAATCCAACCACGTACCCATGAAACTGCTTCTTGACCGCAATTATATGAACTACCGTTTACATCGGAACATATTTGGTCATTATCAGGAGCATCAACACCGTAAAGTCTAACATAACGCCCTCCAATATAAAAGACATTAGCATGAATAACATTAGCACTGCCACTGATTTTAGGATAAGCGGAAGGATTAAAACCTGTGGAATATTTTTTCTTTTTTTTCTGCTTTACATCTTTTTTAGAAGTAACATTCTTTTCAATTTCTTTGCTCTTTTGCAGTTCAGTATTTAATCTATTTTCAATAATCTGAGCTTCTTCATTAGAAGTATGATAGTTTGTAGAATAAAGAATAAATGCTAATCCAATAGCGACCAAAGTAACCCAAAAATTATATTTAGGAAGTTGTTGGAAGATAGCAATATGAGCTAAAGTAATACCTAAAATTAACGAACAACAGCCCAATGCCTGCCAAGCTTGTTCATTTGTCTGAATAAGCCGAATACTGCAAAAAATCAGAACAAGAGCAATAATTCCACAAACTATTCTTTTAACCCAAAGCATGGCATCTCCACAAGTCACCTTTTAATATATAAAATGCAATTTAATTGTAAAGATTTGGTAAAATCTCCTTATTTTTAGAATATTTTCTGTTTTGTTTATCAATTTTTTTATAAATAGCGAGAAATTCCGAAGTATTAAGTGAGATAGGAGAATCAGAATACAAAATCTGATTTAAAGCATTTAATTGAGTTCTAAAATCTGGATCTTGAGCAATTTCTGCAATATCATTAAGATTCTGTATATTAGGGTTATTAAATTTAGTAGTAGCCCATAAAATTAAATTTTTTCGAGCCTCTGTATAATTTTTTTTACGTATAGAAGAAATAACCGCAGAGCGGAAATCTTTATCTTTACGTTTGAGTGTAAAAATTTTTAGAAACAAAAACAGTAAAACCAAAAGAACAAGAGCAGATAAAATATATATTTTATAGGTCATAAATTTAGCCGGAATATTGATAGAAACATTAGTGGGAGAAGGTGATTTTTTTACAATTTTATTTGCAGCATCAACAGGAATACTAGACGATTCTACCAGAGGTTTTTCTAATTTGTCAGGGATATTAGGGTTTGTAGCAATAGATATTGTTTCAGACGGAATAATTGTTTTCTGGAATTTACCAGAATTAACATTGAACCATTCAATTTCTTGTTTAGGAAAAGTGAATTTACCAGAGGTAGAAGGAATATAAACAATATTATATTTAGCAGTGGTAATAATTTGACCGTTATTAGTGGATGAGGAAAATTCAGGTTTTTCAGGATATTGTTTAAATCCATCTATATTCGGAAAAGAAAGAGAAGGGAACATTTCTTCTTGCAAACCAACAGCCTGGATTGTGACATTTCGAGTTAAGGCATCACCTGTTTGAAATTTTGTATTAGGCGACCATTTTGCTTCAATAGTCAAATCTGTTAAAGGAAGCCATATACCGGTAAAATTATCAGGAACAGGAGCAACATCAATAGGTTGAATTTTAGTTTTCATTCTAACAGGTACTTTTTGCCCAAAGGAGTTTTGAAAATCAATACCAAAAGCCATGAAAGGATCATTAAATTTAGGAAAATTAAATCCAACGTCTTTGATATAAGCGCCATCAAAAATAAACTGTGGAGAACTAATTTTACCACTTTTAAGCGGAAAAGCCGCAAAAGCATATTTAACAACATTCATTTTCTTTCCGTTAATAAATTCAGTAGTAACCTTGGGTTTTGAAGAAATTGGAACAATACTCCAATTTTTTAATGTATCATCAGAAATAGAAAGAGAGCCATCCTGAAGGCCTAAACTATCATAAAGAGTAACCCAAACGATGCTTTGTTGCTGAACATAAGGATTTGTAGGGGAAACAGATTGTTCAATTTGAAAATAAGGAGAGTTAGAATTTTCTTGACTGTCAGGAACAAAAGCTACATCTGTTACTTCTTTAACTTCAATATCTGCATAATTTGAACTAACAGAACCAATTTTAATTGGTTTTATGGTTATTTTGCCTTGTTTCAATGGTTTTAAACCGATAGTCCAAGATTTTATCTGAGAAAAATTACCATTAATATAGTTCATTCTTTTAGATGCCATATTAGAAACAATTTGAAAATCATTTTGCAATGCGCTCAAATCAGGATTTTCATCACTGTTACCAGAATAAGAAATTGTTAAATTAACGGTATCAGCTTCTGTGATAACATTTTTATCCAAACTAATATTAATTTCTTCAGCCTGTGCAGAAAGAGCTAAGCTGCAAGCAAATACATAACATAGTAAAATTTTAAATATTTTCATCACGATACCTGCCTTTTGAATATTCTTTTTTTATAAATTCTCGTAAGAGTCCACCCGTATCTTCGGGAATATCTCTGTATTGTCGTTGCATAATAACAGCCTCTTCATCATATTTATCGTCTTTATCGCCTTTCTGAGCATTAACTAAACTAACAGTTTGTTCTTCTTGTTGCTCCTCAGATCCGTTAGTATCATCTCCTTCTTTATTATTAGTTTTTTGCTTTTGTCCTTTATCCTGATTAGCATCAGACGGTTGATTTTTATTTTCAATATTTTCATTATTTTGTGCATCATCATTTTCAGAAGATTGATTCTTTTGATTATTATTTTCGTCATTTTCGGATGATTTACTATTTTGATTTTGTTTTTGTTGTTCTGATTTATCAGAGTTATCTTGTTGTGATTGATTACTTTCAGATTGATTTTGTTCTGAAGGAGAATTTTCCTGCTGCTGTTCGTTATTTTCACTATTATTATCTTGAGATTCATTTTCTTTATTCTGTGAAGACGCATCAGAACTGGAACTTTGTTGTTTCTGCTCATTATTTGTATCTTTATTTTGATTAGAATTTTGATTTTGTTGTTGATTTTCACCACAATTTAAGACAGACGGATCCGTTTTAGCTTTTTCAAATAAATCCTCTAAAATAGACAAATTGTATTGAGCATCTTGATGAGCTGGATTGATTTTCAAAGTTTGCAAAAAAGCATTTTTTGCCTCTTCATATTTACAAAGTTTAGCCAAAGTAAGCCCCTTGTTGTAAAAGGCAATATCTGAATTTATTTTTTCGAATTCTTTAAGTGCTTCTGCTAATTTATCCGATTTAAATAGCGCCACTCCTTTCCAAATAGGATCTTGAAATGTTTGAGCTGCTTGTTCATATTTTTCATCATTAAAAAAACGTAGCGCCGTTTGGTTATCATTTAAGAAAAATCCAGCATGTGCATCAAAGGCAAAAAACAGAATAAATATGAAAAAAACACCGCGACGAAAGAAAATTAATGTACAAATTAAAGGGATAATCACAAGATAGTAACCAAAATCAACAAAGTTAGAGCGTAAGTTTTGACTGAGCTTAATTTGTTCATCATTCATTTGTGAAATATTATCAATTAAAGGCTGAAAATTTGTATCTTTAACAGAAATATAAAAACCATGCCCTTTATTAGCTAATAATTGTAATTTCTCATTACCGGAAAAAGAGGTATCGATAATATATATTTTATAGTTTAATTGCGCAGCTTTTTGAATAGCATCAAGAGCCAAATCAAAACGTTGTCCGACATCTGAAGTAAAAATAATGATATTTCCATAAGAATAACCCGCAGATTGAAATCTCTCAATGGCCAAATTAATGGCTCTGTCAAGTCTATCACCTTGATCAGGTACAACATTAGCAACAATTTGGGGTAAAAGATTTTTCAATAAATTAACATCATCAGAAATAGGGGAAATAATATAAGGTTCTTCGGAATAGACCTCAAGACCAAACTGCCCTTGCGGAAAAGCATCTGCTAAATCAGAAATAACAAATTTAGCTCTATCTAATCGAGAAGGAGTAATGTCATTAAGCATCATATCTTGAGCAAGACTCAGAACAAACATATTTGGATTCTCAACCACAAAAGTTGGAATCTCATTTTTCTTCCAAGAAGGACCAGCAGCAGCAATTATAGCAGAAAAGATACCGAGATATATAATTTTCTTTAAAGAGAAAAAAGAAAGTTGATTTTCTTTTATAAGCAGAAATTTAAGAAGATTCGGATCGCAGATATCTTCCCAAGAAGATGCAACATTTTTGATTTTCACCTTTCTCCAGAGAAATAAAAAAGGAACAATGAGTAACAAAAGTACCCAAGGTCTAATAAAGTGAAAATTCGTTAAAAATTCATTCATTTTACGAAACTCCTAGAAAAGGAAAGTCCTAAAAAAACTAAAACAAGAGCCATAAGCAACGGAATATAGAATAGATCAGTTTTATCTTGAACAAAAGTTCCTTCATTTTGCTCAGGTTCAAGTGCATCAATACGATTATAAATTTCTGCTAATGAATTTAAATCCGTTGCTCTAAAATAGTTACCTTTAGTTCGTTGAGCAAGAATTTTTAAGCTTCTTTCGTCCAATTCATTATTTCTCAACCCAAATAAAGAATTAATAAAATTAGCTTCAGCACCAACACCGACGGTATAGACCTTAATACCTTCTTTTTCTGCTAAATTAATAGCCTGAGCCATACTAAGAGCTCCGTCATTACTTTCTCCATCAGAGAGAAGAATAATTACTTTGTTTTCCTTATTTTTTTCATTTCGTAGATTTTTTAGGGCTAAACCCAGTGCGTCGCCGATAGAAGTAGACTGTCCAGCCATTCCAGCATCTGTATTTAAGAGAATTTCTTGCACGGACTTTCTATCAAAAGTTAGAGGCGATTGCAAATAAGCTCTGGTTCCAAAAAGAACAAGTCCAATTTTATCATCTGTGCGTTTTTGAATAAATGTACTCACAACAGCTTTTACCGCAGATAAACGATCAATACGTCGAGTTTGCGTTGAAAAATCAGGATTGAGCATAGATGTAGAAATATCTATGACCAACATAATATCACGGTTATTTGCATTAAGCCGATATGGTTCGCCAACTAATTGAGGGCGAGCAAATGCCACTATCAGTAAAGTCCAAATAAGAAATAAATAAGTAAATTTGAAGAATGACGTAAAAGATTTGTAAGATAGTTGGAATTTAGAAAAAGCAGAATCTTCTTTAATACTTTTTAAATCATTCAAAAAGGGAACTCTCAAAGCGTCACCAAATTGTCGTTTTTTTGCAGGAATAATCACAAAAAATAGTAGCGGAAGCAAGAGTAATAAAAACAATTTAGGATAAGCAAAAATAATCATAAATTGCCTCCAATCCAATTTTTACAAAAATTTTTCAATTCTTTAGCATCATCTGGAGTATATCGAGTATCAGAAAGACTCATAAATGGCGCAAAAGATAAAAATTCAGCATTCTGAGGAGAAAGAGGCACAGTTGCATGTTGATTAAGAAAATCAATCCATTCTTGACCAGAGAGAGCACAAGATTTTCTATATTTAAAAAGACTTATACGCCGCAAGAGCTCTGAAATGTCCATAGCAGCTTGTATAGGATTATCAGTAGAAATGGCTTCCAATTTTTTTAGGGAATAATATTTTTTGCGAGACTTCCAAAAAGTTATGAAAACTTTCACACCAATAAATAAAAAGATAGCGGCAAGCAAAAGAACCCACCACCCATAAGCAATAGGGAAAAAGGAAACCCCATCAGGCATTTGAATATCTCTAAATTGTGGCAAATCACCCATCTTTTTCTTCCTTTAATTCAAAATAACCTCTCCATAAATTTATGTTAAGATAAACAAAATATCAAGAGTGGGTACAGAGATATTGTGTAATAAGTGGAGCAAATCGCAGAGCGAGAGATTTATAAACTTCTTTTTTGAAGTCAATAATATTTTGTGCAGCAAAATCAAGAGTTTCCCAACAATACGATTTAAATTCCGGGTGAGGTAAATTTAAATTAATTTCACTTTCATTACCAACAAAGAAAAAGAGAGAAAAATAAATATCTTGACCATCATTAAAAATTCCGCGCGCACGAAATTTTTGTTTAATTTCATCTGTAAATTCATAGCGAGAAGGGGTATCGTCTGTATAGATAGGAATAACAGACGATACGCCCGTCTCTTCAAAAAGTTCTCTTTTAGCAGCATCAATAGGTGTTTCGTTTTCTTCGATTCCCCCTTGAGGAATTTGCCAATTATCAGTAGGAACATCTATACGATTTCCCAAAAGAACTAACCCAGAGGAATTAAAAACCACAGCACCAGCACAGCGTCTAAAATGTTTAGTCAAGGTATTCTCCTAATTTTCATCAGATTTGGAATAGAGAGCTAAGGCCTTAACCAAATCAAGAGCACGAACTAACTGATAATCAGCCAAATCTTCTTTTGATTTTCCATTTTTCTTTTCAGAATCATTAGTAATATCACTATCATTTTTGAGAGCGTTATTTAAATCAGCCTCACTAATATTCAAAGCATACGATTCTAATTCTTCAACTTTTGCCGGTTTAACTTCAATATCAGGTTCAATACCTTTAGCTTGAATAGAACGACCGGAAGGAGTATAATATCTTGCAGTGGTTAATCTCATAGCACCATAATCTCTAAGAGGAATAACGGTCTGAACAGATCCTTTACCGAACGATCTTTCGCCTAAAATTATAGCTCTATGATGATCTTGCAAAGCTCCAGCGAGAATTTCGGAAGCAGAAGCAGATCCCTCATTAATCATGACAACAATAGGCAATCCTTTGGCAACATCTCCTTCATTTGCCATAAATTTAACAGTATCAGCTTCATTTCTGGAACGAGTAGATACAATTTCACCTTTTTCAAGGAACAAATCAGAAACATCAACTGCCTGATCTAATAATCCGCCAGGGTTATTTCTAACGTCAATAACGATTCCCAACAATTTATTTTTTAACTTTTTCTTAGCATCTTTAATAGCTTTACTTACGGAATCGTCAACATCTTCAGTAAAAGATGAAATTCTAATATAAACGATAGAGTCGTCTTTGATTTCACTTTTAACGGATTGAATTTTAATCTCCTGTCTTTTGATAGTCAATTCAATCGGTTTAGAGTTGATGCGTCGAATAGATAATTTAACTTTTTCGCCAACTTTACCGCGCATTTTACTAACTGCGTCATTCAAGGACATTCCAACAACTGTTTCACCGTTAATATGTGTGATATAATCACCAGCTTTAATACCGGCTTTTGCCGCAGGTGTATCATCAATAGGAGAAACAACTTTTACGAGGCCGTTATCCATGGTTACTTCAATACCTAGTCCTCCAAATTTACCTTTAGTTTGCTCGTTCATATAATTGAAACTTTCGGCATCCAAATAGCTGGAGTGAGGATCAAGAGAGGTTAGCATACCATTAATAGCCGATTCGATAAGTTTTTTATCGCTAACTTCTTCAACGTAATTTAATTTGGCTCTTTCCATAACTTCACCAAACAAATTCAATAACTCGTAAGTATTAGCATTTTCATCATCTTTTTTCGCGGCGTGGACATCTGCAATGCTTAAGAACAGCCCTGCAAATAAAGCGAT
This sequence comes from uncultured Alphaproteobacteria bacterium, assembly GCA_949297415.1. GTDB lineage: Bacteria > Pseudomonadota > Alphaproteobacteria > RF32 > CAG-239 > CAG-267. Next base: position 12,648 of record CASFSV010000041.1, read on the forward strand.
AAACAATAATTTATTTTTTTTCATAACCATTCCTATCAAATAAAGTTAGCTGGCAATCCAAGGGGTTGGATTTATAGGATGTCTATCTTTTCTGATTTCGACATAGAGTTTTGCATTAGATGAATCGGGCATTGTTCCGACAGGTTCTCCGGCCAGAAGCATTTGCCCCAATTCACAATCAATAACGTCTAAACCGGCGAGAAGAGACAAATATCCATCACCATGTTCTACAATAATAATATTACCATATCCTTTAAAAGGACCAGAAAAAATAACAGTACCGTCATAAAGTGAAATTACTTGAGCGTTTGGACGTGTCTTGTAAACAATTCCCTTTGAAGTAACACCTTTAGATAAAGGTTGTCCATATTCGGTGATAACATTTCCACGAACTGGACGAGAAAGAGTACCTTTAGCACGAGCAAAACGTCCCCCTTTAACTTGTTTTTTGATAGAATCATGTTCTTTTTGAGAAATTGTACGTTGTTGCTGGGCATTTAATTTTTTCATTTCTTCTTGTCTTTTTAAGGCGGCTAAGCGTTCAGCTTCTTCTTGTTTTTTTCGTGCAAGCTCTTTTTGTTTTTCAAGTTTAACCAATAAATCTCTTAAATCTTTTGCTTTAGAGGCTAAATTTTCGGCCTCTTTTTGAGTTTCAGCACCTCTTGTTTCTAAGACCTTACGCATACTAGTTTTTTTCTGCATAAGTGAACGCATTTCTTTTTGCTGTTGTTCTAATTTTTTCTGACTATTTTTAGTTTCGATGACAGTATTTTCGACTTGCTGTTTCTGAGTATAGATAGCATCCAAATCTGTTCTTAATTTAGCTGATTTATTATTTAAGAAAGGAACTGTTTCGCGAAGTAAAATAGCACTTCGAATAACATCCACAGGAGAAAAGGGTTGTAGAATAACTGCTTCAGAAGGATTTAATGACATATTTTGCAAAGAAGCTAACGTTTGAACCAAAGATTGATTTTCTTTAGCAAAAGCGGCTTCTTTAAGTTTCAAATCCTCTTTCAAAACAACAAGTTTATTTTCAAGTTCAGAAATTTTATCTTCGTTATTTTGAATTTCTTGAGCAAGATTGATAACTGTCTTATCAATTTTAGATAGTTCAAGGTTAAGTTGCAAGGCTTTAGCTTGTAGTTGTCTGGATTCGATGCTTTTCTTTCTGGCTTCCGCCTCAATTCTTTTAACATCAGTTTCGGATACATCTTTAGCATGGCTTAAATTGCAATAAATACAACTTACTCCTAAAAGAGATAAAACCATACTAAAGATACATATCCTCTTCATATAAATCCTATTTAACAATTAAAGATTTTCCGGTCATTTCTTGAGGTTGTTCAATGCCCATTAAATCCAAAAGAGTCGGCGACACATCAGCCAATCTGCCATTATTTAAACCTTTTACGGGAGGTTCAGCATTGTAGAGTACAGCCTGAACTTTACCAACTGTATGAGCTGTATAAGGTTCACCTGTTTTCTCATCAATCATTTTTTCAACATTACCATGGTCGGCAGTAACAAAAAGAACCCCATCAACATCTTTAATAGCTTTCATCACTTTGCCTAAGCAATCATCAACGGCAGCAACAGCTTTAAGCGCAGCATCCATGATGCCGGTATGACCAACCATGTCACCATTAGCAAAATTACAAATAATGACATCGTATTTTTTCTTTTCAATAGCGTCAGTAAGAGCCTCAGTAACTTCATAAACACTCATTTCCGGTTTCAAGTCATAAGTAGCAACTTTAGGGCTATTGATGAGGATTCGGTCTTCACCTTTAAATTCTTTTTCTTCGCCGCCATTAAAGAAGAAAGTAACATGAGCGTATTTTTCAGTTTCTGCGATTCGTAATTGTGTCAATCCATGGTTTGCAACAACTTCTCCAAAAATGTTTTTCAATGCTTCTGGAGCAAAAATAGTCTTCATAAAGCGATTATGGTCAACGGAATATTCTACCATACCAACGAGTTCAACAAAATTAATGATTTTCTTTCTTTCAAAGCCTGAAAATTCCTTATCGCCTAAAGCGTATAAGATTTCTCTGGCTCTATCAGCTCTAAAGTTAATCATCAAAACTGCATCACCGTCTTTAGCGCCTTGATAATCACCAATAACAGCCGGAACGACAAATTCATCGGTTACGCCATTATCATAAGAAGCAATAATAGCTTCTTGAGAAGAAGTAAAATGTTGTCCGTCAGCTAAAACAATATTGTTGTAGGCCTTTTCAACTCTATCCCAACGTTTATCTCTATCCATAGCATAAAAACGACCGGAAATAGTAGCAACTTTAACATCAGACAAATGTTTGATATTTTGTTCAAAGTCAGCTAAAAAGTCTTTAGCAGATTGCGGAGGAGTATCTCTTCCATCTAAAAAAGCATGCACTTGAACCGGAATATTGTTCTTTTGCAATATTTCACACATTGCTTCAATGTGTTTTTGATGAGAATGAACACCGCCCGGAGACATCAACCCCATTAAATGACAAGTACCTTTGGTTTCTTTTAATTTATTGATCATTTCGACAAGTATTGGATTCTTTTCAAGAGAACCATCTTTTATAGCTAAATCAATTTTAGGCAAATCCTGCATAACAACACGTCCAGCTCCTAAATTTGTATGTCCGACTTCAGAGTTCCCCATCTGACCTTCAGGAAGACCGACATCATAACCGGAAGTTTCGATAAAGCAATGGGGGCAAGTTTTCAATAAAGAGTGCCAATTAGGTGTATGACCTTGTTCTATGGCATTATCATTTGTAACGTGTTCGCGGTATCCCCAACCATCTAAAATTAAAAGCATAACAGGTTTTTGCATTGTATTTACTCCATATATTTTTTTACTGCATTTTATTTAACATATAAGTCAAGTTAAAGCAAAAAGCATTATATTTATCCAGAATTTTTTAGGTTATAAACAATAATAGTCTTGTGAAGACAAAAAGATAGTTTTATATTTAACACCGAGAGAAAATATTTCTAGGAAAAACAGATGAAAATTTCCCCGTTAATTATAGTAAGTATTCTTTTAAGTCCGATAGTAGCAAATGCAGGAAATGTAGAAACAGATTATTCTTTGTCATTAAATAGTTTTTACGGATATACAGATTATACAAAACCATACAATAAGCTGTATAAACATAACAACATAAACTCTTCATTTAACTTTTATGGACGAGCAACATACGAATTTAATGAGGATTATGCAACTTCTCTTGTGGGGTATCTAATGGCAGATACGGCTAAAGAAGTGGAGAATTATAATCAAGGCACATGGGGAGAAGAAGTTTATTTATTAACAGAAACGCCTTATGGTGAATTTTCTATTGGGCAAAAAAATAACGTTGCGTACGAGTTTGCCGTTGGTGCACCCAATATAGGGTATTACCGCACCAACAATACGGACTTAGTTAATTTTATCACCAACCCGAATTGGTACAAAAAAGGACATGACGCACAGTATAAAACACTTAATTCTACTTATATCAATACAGACGGTGTATCGCCCAAAATCAGCTATGTAACACCATCATGGCAAGGAATAAAATTGGGTGCGACCTATGTTCCTAAGACATACAGTCAAACAGGTCTTGTTGCCAAAGATGCGCCGTATAAAGATGATGAAGCTTATATTTTAGGAGCGTATGGAATATGGGATGTATTGGGATATGAAATTGAAACTTCATTAGGGTATGCTGATTTTGAAAATAATGATACAGAATATTCTGCAGGGATTAGCGTTTACCGTAAAGGGTGGACATTAGGTGGTTCTTACCGTCATACAGAAGCAGATACAAAGCATTACGGACTTGATAAAGAAAATCTCTACGATTCGTACCGAGAAGGAAATGCGTACAATATAGGGCTAAGTTATGAAATAGGGCCTTTTACAACAGGTGTTTCATATTTTGTGTCAGAAGCTAAAAAAACAGATAACAAAGATAAAATCATCAGTTTTTCAAACAGCTATCAATACAACAAATACATCACCCTATCATTAACAGCAGCACATCTAAAAGCGGAAGGGGATAATAACGAGATAAAGAACAACAGTAAAGGATATGCCTTTATCTTTGGATTGGAGTTAGCAATATGAAAAAAATAAGTATTTATTCAAAAAATAAAGCATTTACAGAAGATTTAATGGGGCAAATAAAATTAATAGAACCAGAAATAGAGATAACCGAAACACCAGATAAAGATGCAGAGATTATACTGGTTGATGAAGATAAAGAATTAATAAATTCAATTAGAGAGCAAAACAAAGAAACGCCGATTATTCTTTTCTCATCTCATACCGATGTTTTTGAAGCATCGGATATGGTTATAAGAAAACCTTTTCGCTTAGATAAATTTTTACACGATTTTAAAGAAGGGACATTGTTGCCTAAAATCCGTCGCAAAGAGTGTATTAGTTTTAAGGAATATCACTTATATCCGGCCAAAAAAGAAATAGAAATTCAAACTAATGGTAAATTGATAAAGCTGACAGAAAAAGAAGTTATAATTTTGAAATATTTATATCAAAATGCACCAGAGTGCGTAAGTAAAGAAGATTTATTGGAAAACGTTTGGGGCTACTGTGCAGATGTAACAACCCACACCATTGAAACCCATATATATCGCCTTCGCCAAAAAGTTGAGCAAGAAGGTGGAAGTCAGCTAATTTTAACAGAAAATAACGGCTATCGTCTAAATATATAGATATTCAAGGTAATTATAATTACTTTGTTAGTCCTAATGGTGTAAATGTGAAACGTATTTCTTTCCAATCGCTATAGTTCGAACCGTTTTGAGCAGATAAAACCTTAAAGACACCGTGTACCTCTTGCGCGATATAGATGGCGCGCTCAGCACTGTCTGCTAAAGCCTGAAAATATGTATCAGAACGGTATCTGGACATATCTTCAATATCAACAGACTGAATAAGTCCCTCTTTAGTAAGTTTAACATTAATAACAACTTCAATATTGCGATCATCTTTACCGCCGGCAATTGTTTTCCAAGATTCTTGAATCTTAGATTTTACAAAATCAATACCGGAAACAGATAATTCACTGAAGTAAGAGCCTTTACTGTTTCCGCCCTCAATACCGAGATTATTAACTGGCTCATCCTCTGGAACTTGTGCTGGAGCATCTTCTTCGCCGATTTGTTTCTGCAAATCATCAACGGAGTTCATTAAACTCTGTAAAGGATTAGAACTACGAACAGCTGGCTTTTTAGATTTTGCCGAAGAAGTCGATGTGTTGCTGTTGTTAGTGTTATTAGCTTTTTTAGGTTGAGCAGGTTTGGGTTTCGGTTTTATTTGCGGTTTTCTCTGTGGAATGGGAGCCGGTTTTTTCTTTTCTTTAATTGGCTCTTTTGATTCTTTTTTAGGTTCCTCTTTATGAATTTCCTCTTTGGGAGCTTCCTCAATTAAAGACGGAGATTTTATTTCGGGAGTTTTAATTTCAGGTTCGGGTTTAGGTTCAATAGGCTTAGGCTCCGTTTTAGGTTCAGTTTTTTTCTGAGTAAAGTTTTCTTCAATAGGTTTTTCTTTACGAGTAGCAGGCTTACGTTCTTTACCTTTAACCGCCTTTTCAGGGATATTTGTTGTATCTGTGATTTTAATATTTTCCAAATCAACAATAATCGGCGGTTGTTCATCAAAGTCACGTTTATGTGTTAAAAAAGGTATATCAAAAACACAAAGCAGAACAACTGCAATGTGAAGAGCTACCGATTTATAAACGTAACTTTTTTTCATCACGAAACAGCTTTCTATTTTTTATCCCGACGCGCTTCGGTTTTTAAGCCTACTTTACTAAAACCGGCATCTTTGAGCATAGCCATCAAACCGATAACACTACCGTAAGAAGAAGCCGCATCACCGGAAATAGTGATAGTAACATCTTTATTTTCGCCTTTAATGGCCATAATTTTATCAATAATAGTGTCCGGTTCAATTTTGCTTTGTCCGATATAATAAAAACCGTCTTTATCAACACTGATATTGATAGAAGTATCTTTGCCATTAAGCGTGCCGCCGCCAACTTTAGGCAAATCAAGAGGAATACCAGAAGTCATTAAAGGGGCAGCCACCATAAATACAACCAAAAGCACCATCATAACATCCATGAGGTTAGTCATATTAATGTCAGCATTGCGACGGCTAACACGTCTTTGGATTCGTCCGTTAATAATTGCCATGTTTTACTCTCCGGCCATTTCAGCTTTAATAGTGGTATCGTCAATTTCTCGAGATAGAATACTTGAAAATTCAGCCAAGAAGTTTTCAAGTTTTTTTGCGTATCTATCAATATCAGAAGTAATCATATTGTACGCAATATAAGCAGGAATAGCCGCAATCAAACCAAAAGCGGTGGTAAACAGAGCTTCAGCGATACCCGGAGCGATAGAAGTCAAAGAGTTACTTTGGGTAACAGCAATGGCGTTAAAGCATGAAATAATACCCCAAACCGTTCCGAACAAACCAACTAATGGAGCAACCGAACCGGTAGAAGCCAAAAATCCCAAATGATTATCCAAATCATCTAATTCTTTATCCATAGAAACCATCATAGCTTTTTCGATTCGCTGTTGAAGAGAAACGCCGCGCAAGCCTCTGTCTGTTTTAGACTTCATGATATTCGTTCTGCGCCACTCTTTCATTGCGGCAACGAACATAGCCGACATCGGGTCTTGCGGATTCCCGATAGAGTCGTAGAGCTTATCCAAAGAGCCACCGGACCAAAAGCGTTCTTCAAAATGTTTAGACAAGCGCTTAACTTGTCGTAATGTATTGATTTTTTCAAAAATAATAGCCCACGACCAAACCGAAGCAGCAATCAATCCAATCATAACCGCCTTGGTAATTAAGTCGGAAGACCAAACCATATCCCACATAGAGAGTTGATTAACAACCTCGGTAGCAACCTGTGTATCCATTTTAATCCTCGTTATCTTGACTGTTTTCAATTATTCAAATTAGCATTAACATATAATTGTAAAAATTTAACTAATCAAACAAAAAAGAGTTGTTTTTAAGGATTAACACCCAAAAAACAACTCTTCTGTTTAGAGAAATGTCACCAGCCAGGTAACGAACCAATAGCCGGCAACAATCAGTACACAAATAATTATTAAAAGTGTTACCCATCCGATAAGGGCCAATAAACCATTACCGAACAGCTTATGTATTCCTGTAAGCCAGTACAGGAGATACAAAGAAAAAAATAACACCTTTCTGACTGACATCCCCCAACCGTGGATAGCATCCACAATAGCTGGAAAGAAGTAGTCAGAAGAAAAATTTAATTTGGCGTCAACATATAGTATGAGCCAAACGCTCAAGAGGGCGCAAATGCCAGCCCAGATGAACGAGAAGATTCCTTCTTTCATATCTATATTTAAATTATAATGTTTCTAGAAAAAATTATACCATATTTTGCGGCATTTTTCAAGATTTTTAGAACAAAAAAGGAGCGAAAACCGCCCTTTAGAAACAAAAATGGGAAATATTATAGTATAAAAGCTATTGTTGAGCGGTCGGAGCTTCCAAATTGTTATCCCATTTCAATCGTTTTGCGCACTCCGAATCAATAGTATTAACAATACGGCAAAGGTTCACTTCCATATCCGGCACTCCGCCAAAAGTATAACAAATGTTTCCAGATGTGGTAATTGAGCGCACTTGCGAAGTTTGTGCTGGGACTTTTTTAAATACAAAAGCAAAAGCTCTATGCGGATAGATCAATCGTACCCCCATAGATTTTATATCCCTATTAATTTCAGACTTTAAAACAACATTAAACGAACATTGTGTCTTTCCGGAATAATTCTGAAAAACTTTAAAACTTCCTTTAACAACGCCAATTTTTAGATCTCCGGTAATTGGCTCCTGAACAGGACGAGCTTGGACAGCATTATCTATAGCATTTGCTTTTTGCAATGCTTTTGCGGTATTTTCAACAGCACTGTCAAAATTTTCGATTCTATCAGGTTCTCTCTCTGAAATATCGTGATCACTAAACATTTCATTAAAGAGTTCTTCACTATTGCTATCTGTATTGCTGCTGGTAATAGACGGTGTAGTTTCCTGAACAGGGATTTCATCAAGAAGCTGTGCTTCAGATAAAGGAGTAAGGAATATTACAAAAAGTACCGATAATAAACCACGATAAAGATTCTTCATTAAGATATTTCCTAGAAAAATAAAAGCCGAATCAAGATAATTCGGCTTTGAGAATTAGTAAATATTAGTTAAAGTTTTATCCGAAGTTCCCATATTTTCAACAATTTTGCCGATTATCATATCAATATCAGATAATTCACGACTTTCTGCAGATTCGCTTGCTGCAGCTTCTTCTGAAGCAGAGATACGTTTAAATTCTCCGAAATATTCTGGATTCTTCGTGCTGACAAATTGGAAAAGTTCTGTGCAGTTGCTTTGTTCTGAGCTAACGCCAAAACTACCGACAGTATCCATGCTACGAGCAATATCACAAGGAGATACCGTAAATTTGGCATCAGACAGCATCAAATAACATTTTTCATTATCCATGTATGAACGTAAAGAAATCTGCTTATCAGCACCAAAAGCATTAACAGTAACGGAGGTTTGAACAGGTTTTACAGGATCAACTTTAGAGAACAGAGAACGCTGTTTATCAGCCTCTTCAACCCCTAAAAGCGTTTCCACATATCGATCAAACTTAAAACGCTCGTCAACAACATCATCCCAAGAAAGATTAATAGTAAAGGTTCTAAAATTGATGGAAGTTCTGTTGTATAAAGTAATCATATAGTTACATCCTTTAACAACACCTTCTTCCAAAACTGGATCGATATCATGAATTTTAAAAATAACCGCATCAGGACGAGTAGTTGGTTCAGCTTCTTTTTTAGCCGTAGTTGACTTTGTTTTTGCGGTGTTATCAGCAGCAATAGCATGCAAAGGCAAAGTAAAAGCAACACCTAAAAGAAATGTGGCTAAAAATTTCATCGATTTTTTCATTTCAAACCTCATAAATACTTATTTATTGCATGTATCATAAACAAAAGAATATTTAATTTTTATTAAATAAAATAAAAATACACAAAAAACACGTTGAAATCATTCCTCATTATTCATTTTCTTTTGTAAGCGCAATAAGTCACTCCAAACTTTTGCTTTTTGCGATGGGGAGCGCAATAAGTAAGAAGGGTGATATGTAGCTAAAACTTTAGCAGTTTTTTGTTCGTTAATAGCATATTCCAACCATTTACCACGAGTTCTTGAAATAGAATCAGACACATCTAACAAACTTTTAAGAGCAATTCCTCCTAAAAGAAGTAAAAAATCAGGTTTAATCAATTCAATTTGCCTTTTTAAAAAAGGTAAACAAATAGCAATTTCTTCATCGGTCGGAGTTCTATTCCCAGGAGGTCGCCATGGCAAAACATTGGTAATATAACAATCAGCGCGATTAATATTGATTGCAGCAAGCATTTTATCAAGAAGTTTACCACATTTCCCGACAAAAGGTGAACCGATTCTATCTTCATCAGCACCCGGAGCTTCACCGATAAGAACAACACGGGCTTGAATAGAACCATCTCCAAAAACAGTATTTGCCGCGGTTTTCTTTAGATTACAGCCATCAAATTGCTGAACCAATTCTTTCAATTCTTCAAGAGAAGTAGCTTTAGAACATAATTCTCTAGCATTTTTGGCAATATTATCAAAAGCAGCAGCAAGAGGTGTATTAGTATGAGATATAGTTGATGGAATATAGCTTTTTTGCAAATCAGGCGTAATAGGTTGAATTTGTATAGACGGAGAAGAAAGATTTAAGTTCTCTGGAGAATGATTTAAGCAAACTTCATCGGCGCAAGTTTCAACAACTCCCGCCCAAATATACCAATCAAGTGTTTCCTTTATGTTAATCTGTTTATCCATCATATGCTAAATTATATATAATGACACTTTTTATTGCAATATAAAGCAATTATTTACACAAATATAATAATTTTAGTTTAAAGTTAAGAGTAAAATGATAAAATAGTAAAGCAATCAACAGGAAAAATAAAAGAGATGTTAAAAGCGAGTTACATTATCACCTTACTAAGCGGAATAGGTTTATTCAATTCTTGTACCGGAAATTTTATTAACAAGCAAGAATATCCTCAAGAAATTGTTTATTTGCAAAGACAAGAAACCGCTTATGGGAATTATTTGGCAGGCCGAGTAGCTCATATTCGCCAAGATTATGATAATGCCGCAAATTACTATGTAAAAACCATAGAAAAAGGTTTTGTAAATAAGGACTTGCTGGGAAAGACATACATAATTTTAGCTTCACAAGGTAAAATAGACGAAGCAGCAAAATATGCAAACATAGCTCGTGAAAATGGTGATAAGAATAATTTTATAGATATTATCAATGCGGTAAAAGCTTTTAAACATAAAAATTACAAATTTGCCCGTGCTGAGATTAATAATATTCAGGAAAAAACATATAAAAAACTCATAACACCACTTTTTAATGCATGGTGCTATGTAGGTGAAAATAATTACCAAAAAGCCATAAAAGAGCTAGAAAAAATATCTAAAGATAAAGATATGCAAACTGTTTACAGTTTACATAGGGGATTAATTGCAGAATATTTTGATAAAAATGATGAGGCCGAAAAATATTATGCTTTTATTATAAATGACAAGGCTAGCGATATGTCTTTCCGCGCGTTGCAGATTATAACAAATTTCTACGTACGGATAAATCAGAAAGAAAAAGCAATAGATTTAGTTGCTAAATACTATGGTACGGCAAGTTTAAAAGAAATGCTGTCTTGTTTAAAAAATAAGATAGAGCAAGGAAATACAAAAACACCAAAATTAATTAATACGGCAGATAAAGGTGCAGGAGAAGTATTTTTAGAGATAGCCTTACTTTTTAAGTCTGTACCTGTCGGATATGACTATGCTCAAATATATATGGCAATGTCAGAGTATTTTAATCCGGATAATGATATAACCAAGATTGCGATGGCTGATATTTTTGAAGAAAGGTTAATGCTTAAAGATGCCAATAAATATTATGAAGCAATAACTAAAGATTCTGAGATGTATTATCCGGCGCAAATGCGAAAAGCAAGTAATTTGGCATCAGAAAAGAAATATGAGGAGGCAACTAAGGTTTTAAAAAGATTATTGAGGAAGAATCCTAATGATTTCCAAATATTATTTAATTTAGGAGATATTTTGCGTATAAGCGATAACCAGTCCGAAGCCATAAAATATTATAATAAGGCATTACAATCTATTTTTTATGAAAATGAGAAATATTGGCCAGTATATTATGCTTTAGCTGTATCTTACGATAAAAATAACGAGTGGAATAAGGCAGAAGAAAGCTTGCAAAAAGCACTGAAATTAAGTAATCGCCACCCTCAAGTATTAAATTATTTGGGATATAGTTGGTTAAAGTATGACGTAAATACAGATAATGCAGCAGCGATGATTTTAGAGGCGTATGAAAAAGATCCGAATGATGGTGTTATAATGGATAGTCTGGGATGGGTATATTTTAAAACCGGAGATTATCAGAATGCTATTGTGTACTTAGAAAAAGCATCAGAATTAAATCCCCAAAATGCAATTATAAGTGACCATTTAGGGGACGCATATTGGTATGGGGGGCGGAAAAATGAAGCAGTATTTCTGTGGAAACAAGCTCTAACACAAAAAGATGACCAAGAAGAATTGAATGTCAAGCAAGTTAAAAACAAAATAGAAAACGGTTTGCAAAAAACACAGAGCCTTCTAATCAAAGATGAAAAAATAAGAGAAACTCTACATAGCCTAAACAATATTACTGAATAAAGGGATATTTTCTAATAAGCGTATAATTTGTGATAAAAAAAAGAACGTCCTCTTTTGAGGACTTTCTTTTTCATTATTTTTGATATTTTTGAATAAGCTGTTTTAGATGATAAGCTATTTGCTTAACCGTTTCTTCATTTTGTCCTTCAACGCGAAGCTTAATAACTGGTTCAGTTCCTGATTTTCTGGCAATCAAAGTGCTAATTTCTCCTAATTGCTTTTTACCATCAATAAGAGCTTGTTTAACATCATTGTGTTCAACGCTGTCCGACATATACTGTGCGTTTGAGAAACGTATATTCTCAATAATACAAGGGAAAGGTTCAAAAATTGGAAAAACTTCACTCAAAGCTTTTTTATTTTCCAGATATGCCAAAGCAATAATTATAGCGGCAGCCAAAGCATCTCCGGTTTTGGCATAGTGCGATAGAACAATGTGTCCAACAACTTCACCACCGAGAACGGCAGATTTTTCTTTCATTAAATCAATAACATATCTTTCGCCGACTTTACTCTTAAAATAAGAAAATCCTTCAGCAATTAAATATTTCCCCAAACCTAAGTTTGACCATTCAGTGCTAATAACAGTATTATTTGTAAGAGTATTATGCTTTTTTAAATAAAGAGCGAGATAACAGAGCAATTGGTCACCATCAATAATATTACCCTTGTCATCAACAAGAATAATTCTATCGCCATCACCATCAACGGCAATACCAAAATGAGCATGAGTATCAATAACCGTTTTAGCTAATAGTTCAGGATGTTGCGAGCCGCATTTTTCATTGATATTAACACCGTTAGGTTGATTGCTGATAGCAATTACACCAGCACCTAAATCTTTAAATGTTTGAGGTAAGATATAAGAATATGCACCGTTTGCACAATCTAAAACAACACGTAATCCCTGTAAAGCTTTATAATTAGGAGCGATATTACGCATATCTTCAATATATTGTTCTACAATATCTGTTTGTGGTAAAATTGTGCCAATAGTAGAAGTTGCATTACCTGATAAAGTTTCCTCATTTTCTAAGAGTTGCTCAATTTTTTTGTAAAAATCATCTGAAAATTTATCCCCATTAGCGTTAATAAGTTTAATACCATTATCTTGATAAGGATTATGGGAAGCTGTTATCATCAAAGCCATATCAACATCAAGAGAAGGGGTTTTTAAGGTAATAAGAGGTGTAGGAACGATGCCAAGAGAGATGACAGAAACCCCGCAAGACATAAATCCGGCACTTAAAGCAGCTTCAAGCATATCACCGGAAATTCTGGTATCTTTACCAATAGCTACTTTTTTATGCGTAAGACAAACAACTTTGCTTAAAATTTTAGCAAGTTTAAAAACAAATTCAGCATTCATCGGAAAAGAGTTTGCTATTCCTCTAATACCATCGGTTCCAAATAATTTATTACTCATAAAAAGCTCCTCTATATAAATTATGTATCCCAAAGAGTAGAGCTAAGGGATACATAATTCAAGCAATATTTTTTTATTATAATTCAATCTAAGCAGTTTATTTTATAAAACGTATCTTAAACCAACATAAACTTCCTGGTCAGTAACACTTGTGTCGCCATTATACATATCTAAACTACCCATATCGTAATAACGATAACCGACATCAAGATTCCATCTATTAGTAATTTTAGCAGAAATGCCAGCACCTAAAGACCATGTGAAGTTAGTAGCATCCATTTTTTCTCTGGTGGCAACTTTATTATTGATAGTAAGACTGTGGTCGGTCCAGCCGATACCGGCATTAACAAAAGGTGTAAACCAAGAGTAAGGAAAGAAGTCGTAATAAACAACAAACATATAAGATTGAGATTTAAATTTTGCATCAGCAAAATCGGCTATAGCCCCACTATTTCTATCTCTCCATACATACTCAAATTCTGCTCTGAAGTGTTCATATCTATAACCGAGAGCACCGCTTGCAATAAATCTCTTTTTATCGACAACATAATCTGAAACATTTTGAGAGACACCGCTTCTATCGTCTTCAATTTCATATTTTGCATATCCTGCACGTCCGGCGATATAAAAGCCATCGCATTCAGCAAAAGCAGAAAAGGAGGCTAAAGCAATAGTAGTAGCTGCAAATAAACTTAAAATATTATTATTTATTTTTGTCATTAAAGAAAACTCCGATATATAGTTCTAAATCGATTCGTAGACAAAATAACACAAAATTTAAACAAAACAAGTAAAAAATTAACAAAAGGTAAATTTTTTTAAATCAGTAATAAAGGTTGTCAAAAATATTGATTTTATAATAAAGTGTGGTAAGGCTTAAATAAGGTGGTCGGATAGCTGCGCTAAGCATACTTAGTGAGGAAAGTCCGAGCGTCATGGAAACAAGGTACCGGATAACGTCCGGCTAGAGAAATCTAAGGGAAAGTGCCACAGAAAATTACCGCCAAACACGATTTGGTAAGGTTGAAAAGGCGAGGTAAGAGCTCACCGAGAAGGTAGTAATATCTTTTGCAAGGTAAACCCTGCCTGACGCAAGACCAAATTAGGAGGGCAGCGTAAGTTGTTATAAGGAGTGTTTCCACTCTGCTCCAGAGGTAGGTCGCTTGAACCAAATGGTGACATTTGGTCTAGATGAATAGCTATCGCTTAGAATCTTTACAATAAGTAAAGCAAATGATAAGAACAGAACTCGGCTTACAGACCACCTACAAAATTTAGAAGGGGAAAAAGATGCAGAAACAACAGACGTTGAAAAGAAATATAAAAATTAGTGGAATTGGGTTGCATTCAGGTTGTGCATCCCTTTTGGAAATAGAATCTGCGCCTGAAAATTACGGGATTCGCTTTTTAAGAACAGATATAGCCAACGCTGAAGAAATACCCGCTTTATACAATAAAGTTATCGATACTCGTAATTGTACATGTTTAGGAACAGATAAACAAAATATTGTTAGTACTATTGAGCATATTATGTCTGTTTTTTACATTCTAGGAATAGATAACGCTTTGGTAAAAATTAATAATCCGGAGATACCGATTCTCGATGGTAGCGGAAAAGAATTTCTGAGAATTTTGCAACTTGAAGAACTAAAAGAGCAATCTGCACCTCGTAAATTTTTAAAAGTAAAAAAAGAAGTAACTTTCGATGATGGAAAAGGCGGTAGTGTAACTCTACTGCCGGCAGATAACATGCACATTTGTTTTGATATAGAATTTCCATCCAAAATAGTGGGACATCAAAATTTTGACCAAGATATAACGTCAGATATTTTTGCAGAACAAATTGCACCATGCCGTACATTTTGTGAGAAGTATCAAGTTGATTATTTGCAATCTATTGGGCTAATTAAAGGGGGCTCACTAGATAATGCCGTTGTATTAGATGGTGAAACAATATTAAATCCCGGAGGATTTCGCGTGACAAATGAATGCGTAAATCATAAAGTAATGGATACAATCGGTGATTTATATACATCAGGGTATTATATATTAGCAAAAGTTGTTGCTAATAAAAGCGGACACTATCATAATAACGAAATATTGAAGCAATTATTTGCCTCAACAGATAATTATGAAATCATATAAGAGAGGGCGAAATGAAAAAGATTCTGTATATTTTACCGATAATTGGAATAATGTTTGTAGGCGGATGTGCAACAACGGAAGAGCCGATTAAGGATGAAGATAAAAGTGCAGAAACCTTGTATAATGAAGCCTATGACTACCTAAATAAGACTTCATATCAAAAAGCAGCCGAAACATTTGACAAAGTTGAGATGGAGCACCCATATTCTAAATGGGCCACAAAATCGAAATTAATGAGTGCGTATGCTTACTATAAAGATGAAAAATACGATGATGCCATTGCCGCTTTAGATCGCTTCATTAGATTACATCCCGGAAATAAGGATATAGCTTATGCTTTCTATCTAAAAGGCGTATGTTATTATGACCAAATTGCCCCCTCGGAAAAAGAACAATCAGCAACCAAAGATGCGTATGAAACGTTTTCTCAGGTTATTGTAATGTTTCCGGAGAGTGAATATGCCAAAGACGCGAAAGCAAAAATGGCATTGATTGAAGATCATTTAGCTGGACACGAAATGAGTGTTGGCCGCTATTATTTGGAAAATAAAGAATACATTTCGGCTCTTAATCGTTTTTCAACAGTAACAGATGTTTACCAAACGACCAGCCAAATTGAAGAGGCATTATATCGAGAAGTAGAAATTTATACCTTGCTTGGATTAGATAATGAAGCAACTAAAAAAGAAGAAATTCTGCGTCGCAATTATCCGGATAGTAAATGGTCAAAAATGGCATCAAAATTAGTGTCAAAGGACTAACATCAAACAATGCTCAAAACTTTATCAATAAGAAATGTTGTTTTAATAGACTGTTTGGATATAGACTTCAAAAATGGTTTAACAGTTTTGAGTGGAGAAACCGGTGCAGGGAAGTCAATACTTCTGGATTCGCTAGGGTTATTGCTGGGCAATCGCTCAGAAGCTTCATTGGTTCGCGCAGGAACGGATAAATTATCCGTTACAGGCGTTTTTGAGGTACAATCGGATAATAAAATATATAAAATTGCTAAAGAATATGATTTGGAAATAGATGGTGATATTATTATAAAAAGAACAATTACCGCCGAAGGTAAAGGAAAAATACTTTTTAATGACCAAATAATAACACTTAAGTTATTGAAAGAATTAAGCCAAAATCTCATAGAAATACATGGTCAACATGATAATCAAGGTTTGCTAAATCCAGCAACACACAGTGATATATTAGATAGTTATGGCGAATATGAAAAAGAAATTATTGCAACTCAAGAAGCCTATGTGAAGTATAAAAAAACGCTAAAGAATTTAAAAGAAAAAGAAGCCGCGTTAAATAAGGCTAAGGAGGATGAAGAAAATCTTAGACATTGGGTACAAGAATTAGAAAAGTTAGCACCGCAAAAAGGTGAAGAAGAAAGTCTGCGTAATCGTCGCAGTGAACTAATGAACGCAGAAAAAATCATTGAAAAATTAAATGCAGCTTATTCGTATTTAAATAGTGGAAATTCTGTATTAGAACAGATAGCCAAAGCACAAAATGCAATATCAAGAGCAAATGAAATTGTAAATGGTAAATATACAGATATAGAGCAAAACATTGAAACCGCACTATACAGTTTAAATGATGCAGTGGAGCGCATAGAGGCAAATTCAGCAGATATAAGTTTGAATCAAAATGAAATAGATGATATAGAAACAAGGTTATTTGCATTACGAAGTGTCGCTAAAAAACATCAAACAGAAATAGATTTATTACCAGAAAAATTGGAAGAATTGTCGCAAATGCTTCGTAGTTTACAAAACGGAGAAGAAAATCTGCAAGCACTAAAAGCAGAAGTGAATAATTTAAAAGAAAAATATATCCGTGCGGCAAGAGAATTAAGTGAAAAAAGACAAGAAACTGCACGGAAGTTAGATGAAAATATAATGAAAGAGTTACCTCCTCTAAAAATGGAAAAAGCTGTTTTCAAAACTAAAATAACCACCAAAGACGAAAATCAATGGTCTGAAAAAGGGTGGGATACTGTTTGCTTTGAGGTTTCAACTAACCCTAATACGCCAATGGGCGCATTAAATAAAATTGCATCAGGAGGAGAATTATCACGCTTTATGCTAGCCCTGAAAGTAAATTTAGCTCAAAATTCCAGCCAAGAAACACTTATTTTTGATGAAATAGATACAGGAATAGGGGGCGCAACAGCAGAAGCCGTAGGAGAACGTTTGGCTCGCTTAGGAGAAAAAGTTCAAGTTATGGTTGTAACACACTCTCCACAAGTCGCAGCTTTTAGCAATGAGCACTTTAAGGTTGAAAAAAATACGATAGACAATCAAACAACAACAAGTCTAAAGAAGCTAGACTCTACAGGGAAAATAGAAGAAATCGCGCGTATGCTTGCCGGCGAAAAAATAACCAAAGAAGCACGCGCCGCCGCACAAGTTTTAGTAAATAAGGATAAAAATTTAGAACTTTTTTAAGAAGGGCTATTTAGCAAAAGTTGTAATGAGTATATTGAATTTATAATTTCCCCTGTCTTCTTTTTAATCGAGACAATTTATAACTAACTACAGAGGTATCGCGTCCAGTTTTGGCTAATCTATCATACATACGTTCAATTTCTTTTTCTAAATAAGCAGTTTCAATATCATTATCAAGAGCCGCCTTTTCCTCATCATTTCCAAGTCCACGAATACTGCAAACTTCCCGAATAATATCAACAATATCTTTTCCTGTTTTAAGTCGTTGCTGAATAAAATAGGGGAGTTCATAAACTAATTGACGTGTATTATCGTAAACACCAGTACTGTCCTCGCATTTGTAATAGCGATTTTTTAATAAACTGAAGGCAACCTCGAGTTCAAAGTCATTATCAACAACAACAAAAGGAACGGGATCGGAAAAACCCTTATTAGAAATTGCTTTTAAAAATTCAAGCAGATGATGGAAAAAACCGCTAATATTATAAAGAATAAAAGGTTTCTTCTGCAAAAGTCCGTCTTGCATGGCAACACAGTCGTAAGCAAGCTCATCCAAAGTACCAACACCACCCGGAGCGAATACAACAAAGTCAGCATTTAATAAACGTCGTTTTCGTTCTTCTAAAGTTTTAGCAAAGATAATGTTGATGTGTTTAAGCATAGCGTCGTCAGAGTCATAAAGTTTGTAATATTCTTCGGTAGTAATTCCTTGAATTGGAAAATCAGGGTTTGAAGAATGTTGCTTTTCATTCCATGCATCCATAACTCCTTTAGCAACAGCCCCCATGATACCGGCATTAGATAAACCAAAATCCAGTTTGAATCCCATTTCAACAATTTTTTTTCCGAGAGTATAGGCTTCCTTAACATAAACGGGATTATGACCACCTCGAGAACCACCGGCAACAAAAACTCTGATACCGTCCTTTTTATTTTCTTTTAAAAAGGCGGAAAGTAAATCATCATTTTTATTCTTAGTAATTTTAGTAGCCATACGATGTCCTCCTTGATTATCTTAAAGCCTAAGCTAATTCTTCAATATCACCTAATTGCTGTTTTCTGTAAAATTCTTTAGCAAATTCATCTAAAGTATCTTCGGCCAAAGCTTTACGAATACCTTGCATAAGACGTTCATAATATCGGATATTATGCCAACTTAAGAGCATAACAGCTAATATTTCATTACATTTTTGTAAGTGATGAATATAGGCACGAGAATAATTTTTGCATAAAGGGCAATCGCAATTAGCTTCAACAGGTCGTGGGTCTTCGCGATGTCGTGCATTACGAATGTTTATCGGACCATATTCAGTAAAAGCTTGGGCAGTGCGACCAGAACGAGTAGGCATAACGCAGTCAAACATATCAACACCACGAAGAACTGCGCCGACAATATCGTCAGGTTTACCAACCCCCATTAAATAACGAGGTTTGTCTTCGGGGAGCATTCCAGGTGCATAATCAAGAACTTCAAACATTTTATCTTGTCCTTCCCCAACAGCTAATCCACCGATAGCATATCCGTCAAAACCGATAGCTTTCAATTTTTCAGCAGATTCTTGTCGTAAATCTTGAAAAATACTACCTTGTTGAATACCAAAAATACCATATCCATCTCTGTCTTGAAAAGCATCGCGACTTCTTTGCGCCCAACGCATAGAGCGTTGCATAGATTTCTGAGCTTCAGCATGAGTTGCCGGAAATGGCGTACATTCATCAAGGCTCATAGTAATATTTGAATCCAATTTATGTTGAATAGAAATAGATTCTTCAGGTGTCAAAAAGAATTGCTTTCCATCAATATGAGATTTAAAAGTAACGCCTTCTTCAGTTAATTTCCTCAATCCTTTTAAACTCATAACTTGAAAACCACCAGAATCCGTTAAAATGGGACGATGCCAATTCATAAACTGGTGTAAGCCACCCATTTTCTGAACCAAGTCAGCACCAGGACGAAGCATTAAATGATAAGTATTACCTAAAATAATTTCAGCGCCGGTAGATTCCACAGATTCAGGAAGCATAGCTTTAACCGTACCACAAGTTCCGACAGGCATAAAAGCCGGTGTGTTAACGATACCATGTTTTGTATAAAGTTTCCCCAATCGAGATTTATTATGTTTTTTTAATATTTCAAATTTTAAAGCCATAGCTACATCCTTTTTTATTATTCTTTATAAATTTTACTCCAGAGAGGAATTTCTTTTCCGATTCCCTGCTGCAATTTATCTGATTCGATAAAAGCCATTTCACCGTTATCAAACATAACCCGAAACCACTTTTTATCAGAAGAATATCCCGTAAGCCTAACGGTTGTACCTTGTTCAACAGTTCCATATACATCAAAACTACTATCAGCTCCGTGCATAGCCTGAGTAAGCTGAGTAACATGATAAAGATTTTTTTTATCATGAACATCAACAGGAATATCAAAGATTCGAGCAACAGCTACATCACTAAAAGCCTTGCGTCCATCTTGAAAGACAACTACTTCTTTAACGTTTACGGAATTCTTTCTGCTATCTTCAATATTTTTCAAATATAGACCACCACAAAGCAGAAAAACAAGACAAATAAGCATACAAGGATAAAATAACTGTATTCTTTTGAGTTTGCCTAAGTTCCATTTTTTTACATTAAGCGGGGTGTAATGACCTAAATGCTTAATATAGAGATTGATAAATGGTAATTCATCTTTATTGGCAACATCTTTAGCTAATAAAGCCAACGTTAAAGCCTCTTGATGTTTACCATCGCTATCAAAAGCTAATGCATTATGCAGATAGAGAAAAAGATTTTCTTTATTATTATTTAAGGCAAAAAAATTATGGAATAAGGCTGCAATATTTAAGAAAAAAGCACTAATACCCCAAAAACCATAAAGCCAATTATGCTTAGATATCTGTTTAATAACATTTACGGCTTCACTCGGATTGCAATAATATACTTTATCAATTTTAGAATGTCCGAGTATTTTCCCCGTAATTTCAGTTAAGCGGAAAGCTCGTAAATTTAAATCATCTTGTCCGTGCATATTTTTAAGAGGACATAAGGCATTTATATCAGGAAAGTTTTGAGAGTTATAAATAGCTGAAAGAAGGGTGTATTTCAATTTTAGTATAGGATCTTTCAATACATCATAAGCAACAGATATTTTTTGGAACATATCAACAGATTTAGGATCTGAATTATGATCAGGATGCCAAAATTTAGCTAAATCACGATATTTTTGCCGTATTTCCTCATCAGAAGAAGAAAAAGAAACGTCTAATAACTGATAATAACCCAAGCTATCATATTTATTTTTTTTATTCATGTATAATCCCCTGATATAATTTTTTAGCAATATGACAGATATCTAAAGCCGCTTCAGATGTTGGATAGCGTGATAATAATAGCTCTTTATTACGAATAGTATCGCGAATTCTTGTATCAATACGAACAATTCCTAATAAATCGGGACATCTCAAACCTACTCTGTCAGATGCTTTACTAAGTTTTTCATAGCTTTTATATCCATCCTCAAAAGAATTTACCTTGTTAATTATTAAATTATAATTAGCATCAATATTTATGTTGCTTAAGAATTTAATTAAATCAAAAGTTTTAATTAAATCAGCGTTATTTTCAGAGGATATGATTAGAATATTATCAGCAATTTGACAAAGACTCAAATTTTTATTATCGAGCTCTGTTCCTATATCAATTATAGTACAATCATAATTTTCAGCAAGAATTTGTAAATCCTCTGCAAAAATTTGTATTCTTCCTAGAGCTAACTCCGAAAGATAATTATTTCCTTGTTGTGCAGTAAGAATATGAAAATTTTTATTTTTATAAGGAATTACAAGCTGATTAAGAGTTTTTTTTCCAAAAAGATAATCTTCAATATATAGTGTTTTTTGTAAAAGAAGATACGAAGATATATTAGAAAATTTACCATTAGCATCGACCAATAAAACTTTTTTTCTCTCAAGATTAAGAGCGTGAGCCAAAGTTAGCGCACACCAAGAAGAGCCGATTCTTTCCGCTCCGGAAATAACGATAGAGATATTTCTGGATATTTCATTACGCAAAAACAAACTCTTATAAATTAAATCAGTATTATCAGTCAATCAATCACCTATTAAACCATTAGAAGTTAAATATACTATACGAAAGTAAATCAAATAAATTATTTTTTAATATAATAACAGTATAGTTTAAACAATCAAAGATTCTTTTACACGACGGGGGAAATATGAAATTACTATCCAGCATATTTTTAGTTGTTTTGACTCTAATATATTCAAATGCTCAAGCCATCAGTGATAACATACGAATGGTAGGTAAGGAAGAAAACGGATATAGTGAGCCTCAATATATAAGTCATTCTTCGCAATATGATTGGAAGGATCGTTTTGATATAAATTTAATAGCCAATCCGAATATTTTTCCGTGGTCATCAAAACGACTAGGATCTGTGTTTGAAAAAATATTTGATGATTTAGCAAATAAAGAACACATTGTCGTTATTTTAGAATACCCAAAAAGAAACTACGCTGAAATTGTAGAAGATTTTGAAAAGAATGAGATTAATACCAATGGTTTATTTGCTACCTATTACGAGAACATTCCATATACAAAAAATCAATATATTTATCCGTCATTTTTTGAAAACAATGTTCACTTTATAACATCATCTCGTAAAATAATATCATTAAAAACAAAAGACGAACTCAAAAATTATAAAGGAGTGTATGTTGCACAAGACTATTTTTCAAGTTTTGTTTTAAAGGATTTTGCAAAGTTTGGGATTCAGAAAGTACAAGATTTTGCTGAAGCGTACAAAAAATTATTGACCGGAGAAATTGATTATGTTGTAGCCAGTTATTACCCTAGCCAAATTGAATTATACAAATTAGGAATACATGATTACGTTGCATATAGCTCTGCGCCATTATGGAAAATGCCAATGTTTTTTAGAGTGACACCAGAGATGGCAAATCATCCGCGAATTGCGTATTTAAAGAAATATTTAAAGAGTGCTTCATATGCAAAAGCAAAGGAGGAGAGCTTGAAAGAACTGATGGAAATATATAAAGAAAATACTCGGGGAATTGTTCCACCCACATATATAAATATGGGACAAACAGAAAATAATATAGAAGAAACTGTAATAAATACAGACAAAGAAACAGAGTAAACTATAAATAAGAAAACAACAGAATAATACTTGAAAAAGAAAAAATAGAAATATAACATACAACAAAAAGGAGACAAAGAGAAAATGGTTCTTTTAGTTCATCATAGCATATCACCACAATCACGAAAAATCAGATTGATAATGGCCGAAAAAAAAATGCTTTTTGTTTTAAAGGAAGAAGAACCATGGAAATTATCACAAGAAATGTTGGACATAAACCCTGGAGGGGATTTGCCAATACTTGTTTTTGACGGCAAAGTGGTCGCCGGAAATTATGCAATAACAGAATATTTAGAAGAAAGTAATCCGCAATATAAGTTATTGCCTGAAGATCCAATATCTCGGGCAGAAATCAGAAGAATAATGGATTGGTTTGATACCAAATTTTATAATGAAGTTTATAAGTATATAGTTGCAGAGAAAATTATTAAGCGTTTTCAATTTAAGCAAGCTCCTAATTCAAAGATACTAAAAGCTGGATTAAATAATTTAAAGTTTCATATGGAATATATAGATTATTTGGCAGACCGAAATAATTATTTAGCAGGAAAAGAAATAAGTTTAGCCGATTTAACGGTCGCTGCGCATTTATCAATAGTTGACTATCTTGGTGATATTCCTTGGAATGAATATAAAAACGCAAAATTATGGTATGCTAAGATAAAATCTCGTCCGAGTTTTAAGGAAATATTAAAAGATAATATTCGAGGAATACCGCCATCAAGTAACTACGCAAATTTGGATTTTTAATAATGAAAAAACTGTACTTACTATTGTCATTTATGTTTTTAAGCTCCTGTACGACAACAACAGAAGGACAGGTTGTTTTTCATTGGGATAGATATAATACAGGAGGATTAAAGTTCTCTCGAGATCATTCGGAATGTATGCGAGAGGCTGAAGCATTTAAATTTTTTCCAAATTTTAAAAGTTGGTTTTATACAGAAGAACAGCGTTATGATATTGTTGTAAAATGGCACAAAGAACATGGTATTTGGGCAAGTTTTGTTCCATATCCAGGAGCTATGCCAATATTAGTAAACTCTGTTAGAGATGACACGGATGCCAGTCCTCGAAAATACCAAAAATGTATGCTAAGAAAAGGATATGTCGAAAGAACAACAGATATTCCCGGAACAACGAATTTATTTGTTTACAAACCGCAAAGTGTCAACCAAGATGCCCCGTTAGACAGTACATATCCATAATTAGTCAAAATTATATCCGCCCCCGACAGATTTATAGAAAGCTGTTATATTCTGCAGAATATTAGTGTTGCTGGAAATAAGATTTATTTGGGCATTTAATAAATTTTGTTCGGCAGTTGCAACATCAGTAAAAGAAATCAAACCGTTTTTGTACTTTTCTTGTGATAAATCTAAAATGTTGCGCATTTTATCAACAGAGGCTAAGTAAGAACGATTTTCACGATAGGCTTGCTTAACAGCCATAATCGAATTTTTTATTTCTGTTAAAGCCGTAAGAATAACTTCATTATAGTTTAAAACATATTCCTCATTTATACTTTTTTGCAGTTCTACATTATTGACTAATTGTTTCCAATTCCAGATTGGAAGAATAAAGCTGGGAGTATACCCATAAACTTGACTGTTTCTGTTAAACAGAGAGTGACCGCTGGTTGAAATAAAGCCGAATGTTGCATTCAAGGAAATACTGGGATAAAGATTTGTAATAGCTTCATTAATGGCGGCATTTTGTTGTTTCAACACCGTTTCTGCAACTAAAATATCAGGACGCGAACGAATAACATTAAGAGATAATTTGTTTAATTTGTTTATATCAAATTGAAAAGCCGTAGATGTTAAATTTTTCTTATAGTTACTAAGGCCTGCTGGAAGAGAATCAGGAGTACAACCTAAAAGAATGGCCAATGTATTTCTATAAACTTCGATTTGATATTTTAAGTTAGGAATAGAGGATTTTGTCATTTCAACAGTATATTCGGCCTGATTAAGAGCTAAATCATCTGCAATACCATTTTCATACTGACTAACAACGGTGCTAAGGATTTGTTTTTGTAAAGATAAATTTTGTTCAGTAATTTTAAGTTTTTCCTGGAGGGAACGTAAATTAACATAATTTGAAACAATTTCTGCAGTAAGGGATACCTTAAGATTGGCGATAGAATATTGTGCATTGCGCATAATTTCAAAATATTGTTCAGAAATATATTCTCCTTTTCCCCAAATATCTAACTCCCAAGAGGCATCAAGTCCGACTTTAAAAGAATTTACATCATAAACATAATCTTGATTATTACTGGCTTTACTAAATTCATACTCGCCGGAAGAGTCAAGTTGTGGAAGCATAGTTGTTGAATTTATCAAGTATGAATATCTGGATTGTTGAAGGCGTTGAATTGATTGTTTAATAGATAAATTATCAGTTAAAGCAATATGAATCAGTGTATTTAAAACATCGTCTTTAAAGATTTTATACCAATCAACGGAGATAACTTCAGATTGATTTGATAGCTCTAAATTCTGTTTAATTTTGTCATTAGTAAGAGGAAAAACAGAAGAAAATTTTTCACCAACATGGCAAGCCTGAAGAATAAGAAAAATAAATAAAATAGATTTACGCATGATGTTTCTCCTTGAGCGAAGAAGAAGCCTTATTAAGATGTTGTTTAGAATGAGAAAAAAACTCTTTAATATTTTCAAACAACGCAAAAAGGGCAGGAATAAAGACAATACCAACTAAAGTAGCTAAAATCATCCCAAAGAACACAGTAACGCCAATAGATATTTGAGAACTTGCGCCAGGTCCCGTAGCAATAACCATAGGGAATACACCCAAGATAAAAGTTAAAGCAGTCATTAAAACGGCTCTAAATCTTTCTCCGGCACCTTTTTCCGCTGCTTCAAGAATACTATTACCTTGCTCACGATAATCTTTAGTAAATTCAACAATAAGGATGGCATTTTTTGCCGCTAAACCGATGAGCAAAATAACTCCTAATTGCGCATAAATACTAAGAGGCAAATTAAACAAGTGCAAACCAATAAAGGCTCCTAAAACAGCAAAAACAGTAGAAAACATAACCGAAAAAGCCAACATCCAACTTTCATAAAGTGCGACTAAAAATAAATAGCAAAAGATAATGGCCAGAGCGATAAGAGCTCCGACAAGACCGCGAGTTTCGGATTCTTGAAGAGAAAGAGCTGTCCAATCAATAGCAAAACCGTCAGGGAGATAATTTTTTGCGATTTGTTCAACAGTATCCATAGCCTGACCACTACTAATATCTTTAGCAGCTTGAGCTGTAATAGCCGCAGCAGTATAAAGATTATAACGATAAATAATATTAGGAGAAAGTTCCGTAGATACGTCAGCAAAACTACCAATTTTAATTAAATTTCCTGAATTCGTTTTTACATAAAGATTTTTTACGTCATCAATGGTTTGCCGATAATTAAAATCAGCTTGCAAAATAACACGATTAACTTGCCCGCTTAAAGTAATATTACTAATGTAAGTAGCACCCAAATTAGCTTGAAGAGTACTATATAAATCGGCGACGGACACATTATAAAACTGAAGTTTATTTCTGTCTATATTTAGATACAAATGCGGTGTATCAGCAGTAAAAGTGCTAAATGCATAAGCCAGATTAGAATTTTGATTAAGTTTATAAAGATAATCATTCAAGACTTTACTTAATTCTTGAGGAGACGAGCTAGTATTCGTTGCAATTAATTCTAAAGAAAGGCCGTTACTTTGGCCGATACCAGGAACAGAAGGCGGTGCAAAAAAATTAAACTCTGCATTAGGATAAGATTGAAATTCATCTCTTAAGGCGTTTGAGATACTTTCAATAGAGAGTTGCTTTGTGGTTCGTTCAGACCAATTTTGTAATCCGATAACACCAAGAGCAACATTTTCACCACCTCCACCAAGTAAGCTATATCCAGCAACAGTTATAACATATTTAATGCCATCCATACGCTGTATTTTATCTGTCATATCGGATAAAACAGCATTTGTTTGATTGATATTAGCGGTGGTATCTAACTGGATATTAGCAAAAATAATACCTTGATCTTCTTTCGGAATAAAAGAAGTGGGAGTAATTTTAAAAGCACAAAAGATAATAGCAATAACCGTCAAAATAATAAAAGTAGTCAACAATAAATAGCGAGAAAAATAACCAACGATTTTAACGTAAAGATTTTTAAATTTATCCAAAGTATTGTTAAAAAGTTTAAAGAAAACAGCCTTTTTATTTTCATTTTCATTATTTAAAAATATGGCACAAAGAGCGGGACTAAGAGTAAGAGCATTAAAAGCCGAAAAGATGACTGCTGTAGCAATAGCTACAGCAAATTGCTGATAAATTTTTCCGGTAATACCAACCATTAAACCTACTGGAACAAAAATGGCCAATAAAACGAACGTTGTTGCAATAATAGCACTACCGATTTGGGACATAGCCTTAACAGCTGCATCATAAGGCTTCATTTTTTCATTAAGCATAAGGTATTGTACTCTTTCAACAACAATAATAGCATCATCAACCACAAGTCCAATAACCAAAATCATGGCGAATAAGGTCAAAATATTGATATCAAATCCTAAAATATAGATAATGATAAACGTAGCAATTAAAGAAACAGGGATTGTAATGAGAGGAATAAGAGTTGTTTTAATTTTCTGTAAAAACAGATAGGTAACAAGAATAACCAAACTAAAAGTAATAAAAAGAGTTTCAATAATAGCTGCAATAGAGGCACGAACATAATCAGTAGAATCATAAGCAATTTTGATTTCCATATCTTCAGGAAAAGTTTGAGCCAATTTTTCAATTTCAGCTTGTACGTCATTCATCGTTTCCAAGGCATTAGTATTAGGTGTCTGATTAAGAGCAATAATAACAGCCGGAGAGTTATCATATTTTGAGCTAATATTATAAGAATCTCTGCCAAGTTCAATTTTAGCAACATCTTTTAGATAGGTGATGCCGCCGTTTGGAGAAGTCGCAATAACAATATTTGAAAAATCTTGAACACTGTTAAGTAAACCTTGAGCTGTTAGCGTAAAAACAAGTTTTGAATCTCTAGCATTGGGGGCTGAGCCAATACTTCCGATGGCAGCTTGTACATTTTGAGTTTGTACAGCTTTAATAACATCAGAACTATTAAGGCCGAGAGCTGTGATTTTATCAATATCAAGCCAAATTCGCATACTGTACTGCGGACCGAAAATCTGGACTTGTCCGATACCATATAAACGAGAGAGTGGATTTTTAATATTAGTATAAGCATAATTGCTAAGAAAAAGGTCGTCATAAGAGTGATTAGGGGAGCGTAAAACAATAAGAGCCAAAATATCAGCATTTTCAGTTGATACATCCAATCCATCTTGAATAACTTCATCTGGTAACTCACTATTGACTTGCTGAAGACGATTTTGAACTTTAACCTGCGCAATATCTGGATTTGTACCGATATCAAAAGTAACTGTAAGATTATAACTACCATTATCATCGGAGGTTGAAGACATATAAAGCATATTTTCAACGCCGTTAATTTGATTTTCAATCGGAACAGCAACAGTATCAGTCAAAACTTGAGCGTTAGCTCCTAAATAATTAGTTTGGATAGTAACTTGAGGGGGAGTAATACTTGGAAATTGAGAAATAGGTAATATTTTGATAGCCAACCCTCCCAATATCATTAAAATAATGGAAATAACCAAAGCAAAACGAGGTCTGTCAATAAAGAATTTAGAAAACATTGTATGTTTCTCCTAATTGATTAATTAACAATGTTAAAATGAATGGTTGCTCCATGCGGAATATCGGGCAATTTTCCAATAATAAGTAAATCATCAGGTTGAAAAGAATTTTCGATGATATAATTTGTATCAGTTTCAGCAAGAATTTTAATTTTAACTTTTTGGGGTAAATTATTCCTAGCGATGAATAAAAAATTACCGTCGGGTAGCATTTGCACAAGTTCTTTACTGATTAAAACGGTGTTTTTAAATTGGCTATTTACCTCAACGGTTACGAAAGAATTCGGCAAAAGTAACTGATTATCATTTTTAAAATGAGTATAAACAGCCAGAGAATTAGTGTTTTTATCAATTTTGTTATCAGTGTATTTAAAAGTTCCTAAATACTCAAAAACAGAACCGTTAGATAATTTTAAGCGGATAGAAGAATTTTGAAATAAGAGCAAACTATTTTCTTTTAAGTTTAAATATTCAGTATCGGTTAAAGAAAAAACAATACGCACAGGAGACATTTGTATAATATTAAGTAAGGCTCCAGAGGACGGAGAAACATAATCACCATTACTTAAAGTAAAATTTCCAATAATACCGGAAATAGGAGCTTTAATAGTTGTATAATTCAAATTAACTTCAGCTAAATTTAAATTTGCTTTAGCGTTTTCTAAATTAGCTTGTGCTTGAAGAAAATTATTTTTTGCATTATCAATTTCAGTTGCAGAAAAAGCTTTTTTACCAGATTTTAGAACACGGTCATAATAAGTTTGATTGTACTGGAAATCAGCTTCAGCCTGTTGAACAGCAGCTTTAGCAACATTAAGTTTAGCATTATACTCATCTGGATTAATCTTAAGAAGCAAATCTCCTTCATGAACAGATTGACCAGCAGTTACAGCAATATGTTGTAGGTAACCACTAATATAAGGAACAATCTGTACTTGGTTAATAGCTTCCACAAACCCTACATAGTTTTTTGTAATAGAATTATCCTGAGATATAATTGATTTAGCATTAAGTACAATACTGTCGGAAGGGGGTAAAGGTTTGGCTTCTTTATGATTTTCTGATTTAAAAACATAAAAACCTAGACCAAAAGAAGCCAAACACAAAACAAATAATAGAAAAATATAAATAAAACGTTCTTTGCGGCTATTCATTTACCTAATCCTTAAAATCTAAGTTGCGTAATGCAATAGATAATAAGCAAAGGTAAAGTTTCAAGGTTACTGCATAAGTTCAATAGCCTTAGTTATTTTCTTTATAGAATTAAGTTCTATTTGCCGAACTCTTTCTTTAGAAATGTTATAAGTTTTACTTAAATCGTCCAAAGTTATAGTTTTTTCATATAAACGGCGTTTAAATAAAATATCTTTTTCCCTTTTGTTTAAAACATACAAGGCCTGATTAAACATTTGTTTTCTATATTTTATAATTTCAGAGTGAGCCAAAGTTTCTTCTTGGTTTGGTTTTGAGTCAGAAATAAAATCCATCCACTCAGTTGTGCCATCAGTATCTCCGTCAATTACAGAATTTAAGGAACCATCATGAGATTTCAAGCGCATATTCATATCCGTAACATCTTGAACACTAACATCAAGAGAACGAGCAATATCATTTAGAATATGTTGAGAAAGTTCTCTGTCATCGATTAGATTAAGTTTATTTTTAATTTTACGCAGATTAAAAAATAATTTTTTTTGAGCGGCGGTAGTTCCGAGCTTAACAAGCGACCAAGAATTAAGAATGTATTTTTGAACAGAGGCTTTAATCCACCAAAGGGAGTAAGTGGAAAAACGAAAACCCTTTTCAGGAGCAAATTTATCAATAGCATACATAAGTCCAATATTTCCTTCAGAAATCATCTCACCAATCGGAAGACCATATCCTCTATATTTAGCAACAACTTTAACCACCAGCCGCAAATGAGAAGTAATTAGTTTGTAAGCAATGGCAGCATCTTTCGTTTTTTGATACTGCAAAGCTAAATTATATTCTTCATCAGAGGAAAGGATGGGAAATTTTTTGATAGATTGTAAATAACGAGATAAATTTTCTTCAGGTGAAAAGTCAAGTCCATTTAGAGTAAGTTGTTCTTTCATAATTCTTCTCCTAAAAGTTGACTCAAGAGAGAATATAGCTCTAAATTTTTTTCCACAACCTAGACAATAGTTCTATTTTTACTTAATAAAACATTAACAAAAATAAGAAGATATAAAACCAAAAACTATATATTAGAAATACTTTTTAAATTATGAATTAAAGTTTGCATATCTTCAGGAAAATCTGTTTGAAAAGATAAAAATTGATTTGTTCGAGGATGAATAAATCCTAGAGAAAAAGCGTGAAGAGCTTGCCGAGGAAAATTATTTACATAATTTTTTATATTTTGAGGGAGCTTTACCATCGTTTTTTTGGATTTTTCATAAACATCATCACCAACAAGATTGCAGCCGATAGAAGATAAATGCACCCTAATTTGGTGTGTGCGCCCTGTTTCCAAGTTGCATTTTACTAAAGAAGCCGCATCATTTGCATATGTTTCGACAGTTTGATAGTGTGTAACAGCGGTTTTTCCTCCAGTTTTTACGATAGCCATTTTTTTTCTGTCATAAGGACTTCTTGCAATATTTCCGTAAATTGTTCCAATACGAGGTAATGGTACTCCATAAACAACAGCATAATAAGTTCTTTCAATAGAGTGATTATAGAATTGTTCTGCTAAGCCACGATGAGTAACATCATTTTTAGCAACAATGAGAATACCGCTAGTATTTCTATCGATTCGATGAACAATACCGGGTCTTGCAACACCGCCAATCCCAGATAAAGAATCTCTGCAATGATAGAGCAGAGCATTAACAAGAGTACCAGAATAAACGCCAGCTGCAGGATGTACAGTCATTCCGGCAGGTTTATTAACAACAACTAAATCATCATCTTCAAAAAGAATATCTAAAGGAATATTTTCAGGTAAAGGAGCAGCCGTTTGAGGTTCTGGAATAATAATTTGATAAATATCCCCTAAGCGTGTTTTATAATTTTTATCAACAATTGCTTCATCATCAGCAAAAACGCATCCATCTTCAATTAATCGTTGGATTTGAGCTCTGGAGAGTTCGGTAATTTGAGACGCAATGAATTTATCAATACGTAAAGATTTTTGAACTTCATCAACAGGGGATGTATAAAAAACTTTATTATTTTCGTCGCACATAGGAAATCACGTTAAATATATATTCACAAATTTAAATCTAAGATAAACCATAAAGAAAGATAAAATCAAGGATATAATATGACAAAACAAAATATACTAAAGAGCATAGTGATTATTTTAAGCATAGGAATTGTTCTGTGTACATATTTAATATTTGTAAAGATTCTAACTAAAAAAGTAATAACAGCTAAACAATCTCCACAATCTGAAATAAATTTTAATATGGATGAAAAGGAAAAAGTCAAACAGATTTTGGTAGAAAATAAAAAGATTTACATTTTGACGAGCACGCCAAAAAAAGATAGAATAACCGTAATAGATGAAGAACAAACAAAAAAAATATTAACTATCAACCTAAATAAGGGAGATAATAAAAATGAGTAATGATACAGAAACATTAGATAGTTTTCTGACGCAAGATAGCGAAAAAACAGAAAAAAAGGAAGATACAACAACTGTTAAACTTGAAGACGAGTTTGCTAAATTACTAAATGATTTTATAAATCAAGACAAAGAAGTTTCATCTCAACAAAAGCCGCAAGAAGAAACTTTAGATAGTTTTTTGTCTCAACCAGAGAGTGGATTGGAAAGTTTTATTACAACACCAGATAAGCAAGACGGGAAAGATACACCTCCACAAACATCTTCAACAATGACACAAACCAATTCTGCAAATACAATCAATAATTTATCAGAACTGGCCAATTTACAAACAATAACCGTCGAAAAAATACAAGAAGGAGCAGAAGAAAAAATTAAATTAAAAGAAGAAGAAAAAGAATTAGCACGAGCAGTTACAAATTTTAGGGACGGTATAATAGCGTTAGCGGAAAAGAAAAACCTGCAAGTTCCACAAACAGATTATACTGAAGAAATGTTATATCCAAATTATAAACCGAGTGTCGGCAAAAAAATTGCCCAACATTTGTTAGAATGTTGGGATGTGATTAACAAATATGATCCTGAGAATATGAAAAGATTATCCAAAGATGCCGGAGATGAAGAGTATCTTACATTTGCAGAAAGTTTAACAGATACGGATATGCAATTAGCAATAATTTCGTATGTAGAAATTCTGATAAATTTAGAGATATGTGAAGTAAGCTATGAACAGAAAAAGGAAATAGTTCAAAAGAATAGAATAAAAAGAGAGCTATATGAAGAATATATGGAGCTACAAGAAAGAAGGGCTCTATTTATAAAAAAATTAAAAGAGAAAAAGTTTCCAATTAATGCGGAAAAACTAATAGGCAATTATTTCAAGGCCGCACAAAAAGACGCAGATGGAGCATATAAAGCATTAACAAAGAATCCAGCAATGTTTTCACCGATTGAATTTGATAAGATTCGTCCGAAATTTTTTGGACTAATAAAAGTGACACCTGAGGATGGTATAAAAGCAAATCAAAAAATTGGTGAATTTATAAAAAAATTAAAAGTTTAAGCAAATTTTTAGGTGTTTAAAGTAGACAAGAAATTGTTTTTATGTTACCATAAATAAAATTTAAAAAAGGGGAAAAGCAATGGTAACTAATTCTCAAAATGATGATTTAGACGAACAATTAAAAAAAGCAATTGAAGAAATAGAGAACAAAACAAAAGAAAACCTCAAAATTGAAGATTCGTTGACAGATCAATCAGAACCAAGCAGTCAAACTGAAACGCCACCAGCAGCAGACGGTAATGGTGAACAAACAAATAGGGATGAAAATATACCTCATCCAGAAAACAATGAACAACCGGCTCCAGCTCCACAACCAAATCGTCCAGAAAGAATACCGGACGGAGTATCAAGAGCGTACGATGATTTACCAGCAGATGATTTTGATGTAAAAGCTCCTAAAGATAAAAAAGAACAAAATGTTATTTCAAAAAGTTCTATAGTTCCTCCTAAAAGAGACAGAGGCGGCACCAAAGGAAAGTCTGGCGGTGATAACATTATGGAAGTCTTTTGGAATGACTGCATAATGGCCTTTTATGCGTGGGGAATAGATACGGTTGTTGATAATACATTAGACTTTGCTGAATGGGTATTATTTGCGCCATACAAATCCGGAGGAAAAGTTGAAGAAAAAGAGGAAAAGGCAAAGAAAAATATATATATGATAGGAGATGAATTCTATAAAGAAAGAACCGATAGATTTTCAAAAGAAAAAGGAAAATTGATAGAGCTTAATGAAAATTTGGCAAAAGAAAGAGATGGAATAGCCCCAAGTTGGACTTTATGGGAAAGAGAACCAAATTTCTATAAAAAATTATGCCAAATTCAAGAAAAAGCGCTAGAGGATCCGACATCACCAGAAGCGGAGTTTATGCAAAAATACGGATTAGGCGTTGAGAAAGAAATTATTGAAGGACGTTTTTCTAAGGAAGAAAAAATATTTACGATAGCAACACGTTTAGCGACAGTAGAAGAAGTTATAAGCGGGGAAAAGAATACAATATCACCAGAATTTTCAAACAAGTTAGAAGAATTAGAAATTAAGTTAAAGGAAAAAAATACAAATACAGATCAAGTTAAAGCAATTATCTCAGCATATGTAATAGCCCTGCAAGAAGAGGTTGGTGGAGAAGATACAGTATGTACAGAGATTAATAAAAAATTAGAAGAAATAAATCAAATAACCAGTAGTGGTACCAAGGCATCAGTAATTGCAAAAAATGTTTCTAAAAAGGTAAAAGAAATCAAGAGTATAAGTAAAGATGCAATTGAAAACGAAGAAATAATTAAAGCCCACATACAGAAACGAAGTCAATCATATTATAAAAAGATAATGGAGAATATAGATAAAATACATGAAGTCTATGCAGAGAATCCAGAAGAGATTAAAGAAAATATAAAACAATACTTAATGTCCGTAAACAATGCCGGCAAAGAGGCAAAAGCAGAAACAGATACAATCATTATGAAAAACATCAATGATAGAAGTAAACATAAAAAAGCAAAAGAAGCTGTTTCTAAAATAAATAAAACAATAGATGAGTTTATGTTAAATGGCGTAAAAATCTCAGAAAGAGAGGCAGCTACGCAAAAAGATGAGTTTACGTTAACTGAAAAGCAATTTTCTAAAGCTATAAGAGAATATAGATTAGGACGTTAAGGAGAGAAAAATGAAAAAAATAGGTAAAATGATAAGATTTTTATCTAGTAGCATAATTGTTTTTGTTGTATTAACGTATATAAGTCAGTCTATCTTTAAGTTATTATGGAAATTTGATATTTTGAGTATCAAATCATACCAAATAATGTATGAATATTGGGAAAAGGGAGGCGTTTTTAATACGTTCCGCGATTGCAGTTTAGGATTTTGTTTAATAGCATTACCGATAATTTGGTTAGTTTTAAGTAATAAGCTATATAAATATGGTTTAGGAAAATTTTTGAGCAAACCTTTTATAACATTATACAGAAGATTAACGCGTCCCAAAAATATGGAAATTGAGCATGTTTCAATTAAGAATTTGGGAGGAAAAGATAAAACACTAGATGAAATTATAAAAGATAAAATAGAAAAAGAAGGAAAAAATACAGGACGTTCGCATGAAGTTGCAGATTTAAGAAAGCAGATTGCTGCAAAAATTGAAGAAAATGAAAAACAATAATGAGTTGTTAACTAATATCAAAGTAAGATAAGGAATAAAACCGGAGAAAGACTTGAAACCACTAATAATAATATTAAAAACATTGCTGGTTGGCTATTTATGGAGTATTGTATTCATAGATGGTATTCGTGTTTTATTGCTGATTAATTGGCATTTTGACATTTTATTATCAGAGCATTGGCGTTTATTAAATTATAAATGGAATAGTGGCGCACCGATAAGCAATTCTGAAATAGGATTTTTTATAATAGTTGTAAGTTCAATTCCTTTATGGCTTGCAGGATGGGTTGGTTTATGTCTTGTCAAATGGGAAAAATTTGTAAAAAAAGTTATATTAAGTCCACTATATGTCTACAGAAAAATTACACTCAAGACGAAAGCCCCTGTTGTCGTAAAGAAAAAATCTATTACGGAAGAGCCTAAAGTAGTAAAGAAAACCCCAATTATAAAAAAAGCCCCGACAAAGCGTCCGCCACTTCCTTCCGCTACATTATTGCAGTCCAATATAAATAACAATTTAAGTGCTGTTAATTCACGAGGAATGTCGGGTGGATATACGCCGGGCAAGAAAGATGCAGCAGAAGTACCGACAAATCATGCTTTATTTAATTTTGATGATGATGATTTTGATTTAGATTTTGATTTTGAGAAAAAAGAGAAGAAAACAGATATAGAGGATAGTATTCCATCAGCTTTAGTAGTTGATAAGCCGGAAACAATAGAAGCAGAGATAATCAAAGATATAGAGCCTGAGATTAGCCAAAAACCGCATCAGGACAAAGGACAAAATTCTAACAACAAAAAGGACAATCAATCCAAGAACAAATCTCAAGATATAAATACTCCGACACCTATAAAGGAATCTCATACACCGGTGTTAGACGTTCTCAATCAAAAAGGATACGATGTAATTCCATCGGCAATAATTAAAAATACAACGATTGATTATGTCGCCGTATCCAAAAATCAGCTTATGTTGTGTTTAGTTGATAAAGAAATGGGAGATTGGCTAGCTGATGAAGAAAAATTCAATGATGAGGAGCCATTATGGTTTTCGGAGAGCAGTCACCGAATTTCTCCGGTAAGAAAAGTTGATATAGCAAGAGATATATTAAAAACGAAACTGGCAGTTGGCGATATGAATTTTGAAATTGTTTCGTATGTTATTATTCAGTCAGGAAATATCATCAATGCTGAAGATATGTTTGAGATATGGAATAATATGGATATAAACGTGACACGTATCAATAGAGGCAGTCCTAAAGAGATACGTTTATTTTCCAAATCAATAGATAATTGTGAAGAAAAAACAGATAAAAACACATTAGAAAAACTTAAAAAACTTATACGTAGTTTGGCTTAATTTTGTTTATTAGAGGTATAAATGGCAAAAGAAAGAGGAAAAGAGTGGGAAGAATATGATAATGCAGTACGTTGGATGACAATAACGTTTGCAATTTCGGTTATTGTAACGGCTGTATTTATGTATTTATCACCTATATTTGCGTTTTTGATGCAAAACGGTATATCTAAAAAGAGTGTCGAAGTTGCAGGAATGTTCTTAAAGAAATCTTTTAGTGATTTCGGTTTTTTGTGGGATTGGTATATGAAATGGTTTAAAAAGATATACCGCTACAACGGAGAGTTCAAAATAAGTCTATGGCCACCGATTTTGCCGTTTTTATCTTTCCCGATAATTTTAATTGTAGGTGGTGTAAAGTGCCCATATAAATTCCAATCAAACATACACGGTTCTGCACATATTGCAACGCTACGTGATATTGAGAATATGCCGTTATTGGGATTTGATGGCTTCTGTATGGTTGTTGGAAAATTCCAAGGAAAGATGCTAAAATTAAAAGAAACTTTATCAACTTTGTGCTGTGCGCCTCCGGGAACAGGTAAAACAGCCGGAGTAGTTATTCCGACAATATTTAATTCAGAAGGATTAAGTATTATAGTGAATGACCCGAAACCGGAATTATGTTACCAAACAACAGGAGCCAGAAGTAAAGTTGGACCAGTATTTGTAATTAACTGGGGTAAAGAAGATAATCCAGAAACAGGAGAGTATTATCCAAGCTGGAATCCACTATCTCCAGGAGCACTGCCGAAACCAGGGCCGGATCGAGATTTGTATGTTGACTCAATGTGCAACACGTTGGTAGAAGATCCTAAAGGTGGCGCAGACCCCCACTGGTCAAAAACTGGTCGTAGTGCGTTGTGTGGTTTCATTCACTTTATCTCATCCAAATGCGAAAGAGCATTGGCAAATGAGCGCTTTATTCAAAAAATATATGAAGGCTCCATGACCGCAGAAGACAAAGCCGAACTAATGCAATATTACGATGACATGAGTATCGGTGGCTTGAGAGCAAATGCGGCACGCGCGATACAAGATTTGCAGAATGGTAATCTGACGATAGAAAACTATTTACCGATAGGAACATGGAATCTTTTACCGGATAAATGGGTAAACCACGAACCGTGTATGGCAATGATTTTGGAGTGGATTACCTCATCACAAATTGAGCAAGCAAACGAAATTAAGCGTCGTTTAGAGGAAGGTGACCAAATGGCAGCGATGGCTGATCCGATGCGAGATTTACTGGATGCTGCGGTGGAAGAAGCTAATAACTATGGTTATTCGCGCCGTTGCGTAACCGAATTAAGTGCATTGAGTGCAATGCCAGATAAAGAGCGTGGCTCTGTTATGTCAACAGGTTTAACCGGTATTGGTATTTTTAAGAACTCAGCGGTTGTCGCCAGAACAAGTTTTTCAGACTTGCAGTTTAAAGACTTACGCGGAATGAAAGACCCTGTAACAGGAGAATGGAAACCAATTTCTGTTTATTTGTCCGTTAACCAAACAGATGCTCAAGCCTTAAACCCAATTAGTGCAACGTTTGTGGACTTAATTAGCGCATACTTAATTTCAAATCCACCAAATTCGGTACATCCGACTGACGGTAAAATGGGACCATTCCCTGCATTATTTGTGCTCGACGAGTTTCCACAAATGCCTAAATTAAAAGCGGTTATTGATGGACCTGCAGTAGGTCGTGGTCAAAAAGTATCATATTTGCTGATTGGACAAGATTTAGGCCAAATTTCCGGTAAATACGGAAAAGATGACCTTGAAACAGTTATTTCAACAACTGCATGTAAAGTTATCTTATCACAAAACAATGAGCAAACAGCGCAACGTTTCTCTAAAATGATTGGTAATAAAACTGTTCAGACCACATCATATAGCCGTCAAGAAGGAAGTCTTGCCAAAGAGTACAATCCTTTCGCTAAAAATGTAAGTTATCAGTTACAAGGTGTTTCAGCCATTAGTGCCAATGATTTATTGAGTTTACCGATGCTGAAACAAGTTGTTTTGATGCAAGGTGCGATTGATACTCCAATTATGGCAGATGCACCACGTTTTTATCTGGATAAGAAGATGTTAGCAATGTCAAAATTACCGCATTCAGCATGGGTACCAGATTGGATTGTGGCACAAAGAACCGATGAAAACGAAGACATCTTGTCAAAATTAGGCATAGATTATGATCCTAACGCAGAAGAAGAGGAAGGATTTGAAGAAGACGAAGCGTAAATCTTCCGCAATGGAGATAAAAAAATTTTCTCTATTGTCCTCGATTAAGAGCAGTGCGAAGTTCGTACTGCTCTACAAGAGGACATTTGTACTATGGATGCTGGTAAATTTTGCTTTTCTCTATGCTTTTTCTTTAATTCCAAATGGATGGACAAATTCTTTAAGTATTTTATGGTTAGTTGGTTATTATGTTTATTGGTGTATATTTATCCGCCACATTCAACAACATCCCCCATATTTTTCACTAATAAGAATCTTCAACGGTTTAATTCCGGCAAGTAAGATAATGTTTATCAACATCAGTATATATCTGATTTTAGTTGTAGCTCCATATATTCCTTTATTTATGGGGTTTAGAGATAGATACCTGGAGTTTTTTGAAAACTATATGGAAGTACTTAAAAGCCACGATTCTTTGCTTGGAAAAACACTGTTTTATATTCTGATGCTATTGCTATCCCCCTATACCATAAGCCGCCCATACTTAGCATGGTTGTCATCAGTAATTGGAAAAAGTCGCTCAATTTTTGATGCCTATAAAAAAACACAAGGAAATTATTGGAATTTTGTAGCTTGCGGAATTTTTATGAGCGGATTATGCATGATATCCAATGCAGTAGATGACGTATTTAACATACAAAGCAAAATATATGTTATTTCTGTTTTGGCAATATTTTTCAATGTAATGTTCATCGACATATATAAGGTATTCTACAAGCGCAAACGTACTCAGAAAGCAGTTCCTGACAATAATCTTTAAGAAATAATCTTTATAAAATCATCTTCAGAAATTATCTTAACTCCAAGTTCTTGAGCTTTGGATAGTTTAGAACCGGCATTTTCTCCGGCAATAACATAATCAGTATGAGCCGAGACAGAACCGGCAACTTTCGCGCCAAAAGCAAGAGCTTTGCTTTTAGCTTCATTCCTCGTAAGAGATGTAAGTGTACCTGTAAAGACAACGGTTTTACCAAATATTTCCGAATTAGTATTTTCGATTCCTTCAAAATCTTCAACGTGAACAACTTTGAGTAATTCTCGAATAATGAAAAGATTGTGTTCTTCATTAAAAAATTCAACAATATCTTTCGCCATAGCCGGCCCAACACCATCAATGCTGATAAGTAATTGCAAATCTTTTTGAATCATAGCATTCATAAAAGAATTAAAAGAGTGATAATGACGAGCAATCAAATAAGCAGTTGCGGCACCAACTTGCCGAATACCTAAGGCATAAATAAATTTCTGCAAACTGATATTTTTACTTTTTTCAATCGCCTCAAATAACTTTTTAACGGACTTTGTTCCCCAACCCTCGCGTTTTTCCAATTCAAGAGAAGACACAGAAGAGAATAAATCCGCCGGTTGATTTCTTTGTTCTAAGGTAAAAATATCAAAAGGTGTTTTGATAATTCCCTCTATATAGAAATCTTCAATAACTTTATCACCCAAACCTTCGATGTTAAAAGCTTCGCGAGAAACAAAGTGTTTCAAGCGCTCAACAGCTTGCGCAGGACAAGAAAGGCCACCGGTACAACGACGCACAGCTTCATCTTCTTCGCGAATAGCATGTGCGCCACATTCAGGACAAAAATGAGGAAATTGAAATTCAGGTAAATCATCTGTTCTTTTATCTTTCAATACAGAAACTACTTGCGGGATAACATCTCCGGCACGTTGAATAACAACCATATCGCCCACACGAATATCTTTACGTTTTATTTCGTCTTCATTATGAAGTGTTGCATGCGAAACCAAAACACCACCAACATTGATTGGTTCCAAATCTGCTACAGGAGTCAAAGCACCGGTTCGCCCCACTTGAACACGAATATTATTCAAACGAGTAATAGCCTGTTCTGCAGGAAACTTATGAGCAATAGCCCAACGCGGAGTTCTCGTTAAAAAACCGAGTCGTCTTTGTAGTTCTAAATCATTAACTTTATAAACGATTCCATCAATATCGTATGGTAGAGAAGATCGCTGCATCATCAGGCTATCAAAACTGTCCATCAATTCTTTATCATTATGACAAATTTTGTTGTATGGATTTACAGGAAAACCTAAGGAAGCAACGTAGTTAAGAAATTCCTCCTGACTGTTCCAGCGAATATCAGAAACTTCTCCCCATGTATAGACAATAAAACTTAAATTTCTTTCTTGAGTAATTTTAGCATCTAATTGGCGAAGTGAACCTGCGGCAGCATTTCTCGGATTCGAAAAAGTTTTTTTATGTTCCTCTTCATTTTTAGCATTGAGGGTTAAGAAATCTTCTTTAGACATAAAAACTTCTCCCCGCACCTCAAATCGTTCAGGAACATCTTTTTCAAGATAAAGAGGAAAACCTTTAATAACTTTAAGATTTTCAGTAATATCTTCTCCGATTTTCCCATCGCCACGCGTTGAACCTCTGGAAAAAATTCCATTAACATATAAGGCGGAAAAAGACAAACCATCCATTTTGGGTTCAGAAGTAAAAACAATATCGTCACTACTGTTCAAGAATCGTTTAACACTCAGAATAAAGTCTTTCAATTCCTCTTGAGAAAAAATATCAGCAAGCGAGAGCATTGGAACTTTGAGCTCAACTTTTTTAAATTCACTTTTAACCAAAGCCCCAACTCTTTTGGAAGGGCTATCATCACGAATCAAATGAGGGAATTTAGCTTCTAAAGCATCATTAAGCCGCCGCAATTTATCATATTGAGCATCATCAAGATACGGCGCATCGTTTTGATAATAGGCAATATCAGCTTTTTCAATTTCTTTGGCTAAAAACTCTAACTGTTGAGCCGCTTCTATTTCCGTAATATTTTTGATATCAAACATAAAAACAATTCTCCCAATCGATTCCATATAAATATAGAAAATCTATTGACAGATTACCACAGAACAATATAGAATACCCCCAAAATGTTTAAGAGGAACAAATAATGCTGCACATAATAGCAAAGAAACAGATGAAGATAAAACGTCAGGAATATAAAATCCCGCCGTTAGATTGATTCTGTGTTTCAACTTAAACAAAATGGAACAAATGGCGGGGTAAGGCCCCGCATTTTTTATGGAAAAAGGAAATGTTTTCAGAATTAAAAAAATATGAAGTAAATGGAACAAATATATGGATGGGAAAGCTTTATAGAGTGAACAATGTAAAGCAAGAAAAACCCATAAATTTTCATATTCGCCCATTAAATAAAGAAGATGCCGAACAAATGGGGAAATTATCTGAAAGCATATATCATTATTTAAAAAACGGTGAAGAATGCTTCATTCATAAGCATACAAAAGAATACTTTTATGAGGTTTTTGATAATCATCAAATCAAATACATAGGTGTTTT
The DNA here is from genome assembly GCA_949297415.1 of uncultured Alphaproteobacteria bacterium. Taxonomy (GTDB): domain Bacteria; phylum Pseudomonadota; class Alphaproteobacteria; order RF32; family CAG-239; genus CAG-267. Next base: position 55,235 of record CASFSV010000041.1, read on the forward strand.
TGTTGGAAAAAATTTAGTAGGAATGTCATATATACGAATTTGTAAAAATCAAAAAGATTTACAAGAGGAGCTCCCTAATTGTGAATACAACTTTTTTCATAGTTGCCGAAATAAAGGAAATAATAAAATTGCATCTATGGGAGGGGATTCTGTTTTGCCGATGTATCGAGGTAATTCTTTAAATACCACAATGATAAATTATCGGATTGAGGAAGCGAGGAAACTTGAATGTACAGATTGTACATCTATTGTAGATAGAAAAAACCGTTGGAATATGGGGCCATATTTTGCATGTAATTTTAATTTATTTTCAACGGCAATAGATCCATCGGATGGTGGTAAAATTTCTTTATTGCACAAACCAATGGATAAAGAGAGTGTTTTATCTTGCTTTAAACCAAGAATATCCATTCCGTATGAACGGTTGGAAGTTATAGATTATATGATATCTAAGGGGTTTGTAGGTATTGATTTTGATAAAAAGAAAGGCAATGTATTATTTGCGCATACACAATACTACAATCAGCAAAATTATCAATCACATAAAAATTATCAGATATTGGAGATAAAAAGAAGATTCGCAAAAGCCTTATAGGTGTAAGAATTTGCAAAAAAATAGAAAGATTTTTGTTGCGAAGTATAATAAATTTAACTATTATACAGAGAGTAACATTAATTTTAATTGGAGGCAACCATAGCTACAGAAAATACCAATGCGCCAGTACGTGAAAGTGATGGACCGCGCATAAATCGTGAGATAAAATCTAAAGAAGTTCGTTTGATTAACTATAATGGAGAAAATTTAGGCATCGTTCCAATTACAGAAGCTTTGAAAATTGCTCAGGAAGTTGGATTAGACTTAATTGAAATTTCTCCTCAAGTAACACCACCTGTCTGCAAAGTGTTAGATTATGGCAAATATAAATACGAAATGCAGAAGAAGAAAAATGAGGCAAAGAAAAATCAGAAGGTTGTAAATATTAAAGAATTAAAATTGCGCCCGATGATTGATACTCACGACTATGAGGTAAAGGTAAAGCAAGCAAAGAAATTTTTGGAGCAAGGAGATAAAGTTAAGTTTACCATGCGTTACAAAGGTCGCGAGATGAGTGCTAATGATATGGGAAAAGAAATATTAAACAGATTGCTTGAAGATTTGGAAGGTATTTGCAAAGTAGACGCTGCTCCGAAATTAGAAGGAAAGCAAATGTTTATGATTGTTTCTCCTGCATAAATATAGATAAATAAAAAAAGAGGCGGCTAGAAAGGCCGCCTTAATTTTATATAAAGAATCATATAAAAAAAAGAGCCGTATATCTACGGCTCAATAATCAAAGAGAGATGAAATTAAGCGTACTTTTTTGCCATAACAGACAATGGAACTGGCTTAATTTTATCAGCATGACCAGCCGCACCAAAAGCAACATAGCGGTCAATACAAACTTTCTTCATTTCTTCAATAGCAGGTTTCAAATATTTACGAGGATCGAATTCTTTTGGATTCTCAGCAAATAATTTTCTGATAGCGCCAGTAATAGCCATACGGCAGTCTGTATCGACATTAACTTTGCGAACACCGGATTTAATGCCGCGAACAATTTCTTCAACCGGTACACCAAATGTTTGAGGAATAGCGCCTCCATAAGCGTTAATTAAATCTTGCAATTCTTGAGGCACAGAAGATGAACCATGCATAACCATATGAGTATTTGGCAATTTAGCATGAATTTTCTCAATAACGTCGATAGCCAAGATATCGCCGGTAGGTTTACGAGTAAATTTATAAGCGCCGTGAGAAGTCCCAACAGCAACAGCCAAAGCATCAATATTTGTTTCTGCAACAAATTTTGCAGCTTCATCAGGATCTGTAACCAAACGTTTCTTATCAATAACACCTTCAGCACCATGACCATCTTCTTTGTCACCTTTACCTGTTTCCAAAGAACCGATAACACCGAGTTCTCCTTCAACAGAAGCACCGACAGCATGAGCTCTTGCCACAACCTCTTTAGTAACGCGAACGTTATATTCAAAAGAAGAAGGTGTTTTACCGTCAGCTTCCAAAGAACCGTCCATCATAACGGAAGAATAACCATTAACCAAAGCGGATTGGCAAATATCAACGGAAGAACCATGGTCTTGGTGTAAGCAGATTGGCAATTCAGGGAACATTTCGATTCCGGCAGCAATCATATGACGAATCATAGGGTCGCCGGCAAATTTTCTAGCACCTGTAGAAGTTTGAATAATAACTGGTGCGTTAACTTCTTTAGCTGCTTCCAAAACAGCAATAATTTGTTCCATATCATTAACATTAAAAGCCGGAACACCATAGTTGTTTTCGGCAGCGTGATCTAAAATCTGACGCATAGAAACTAAAGGCATTATAATCTCCTTATCATAAAATTAATTCTCATCCAAGACTATATAAATTTGCACAATATTTGCAAGTTATTTTTAACAAAATGACAAGGAAGATATGGGGGAACATAAAAAAAAGTCCGCCGAAGCGGACATCAAGCAACAACAAATATTTTACTAAGCAACTTCTTTTTGTTTTTTGAAAAGCAAAACATTATTGACATCATGTTTAATTTCTCTGTCAGAACAAATGCCGGTTGCAATAACTTTGTATTGATTAAGGATTACCCCACACGAAAGTTTCTTTTTAGTAGAGCAAAATCCGCCTGCTATTTTTTTAGCGCCAGATTTTGCAAAAGTATTTCTTTTAGTCTCGTTTTTAATTGTAGCCTTAATCATATTTATTTCCTTTCTTATTATTGACATAATAAATGACAGGAACTTTTATTTTTGTCAATAATTATTTTTACAAATAAGTAAAAAAACTCTGTATATAAACATATAACAGCAAAAACTTAAATTAAAGTAAAGAAAAAGATTGGTTTTGTCTAAACAGTGGATAACAGAAACTAAATATAACATTTCAAAAGAGAAAACATAAAGAAGAGAAATGTAGAAATAAAAAAGCACAAATAAAAAAAAGCCTGCAGCAACAGCAGACCTTTAAGTGGCGGAGTGTACAGGACTCGAACCTGTGCATCCTTATTCGGGATGACGGATTAGCAATCCGCTGCATTACCGCTCTGCCAACACTCCGTAACTTAAGAACATTTACATTAAGTTTTCTGTAACGTCAATATATTTTTTAAGAAATTGAGCAATTTCTTAGAAATACACAGATTTCATTTATTTACTGCATTTTAAATAAATTGCTGTATATTATGCGCAGTAAATTTCAATGGAGAAAGAATATGAACCAGGAATACGAGTACATAGCGACTTTAAGTCCGGAAGAAAAAAGAATTTTTGTAGAAAGCTTTTGCAGTATGGTCTGCTCAGATAAAAAAGTCGCAAAAGAAGAAATAGATTTTTTAAAAAATATCGGGAAAATGTATGAAATTCCGGAAGCTGAAATTGTAAACATTATGAAAAATCTGAATAAAGAGCAGATTTTAGAAAAAGTAAGCCGGATTACTGAGCGTAAAAAAGCCTTGCAGTTGGTAAAAGAACTCTGCTTTTTAGCAAATTCAGATAGTGGACTTGATGATGATGAGATTGATTTCATCATTGACATAGCAGAGCGCTTGAATGTTGAAAATGAAAAAATTAAGCAGATTAATAAATGGGTATTAGATAAATTAGTTTTATTAAAAACCGGAGATATCATCTTAGAAAACGAATAATAGCCATTGAAAGCATTTTTAAGGAGTCGCCCATAAAAGGCGGCTCTTTTTGTGTGCAATTTTATTTTGCAAACAAAAATAAAGTATGCTAAGATAAACAAAAGCAAATTAAAGAAAGTGCGACTATGGCGGAAAATTTGCAAATAGAAGAACTATATCGGATAATAAACCGAGCCGTTTCACGTTGTACAAATCACGAAAATAATGCGGTAAATACAGAGATTTCCATATATCAAAGTAAGGTGGCGCACCGTCGTAGTGCAGATGGACAATTAAGCATATGGACAGACGATTCTCTGGTGTATGCGGAAACCGCAAAAGCGGCGGATTTTTGTGATTGTTTGGAAGAATATCGCCAGTCGATAGATTTATATGCGAGTAATACACAAAGTTTGAGTGAATATAACTATCGGAAATTATTAAAGGGAATAGAATATTTCCGCCCGCAAATATATTCAGAAAATATGTATATTCTAAATGCGCTGGAATATAATTGTAAGCGTCAGCTGCCGGAATATCACGATAAAATGCTTCTGGAGGAGTATAATCGCAAAGCCCTGCGTATTCGGGATATGAAACAAGGGTATGACCGCCTGCGCCGCCAAAATCAAAAGGCATCTAAAGATTATGAAAAGGACGCATTGTATTTTTTCAAAGAAGTGATGAACAACGAGGAACTGAGAAAAATAAAAGGCTGTGCGGAAAAATTGTCGTTGTATGAAAATTGTTTAAACATTGTGGATTGTTTACCTGCTGAAAAATACAATCGCAGTGCTAAATTTAAGCTAAAAAAGAATTTTAATTATGCCATACGCATAACCGCCACCGCTTTGAGTAGAGAAGCAAATAATGCGGAGCAAGCCAAACGATATGAAGATATTTCTAAAAAAGCGGAGTATGAAGAAAATCGTTATGCAAAAGCGATGGAACGCGTAAGAGAGTTCTCAGAAAAGCCTCAAAGATATAAAAGTAGAGCTTTATCCATAGAAGCACGAAACAAACGTGCAAAAGAAGAGTGGGATTATCGCTAGAATAAATCAAAAAGATTCGCGGATAAAAAAACTGATAAAAAGCCCAAATAGAGCATAAAAAAAGGGTTCCAAGCAAATGCTTGGGACCCTTATCTTAGTGCGTACCGCTTAAAACGGAATAGCAGAACCTTCTGCGATAGCCTCTTCACGATTAAAGAGGATCCAATAATCGTATTCTGCTGTCATCTTCTCGCTCAGACCGAAGTCTTCGCAAGAAAATTCTGCAGAAATGATAATCGGGTACCGGAGGTACTCTTTCCCGTTTTCAACGGCAGAGCGAGAGCTCTGCTTGTCATCTTCAGTTTCCCACGGACGATCCAGCCAACGGCCGTTCTCACCATCGTAACGGTAAGTTTCGTCCTTGTGGTGCTTTGACTCATATCCTCTCGGATAGATTGTAAACACCACAGGCTTAAGCTGGATTTCACCCAACTTTTCGTCGGTAAAGATACCGGCGAAATCGTTGCAAGAAGCGATTGGATCGAAAACGTCCTCTTCGCAAGTTGAGGAAACGTAATTAAAGTGGGCTTTTTTAGACTCACGAATCACGGTCCATCCACCATTTTCGCAAACAGTGGTATCCCTTTCAACATAACTCTTACGGGCCATGTTATTATGGTTCGTAAACTCACTCTGATATGCTTTGTAACCTTTGCTAAATGCAAGGTTAATAGCACGCCACTCAGCGCTCTGAATGGTTGAAAAATCGTAGACGCGGGTGGTGTCTTTGTAGACACTCTCTCCCATATACACTGCTGTGTATATGTCCTTAATTTCAATGTGGAAATCCACAACGCCGTCAACCAGCGTTGTTTCATTTTTAATCAGAGATGAGTGGCTGTAAGACCACTCAACAAATTCTTCGTCCTCTTCCGGAACGGTAACCACAGGGGCTTCCGCTCTGGTTTGAATTAATTCCTCACCTGCGCATGAAGCAAACATTACAGCACTCAATAAAATAACGACTACGAAAAAGAAATTCTTCTTCATATGTCTCACGCGCGCCTCAAGATGTTTCCACCTGTCTACTCACGCGTTATAATTTAAAATAGCATTTGGCTATTGGGGGCAAATTCATAAAAATTTTCAATCGGTTAACCTGAGGTACTGTTCTTCGCTCACGGTGTTATGTCGTAATAATAAAAAAACTTCGATTGATAAATTTTACAAACTGCTGATCCGGTACTTCCAAATGCGTCGTTTATAATCATTTTATCAAGTGAACTACGCCGCACTAAGAGAATTTTTACAATAATAAAAATAAAACTTAGAAAACAGAATAATTCACTTTAGAATTTTAATATACCACATTTTTTGCCCTACGTCAAGCCTTTGTCGATTCTCTTTTTCGATTCGTAGTTGAGGTAATGTGTTGAAAATAAACAAAAAGCCCGAAGTTTTGCGCTTCGGGCTTAATTCTAAGTAAGATTTTTTAAGCAGATTTAGCTTCGTCTTCAGAGATATAATCGTCATCCGAAACATAGCTTTGAACGTGCCAAATCTTTTCGGCATATTCTCTAACCGCGCGGTCACTGGAGAAATAACCGACTCTCGCCACGTTATAAATAGCTTTTTTCGCCCAATCCTCTTTATTAAGATAAGCTTTTTCAGCCTCTTTCATTGCTTTGTCAAAGGCTTCCAAATCAGCCAAAACAAAGAAGTAGTCGCGGTTAAGCAATTCATCAAAAATCGGCTTAAACAGTGACGGTGCATCTTTTTCACAAAACAGATTAGATGTTAATGTATTCAAAATACGCTTAACATATTCCGACTCTTCATAAATCTTGCGAGGATTATAGGTCGGGCGCATTTCTTGAATCTCGTTTTCACGCAAACCGAAGAGGAAGAAATTATCTTCACCAACAGCCTCGCGAATTTCAATATTTGCACCATCGTATGTACCAACAGTCAAAGCACCGTTTAAGGCAAATTTCATATTACCCGTACCGGAAGCTTCAAAACCTGCGGTGGAAATTTGCAAGCTGACATCAGCAGCCGGAATAAGAATTTCTGCCAAAGAAACTTTATAATCCGGAACAAATACCACTTTAAGCGAGTCGCCGACTTTCGGATCATTATTAACGACTTTTGCCACATTGTTAATCAATTTAATGATTAACTTGGCAAAGGTATATGACGGAGCCGCTTTACCTGCAAAAATATAAGTTTTCGGGCAAACTGGACGAACATTGTCGCGAACAATAGCCAAGTAATCGCCGATAACCTGCAAAATTGCCATAAGTTGACGTTTATACTCATGAATACGTTTAGCTTGAACCACAAACATACTATTTGTTGTAACAGCAACATTTGTCTTTTTAAAGATTTCATGACGCAACAATTCTTTGTTAATTTTCTTAATTTTGCTAAAGCGTTTAACAAAATCAGCATCTTCTGCAAAATCAGCAATTTTAGTTAACAAATCCAAGTTAGAAATCCAATCTTTGCCGATTTTATCAGAAATCAAAGTAGACAAGTTTGTGTTAGCATGTAATAACCAACGTCTTGGAGTAATACCGTTTGTAATATTGGTGAATTTCTCCGGCCACAATTCATAAAATTCCGGGACAAGAGATGTTTTAATCAATTCGGAGTGAATTTTAGCCACACCATTGACCGAGAATGAGCCGACAATAGACAAGTTGGCCATACGGATAATTTGCGCATCTCCCTCACCAGAAACAATAGAAACTTTAGCCAATTTTTCACTGGTTTCACCAAATTTTGTTTTAGCAAATTCAATGAAACGACGGTTAATTTCATAGATAATCTGCAAGTGTCTCGGTAACATATGCTTAAAGTATTTAACCGGCCATGTTTCCAAAGCTTCAGGCAACAAGGTATGGTTTGTATAAGCAAATACTTTAGTAACAATATTCCAAGAAGATTCCCAATCTTGACCATAAACATCAATGAGCAAACGCATCATTTCAACAATAGCCAAAGCTGGGTGAGTGTCGTTTAATTGAATACAGATAGAGTCTGGCAATTTATCAAAATCGTTGCTCTTTTCCAAAAATCTTCTGAAAATATCTTGAATTGCGCAAGAAACGAAGAAATATTGTTGAGACAAACGAAGAGCTTTACCGGATTCGATAGCATCGGATGGATAAAGAACTTTGGAAATAGCTTCTGTTTTAATTTTATCTTCAACAGCTTCGATATACCCTCCGTTATTAAAAATATCGATATCGAATTCATCATCTGTTTTAGCAGAGAATAAACGGAGATAGTTTACAGACTTTCCATCATAACCAACAACTGGGAAGTCATAAGGGACACCGTAAAGGGTTTGTGTGTTAGCCCAAACATAAGTATCTTTACCGTTAGCATCTTTATAAGTTTCAACATTACCAAACATCGGAATAGAAACTTGTCTATCTGGTCTAGCTAGTTCCCATGGAGAGAAGTCCGAGAACCAATCATCAGCTTGCTCAATCTGCCAACCGTTTTCAAATTTTTGCTTAAATAGACCAAATTGATAGTTAATACCATAACCAAATCCCGGCAATCCCAAAGAAGCCATAGAGTCCAAATAGCAAGCAGCCAAACGTCCCAAGCCACCATTACCCAAAGCCGGATCGTATTCTGTGTCAAAAATTTCTTCTAAAGAAATATCTGGAAAACCTTCAATTTTAATATCTTTTAATAAATCATATAAGCCAAGGTTATGTAAGTTATTTTCCAAAGAGCGTCCGATTAAATATTCGATAGACAGGTAATAAACTCTTTTAGCGGAGTTTTCATTGTAGCGAGCCATAGTTTTATACATTTCGTCCATGGCAAATTCTCTAACTGCCAAAGAGATAGCATAAAGGGCTTCTTCTTTTGTAACTTCGCAAGCTCTTTTACCGATGAAATATTTAATATAATGTTCTATAGAAAGCTTAAGTCTAGCTTTTCTCATTTCATCGCTAATTTCTAATTTACCTTTTTTCAATACACAATCTCCCAAATTAAACATACTTTACTATTCACACAAATAAGGCGAAATAGTTTGAATTTTCGTTAATAATATAAGAGTATTTAGAAAAATAAAAACGAAGATTGGTATTTTTTTAACAATTAAGTGCTAAAAAAGAAGTAAATAAATCTTTTTTGTAAATGTAAAGAGGGAAATTTAGAAATGAAAAAGCTGAGTATTCTTGCGTTGGCTCTTACCGTTTCAACAGCGCTTTCTGCGCAAGCGGACACATTAGAAACGGCATTGGCAAAGGCCTATGAATATAATCCATCATTAAAAGCAGCACGCGCCGCAACAAGTGCCGTAGATGAAAATGTAGCTATTGCAAAATCAGGATATCGTCCGACATTAACCATTGATGGTGGTTATAGCGATTCTAAAGTTAATAGCAATAGAAGCACGCGTCCGATAGATGGATATGAAAGAACTTTGGCCGCAACAATTTCTCAGCCGATTTTTAGTGGTTTGCAAACAGTAAATTCTGTAAGCTCTGCAAAAAGCTCAGTTAAAGCCGCACAAGCAAGCTTAATGTCAACAGAACAAAGCTTGTTGCTCAACGCAGCGACGGCATATTTAAACGTTCTCCGCGATGAAGCTATTGTTAGATTGCAAAAAAATAATGAAAAACTACTGAAAAAAGAATTAGAAGAAACACGTGAACGCTTTAAAGTAGGCGAGGTAACCACTACTGACGTATCTCAAGCTGAAGCAAGTTATGCGTCTGCGCAATCACAAAGAATTTCTGCAGAAGGCGATTTAGAAGCATCTAAAGCTGTTTACAAACAAGTTATAGGTGAAGAGCCAAAAGAGACAAAAGATCCGAAAGAGATTGAAAAAATGTTTCCGAAAAGCATGGAAGAAGCATTGGAATACGCAAAAATTCATAATTACGACTTGAATGCAGCAAAGCATAATCTAAAAGCTAAGAAGTATGATGTAAAAACCAGTCAAGGTGAATTACTTCCGTCTATAAACGCTTACGCATCCGCAGGTCGATTGAAAAGTCAAGATTATACTCAAGATAAAAATCCAACAGATAATTCTGTTGAGTTAGGTGTGAATTTCTCGATTCCAATCTATAACGCAGGTTCAAGCCGTGCAAAGATTCGTCAAAGCAAATATTATCGTTGGCAAGCTCAAGAAGATGTACTAGATGCTCAAGATACATTACATTCTGAGATTACAAGCTACTGGGAGTACTTAAGTGCCAATAAGGCTAAAATTAAATCTGTAAAAGCACAAATTAAAGCCTACCAAGTAGCATTAAATGGTGTACGTGAAGAAGAAGCTTTAGGTAACAGAACGGTTCTTGACGTATTAAATCAATATCAATATTTACTTGATTCTGAAGTAGAAGAAGTAACAACACGCCACGACTACTACGTTGCAGGTTTACAACTTCTGCAGACAATGGGTAAGTTGACCGCAAAAGATTTGAAATTAGATGTTGATTTATATGATGCAAATGCTAAATATGAAGAAACATCTGGAAAATGGTTATCGACCAGCATTGATTAAGAATTAAGGATAATAAATGTCTGAACAAAAGAATATTGACGATATAACAGAAGCAGTTCGTCAGAGCATAATAGATACAAAGAGCAAAAAGCACTGTGTACGTGATTTTACTGGAGAGGTTTTTGAACTGACACCAGAAATGCGAATTCAAGGAAGAAGCTTTGATAAAGAAGAAACATCAGAGTTAGCTGGCGTTGCAGAGTGTATTTTGCGAAAATATGCAAAACTTCTTTGCATTACAAGATAAAGAAAGGGCAGGTTAAATAACCTGCCTCTTTTTTAATCACAAACACGAGCGATAGTTAAAGCATCTACAGATTTTGCGCCGGCTCGTTTAAGAACTTTAGCACACTCTTTAAGGGTAGATCCCGTTGTAAATACATCATCAACTAAAACGATTCGTTTATTTTTAATCATTTCAGGATGAACAACTTCAAAAGCATTTTTAACGTTTTTGAGCCGTTGCTTACCATTACACGAAACTTGCGGAAGAGTATGTTTTGTCTTTTTAAGTGCTTTGTAATTAGCTGGAATATGAGTAAGTTTTGATAAAGCGTCGCAAAGCACCGCAGATTGATTATACTTACGTTTCAGTAATCGAGAGAAATGCAAAGGAACAGGAATAATCAAATCCACATTTTCCTTAAAAATATCTTTTCCTGCAAGTAATAGCCAATTAGCTAAGAGAGATTTATTTTCAAGATGATCAAAAAATTTAAAATCCAAAATCAATTTTTTAGAATTGTCGTCATAAATAACAGCAGAGCGACTCATTCTAAGAGGTGATCTATGAGAAAGACACTCAGGACAAAATAATCCTTTATTTGAAAGATGATATTCAAAAGGTTTTCCGCATTTTTGACAGTAAGGCGATGTGATAAAATTAATATTAGCAAAACATTCAGAACAAAGCTTGCCATCAGTAGAAACTTCTTTTCCACAAATAAGACAACGCGGAGGAAGTACGAAATTAACAAGAAGTTTTAACCATTTAATCATAACTTCAAAAGTTCACTTTTAAGGGCGCTAATATTATCAACAACAATCATTCCGGAATTTTGCAGGATTCTTTTCTTATCCATAGAAGATGTAATACCACGGCAAATAATCTCCGGAGCAAGGCCTTTATTATCAGATAGAGGGGTAGGATCGTCTAAAATTAAAGCGATAGTTGTTTTTTTCTTTGATAGTTTTGCATAAAAATCAGCAGCTTCGGTTTCATAATTACCCCCAATTCCACCAATTAAAACAATAGCCTTGGTGTTTTTATCGCTATTAAATTTTTTGATAATTTCAACAAAACTGGTTCCGATAATAAAATCATCTCCTAAACCAACAACAGTAGATTCTCCAAAACCAATTTTATTAATTTCTAAAACAACTTCATAAGTTAAAGTGGAAGAACGAGAAACAATACCAATATCGCCGCTTTTATGAATATTATCAGGAAAAATACCCATATAGGCTTCATTTGGTGTAATAATGCCTGGAGTATTTGGTCCAATGAGCGTAGTAGAAGAATGAAGTAATTCATGCTTAATTTCCATCATATCACGGACAGGAATACCTGAAGTAATAACAACAACGAGTTCAAGCTCAGCTTTAATTGCTTCAAGGATAGCAGATTTAGCATACTTAGCCGGAACAAAAACGATAGAAGCATTAGCTCCGGTTTTTTCTTTTGCTTCCTGAACGGTGCCAAACAAAGGGAGGCCTAAATAAGAAGTTTCTTTTTTATTGGGCGCAACACCTGCAACGATATTTGTTCCATATTTCAGAGCTCTTTGAACATGAAAAGAAGCCTGAGCACCGGTAATACCTTGTACTAAAACCTTAAGTTTTTTGTTTACCAGAACAGACATCACAAATCCTCCGCAATAGCTTCTTTTATGAGTTGTAAACCTTGTGTAGTATCTTCAGCAATAGAAAGAGGAAGCCCTGATTTTTTTAAGATATCGGTAGCTTCATCTTTATTAGTTCCCTCGAAACGAGCAACAAGAGGAATGTTTAAGCCTAAATCATCAGCAACAGTAATTATTCCGTCAGCAATAAGATTACATCGAGAAAATCCCCCAAGAATATTGATAAATATTCCATCCACACGCGGATTCGTCATAATAAGCTTAATACTTGCTGAAATTTTATCTCTATCAACCCCACCTTTAAGGTTCAGGAAACAAGCTGTACTAATACCCATATTTTTAGCTTGATTGATAGTATTCAAAGCAAGTCCATCGCCGTTAACAATAATACCAATACCGCTTTCTAATTCTTTGTATTGAAAACCAAATTTAGAGGCAATAAGTTCTCTTTCTTCAATTTCAGAATCATCGGATAGCTTTTGAATTTCTGGGTGTCTGTATAGAGCACTTTCATCGAAAACAATTTTAGCGTCTAAGGCCCAAATTTTACCGGATTTAGCAATACCAATCGGATTAATTTCAAGCAATGTTGCATCGTATGTGTAAAATAGTTTGAGCATTCTGTTTAAGAATGTTTTTAATTCAGAAAGCTCAATTTGCATATTCATAAAAGAAACAATTTGAGTAAGTTGCTTATTCTTAATCTCTTTTTGTAGACCAAGATTGATTTTCAAGATTGTTTCAGGGGATTCAATAGCAAGTTTTACAATATCATCATCATCTTTGTCTGAAACAGGAGCAACTAACAAAAAAACAGAAGCAGAAACCCAATCAACAACCAGTCCTAAATAAAATTTTCGAATAGTTTTAATATATTCTTCAATATAAACCCGACTAACCAATCTTCCTTTTGCACCCGTTTGATTTGTAACTAAAAGGTTTTCTAACATTTCATCGGCATTATCAAAAACTTCCTCAAGCGTTTTAGAAAGGCGAATACCACCTTTGCGACCGGCTCTTTTATCTGAAAATTTTCCGACATCACGAGAACCTGCTTGAATTTGCGCTTTAACAACCCAAGGTCCAAATTCAGAAACAGTTTCGGCAGCAAGTTTAGCTTCTGTAGGTGTATAAGCAACAAGTCCGTTTGGTACGTTAATTCCAAACTGTTTAAAAATCTTTTTAGCTTGATACTCGTGAATATTCATTCTTTTCCTCTAAAGACTGTCGGGCATAAAATTTAATTTTATCAACCATAGAAAGCATCCCACTACGTCTGTTTGGTGTAATATGCTCCCGCAACCCCATTTTATCAAAAATTTCTTCAACATCAATATCTAAAATTTCTTGTGCAGATTTATCATTAAAAATTTCAAGGACAACAGCGATAATTCCGCGAACAATAATAGCATCACTATCTCCTTGAAAAGAAAGAGTTGAAGAAGAAAAATGAGGAATAATCCAAACCTGAGATTGACACCCAGATATTTTCCATTGTTCAATTTTTTGAGTATCGTCAAAATGAGGTAATTGGTTTCCAAGTTCAATTAAATATTTGTATTTATCTTCCCAATTATCTAAAAAAGAAAAGTCATCAATTAAATTTTCAATACTCATCATAGACCTCAAATCATTTCTAACATCATACGAGCTTCTTCGCTTAACCGTTCCAAAGACCATGCAGGTTCCCAAACAACTTCAACTTCAACTTTCCCAACGCCTTCAACGCTTGCCGCGGCATCTGCAACTTGTTGAGGTAATACTCCAGCAACCGGACATCCTGGCGCTGTTAAAGACATATCAATATGCAAATCTCCATTATCCTTTTGATCGATTTTATAGATTAAACCTAAATCATATACGTTGATAGGAATTTCAGGATCACAAACTGTTTTAATGGCTTCAACAACATCAAACAATTTAGCTTTTGTTGTTATTTCATCTAAACTATCGCCGGCATATGCTTTATAGACAGGTAAATCATCAACACTCATTGCGCTAAGCAACTGAGCTTCATTTTCATCAACTATTTCAATATTTTCTGTATCAGTCATTACATTTCGTTCGTAAAAAAGTTCTTAGCTTTCTGTAAAGCTACAATAAAATCATCAACATCCTCTTTTGTTGTATAAATACCTAAAGAAGCACGCGCTAAAGAATTATACCCCAAAGCATTAACAAGCGGTTGAGCGCAGAAATGTCCGGTGCGAATAGCAACTCCTTCTTTCGCTAAAATAAAAGCTAAATCCTGTGGATGGATTCCCTCAATAGCAAAAGAAAATACACCGCCTTTTTCCTTTGCTGTTCCGAAAAGTTTTAATCCGGAAATATCCAATAAACGCTTAGTTGTATAATCAATTAACTCAGCTTCATATTGCTCAATATCATCAAAATTAAATTGCATCATATATTCCAGAGAAGCTGAAAGACCGATAGCTTGAACAATAGCAGGAGTGCCTGCTTCAAAACGGGCTGGAGGAAGTGCAAAAGTTGTCTTTTCATAGCTAACTTGCTCAATCATATCTCCTCCATATTGATAGGGAGGCATTTCTTTAAGCAAATCATATTTGCCATATAATACTCCAATACCAGTAGGTCCATATACTTTGTGTCCAGAGAAAGCCAAAAAGTCACAATCAAATTTTTGAACATCAATTTTTTTATGAACAGCAAACTGACAAGCATCAATAAGTACTTTAGCGCCAATGTTATGAGCCGCTTTGCAAATACGTTCTACCGGAAAAATTGAGCCTAAAACATTAGACATTGCTGTAACAGCAACAATCTTAGTTTGAGAAGATAAAGCCTTTTCAAAATTTTCCCAAACAAAATTTCCGCAATCATCTAAGTCAAAATAAACAATTTTAGCACCTGTTTTAAGAGCAGTTTGTTGCCATGTAACAAGATTTGCATGGTGTTCGGCGCGCGAAAGTAAAACTTCATCACCTTCATGCAGAGTAGCTAAACCATATGTAGCGGCAACTAAATTTATTCCTTCTGTTGCGCTTCTTGTGAAAATAATAGAATCAGGAGATTCTGCATTTACAAATTTAGCCGCAATCTGTCTGGCTTTCTCATAATTTTCCGTCGCTACTTCTGACAACCAATAACTACCGCGATGCACGTTTGCATATTCTTCAAGATAAGCTTTTTCAAGCCTATTTAATAAAACAAGCGGTTTCTGCGCAGAAGCTGCAGTGTCCATATAGATATTTTTTTTACCGTCAATTAAACGATTTAAAATAGGAAAATCTTTCCTAACAATATGAGCATCGAACATCTTACACCTCAAAAAATTAGAGATAAGATAAATCCTATCTCTAATTTTTTCAACTTTAAAACAAATGAATAATAAAATTATTCAAGAATCATCGCTGTTAATTCAGCTTCAGAAGCAACTTGACCATCAACCATGCAAGTTCCTTTGAATACAAAAATATTTCTACGAGCTTTAATCTTTTCAACATGCATTCTCAACTGATCACCAGGTTTAACTTGTTTCCTGAATTTAACGCCATCAATAGCCATAAAGAGAACATTACGCTTAGATTCAGCATAGTTTTCATTTTGAGAAATAACGACAGCACCTGCAGTTTGAGCCATCGCCTCAATTTGAAGAACACCAGGCATAACCGGATTGCCGGGGAAGTGACCTTGGAAAAACTCTTCGTTCATGGTAACATTTTTAATCCCCACACCTTTCTCGCCCGGAACTTCAACTTCCAAACGGTCAACCAACAAAAATGGATAACGGTGAGGCAGCATTTTCATAATTTCTTCAATTTGATAAACTTTGACATTTTCTGACATAACAAGTCTCCTAATTTATTTTTTGCTATTTTTTTGTAAAAATGCGACTTGGCGCATAAAATCTTTAAATGGAACAGTTGGGGTACCCATAACAATAGCACCAGGTTCAATATCACGCATAACACCTGATTGAGCACCGACTTGTGCTCCGCTACCAACATTTAAGTGATCAGCAAAACCGGTCTGTCCGCCACAAACAACATAATCCCCGAAAGTACAGCTGCCGGCAATACCTGTTTGAGAAACAAGAATACAGCATTTACCAATTTTATCATTATGTGCAATTTGAACCAAATTATCAACACGACAGCCGTCGCCGATAATTGTATCGTCCAAAGCACCTCTGTCAACGCAAGTATTAGCACCAATTTCTACATCGTTACCAATAATGACACGACCAATTTGCGGAATACGTTTATGTTGTCCGTTAACAACAGAGAAACCAAAACCATCTTGTCCGATTCTCGCACCGGTATAGATGTAGCAATCATTGCCCATTAAGCAATAAGCAATGCTTGCATTGTTTCCGATTCGACAGTTGTTTCCGATTTTGCAACCTCTGCCAATAACAGCGTTTGGTTCAATGATGCAATTATCACCAATAACAACATCATCTTCAATAACAACGCCTGCTGCAATAGAGCAATTTTTCCCTACTTTGGCACTTTTAGCAATAATAGCGCTAGGCGAAATTTGCTGAACAGGCTTATTTTCAGAATAGAAACTACTAACCAAATTGATAAAAGAAAGTTTGGGATTAGAGCACGTTAAAACAATTACACTTTCTGGAATAAAACGAACTAATTCCTCAGTTGTGATGCAAGCTTTTGCTTTTATCAAAGCCGCTTTATCTTTATTTTTTTTATCATAAAAGAAGCATAAATCTTGACTTCCGGCAGATTCGATAGAGCAGATATTTTCTATCTGCTCTTTTTCTTTGCCTTCAGTAACCAAAACGGCATCTGCAATAGCTGCAATTTCTTTAATAGTCTTTGCGCCGTTGTGTTTATAAAATACAGTATCAACCATATTGAATATCCCTTTCGCTTATAAACTTGTACCAAAGTTCAAACGGAATACTTCTGTTTCATCGTAGTCTTGTTTAACAATCGGGAAACCGAAGTCGATATCAATTTTACCCATAGGCGAAGTCCATTCGAAACCAAAACCGATGGCAACACGAGGACTTGAAGAGTAATCAACATCACTTGTATCAATATTATCCGGCTTACCTGTTGTACCGATATCGATAAATGTACGACCGCGAATACCGAGTTCATCCAATCCCATCGGGAAAGCTAACTCAGCACCACCGTATAACATCCAGTTACCACCTAAAGCATCTTTTGTATCCTTATCACGAGCACTAATACCGCCGGTTTCAAATCCGCGCATTGTGTTGCCACCTAAGAAATATCTTTGAGCAAGACGAACATCTTCTCCGCCATAACCAGCAATATAACCACCGTTGATAAAGAACTTAAATGTGTAGTAGTCATTAAGCGTATAGAATTTATATGCTTTCGCATCAAATTTTAAATACTTGTCATCACCACCTAAACCAGATATATCGTTACCAAATGATAAGTAGTAACCTTCACGTGGTTTAAGTATATTATCTCTCTTATCATACACAATGGTCTGACCGATAACAGAGTCTATAGCATCACCCTCTTCTTCTTGAATGTATTTAGAAGCGCTGCTAACATTTTTAATCTTATCTTGTTTCAATGTGTAGCGAACATATTGGCTTAAATCATCTGTATAGTTCCAGCCAAATCTAATTCTACCACCCATTGTATCCATATCATAGTTACTTTCGTCTTGATAATCTTCTGTCTGGTAGAATAAATCTGTACCTGCGCTTAAGCGTCTATCCATAAAGTATGGCTCAGTAAAGCTGAAACTGTAGTCGGTAGAACGCTGAGAAACACCAGCATTTAAGCTAATTTGTTGCCCTTTTCCGAGGAAGTTGTTTTCTGTAATACCTGCACGAATTAAGGCTCCGTTTACAGTAGAGTAACCAACACCAACGTTAAAGTAACCTGTAGACTTTTCTTCAACATTAACGTTGATATCAGCTTTATCGTAATCAACACGTTGTGAATCAATATCAACTTTGCTAAAGTAGTTCAATCGCTCAACATTTCTTCTGGATTCTCTGATTTTTGCAACATTAAATACGTTTCCTTCAGAAATACGGAATTCGCGTCTGATAACTTCATCAAGAGTTCTGGTATTTCCTGTGATATTAATTCTATTAACAAAAACTTTTGCGTTTTCTTTAATATCAAAAACAACACTTAATTTTCCGGTTTCACGGTCTTTAAAAATATTTGGAACAACTTCAACAAATACAAAACCTTTACGAGAAAGTTCTTCTGTTAAAGCATTGACAGTCTTTTCGATTTCATCAGAATTGTACCAAGCGTCGGTTTTAAAAGTAACATATTTATACCACATATTTGCATCAATATCTGGTACGGAAGACTTAATTTGAATATCATTAACTTTATAACGCTTTCCTTCATCAATAGTAAAGGTTAAAATGAAAGAAGTTTTATCGCGAGATAATTCTGCAATAGCAGAAACAACAGCAAAATCCGCATAACCATGACGATTATAAAAACGTCTTAACAACTCTTGGTCATAATTCATTTTCTCGCGGTCAAAATTTTCTGCGCTGGAAAATAGTCTATACCAACGGCTTTCTTTGCTCATGATTTCATTTTGCAAATCTTCACCAGTGTAATGTTTATTTCCGATAAAGTTAATGGTGTCAATTTTTGCTTCAGGACCTTCTTCAATTTCAAAAATCAAATCAACACGATTCTCTGATTTTTTAATAATTTTAGGTTCCACAGAAACACCATAGCGACCAGCTCTCTTATATACTTCAAGAATACGTTGAACGTCCTGTTGAACTTTTGTTTTGCTGAAAACGGAACGCGGAGCAGATTGAACTTCTGATTCTAAAATTTTATCATCAATTTTATCATTGCCATCAAAAGCCATGATTCCAATAACTGGATTTTCAACAACATTAATAACTAAAGTATTTCCTTTCGTATCAAAGTTAATATCACTAAATAAACCAGTATCATAAAGACGTTTTAAGGCCTGATTGAGTTCTTCAGAAGAAATTTGTTTGTTAGTGTCGATTCCTGCATAAGACAGAGCCGTTTCTCGCTCAACACGTTGTAGTCCGTTAATATTAATATTTTTAATAACACTCTGGGCCATGGCATTAGAACAAATGGCTAATGTCAATAATGAAATTCCTGCTAATTTAAACTTCATCTTATCATCCTTCAAATTAATCAAACCAACGTGTTAAGAGGTGTCTTATATCATTCCAAGTCGCAAACACCATCAAAAACAAAATAAATCCCAGACCGATTTTAAATAAACCATCTCTTAGTTTAGTATTAATTTCGCGTCTTGAAACTATTTCTAACAAATAAATTACAACATGTCCACCATCTAATACAGGGATTGGGAATAAGTTGATAAGTCCCAAGTTAATAGACAACAACGCCATAAAATATAAGAAATCTAAAAGGCCTCTAGTTTTAGAAATATCACCGGACATTTCGGCAATACGAATAATTCCACCAACATCTTCACCGGATCGTTTACCCATAATCATCTGTCCGACCCCTCGCAAAGTCATATCTGTAATGTTGTAGACTTCTTCTGCAGATTTTTTAATGGAGGGGATAAATTGAAAATTATCTTTAACAACTTTAAATTGCTTTGTTTCCCCTTTAATACCAATCATTCTTCTTTTAATTGGTTTTTCTGTTTCGTCAAAAGCATATTCCATTTCAACTAAAGGAACATTAACGGTAATAACTTCATTGTTTCTTTCAATTTTTAAGACAACACTATCAATGGCAATACTGACTTCTTTATTGATATCAGACCAATCATTAATTTTTTTACCATTAATTTCTATAATTTTATCATTCTTAAGAATACCTGCGGTTTGTGCCGGACTATCTTTAATAACATCTGAAATAACAGGAGGAATATCATAGCTTCCGACAAAATAAAACAAACCAAAAAAGGTGATAAAAGCAAAAAGATAATTAAATAAAGGCCCTGCAATAGCTATAGCTAACTTTTTATAAGGAGATTGAGTTGCAAATAAATGTTTTTGCTCTTCATCAGAATATTTGCTTAAATCGACTTCAGATGTGGACGAAGATTCATCGGCATCACCTAGAAATTGACAATACCCCCCTAAAGGCACGGCGGAAATTTTCCAAACAGTCCCTTTTTTATCTGTTTTGCTCCATAATTCTTTTCCAAAACCGATAGAAAAAGCACTAACACTTACACCTGCCCATCTGGCAACAATAAAATGCCCGAATTCATGCACAAAAACCAATACGCCGAGTAGAATTAAAAAAGGAACGACGTAATGAATAATATTTAACAACCACTCCATAATTTTTTTTATCCTTAATAACTAAAAGCAATTAATGTAAACAAGCAGTAAACAACAGGCGCTGCAAAGATAAGTCCATCAATTCTATCAAAAATACCACCGTGTCCCGGAATTAAATTACTACTGTCTTTAATACCGAGATATCTTTTGATTGAAGATTCAATGAGGTCGCCAATCTGGGCAATAACAGCAATAAAGGCTGCTAATTGAGCAAATTTAAGCTGCTCAGCTAAAGGCATGGGTAAATCAAAGATATTTTTGATGCAAAACATATAGATAAAGCTGACGGCAATAGCTAAAATAACCCCACCAATAAGGCCTGACCAAGTTTTATTTGGGCTAATTTTGGGAGCTAATTTGGGCCCCTTTAATGATGAGCCAACAATGTAGCCCCCAATATCAACGCTCCAAACCATTAAGATGAACCACAAAGTCATGACAAAACTGCCTTTTTCGTTCGGAATGCTACCAAAAGCATCAAAAAGATAATAAATCCAATAAAGAGCTCCAACGCCAATAGAAATATAAGGAACACCTAGAGTAAGTAAGCGTCTATGCTTTTCATCAGCTGCTTTGAAATATACAAAAAGAGAAGTTAAAATAATTGCAGAAAAAAGCACCCAACGGTTAAATACAAACAAAGAGCACCCTAAAGCAAAGATATAACTAGCAACATAAACACTACTCTTTTTGTTTGGGATCATTGTGCTCCACTCCCAAGATAATAAAGAGCCGACTAAAAAGATTAATATATCAACATAAGGGTGTCCGGAATGCAAAGCTCCGATAACAATAGGAATCATAACAAGAGATGTTAATATCCTTTTTTGTAGTGATGTTAGTTTAGTTTTTTCCATACCTTCTCTCCCTAGAAGTAAATTTTTTAATAATTTCTAACAATTCATCTTTACTAAAATCCGGCCACAAAGTGTCGGTAAAAAATAACTCAGTGTAAGCGATTTGCCATAATAAGTAGTTGCTAATTCTTTGTTCTCCACTAGTTCTGATGAGAATATCCGGATCAGGAATTCCTTTTGTGTAAAGCTCATTAGCAAAAATCTCTTGATCAATATCATCAATATTGATTTGATTATTTTTAACTTTTTGAGCAATATTTTTTACAGCCGATAGGATCTCTTGCCGAGAGCCATAGGATAGAGCGATGCAGAGAGTCAAATCAGAATTTTTCGCAGATTCTTTTTCCAAATAGTGCATTTTCTGTTGAATAGCATCTGAAAGCATATATCTTTCACCGATAAAAACAATGCGGACATTATTTTCCATAATCTCCTTTAGTTCTTTATCCAGATACTCGTTAAGAAGCTGCATCAGGGCATCAACTTCATCTTTGGAGCGTTGCCAATTTTCGGTCGAAAAAGCATAAAGAGTTAAATATTTAACTCCGGATTCTTTCATTGAGCGAGTAATCTTAACAACATTTTCTGCGCCTTTTTTATGCCCAAAAGTTCTGGGCATTCCTCTTTTTTTAGCCCAACGTCCATTACCATCCATAATAATGGCGATATGATTACAAATATTCGTCGTTTCCATAGCTCTTATACTTGTAAAATATCTTTTTCTTTTTGATCAAACATATCGTCAATTTTTTTGATGGAGTCATCGGTCATTTTTTGGATTTCATTACCATATTTCTTTTCATCATCTTCAGAAATAAGGTTATCTTTTTTTAATTTTTTTATATCATCCAAAGCATCACGACGAATGTTGCGAATAGCTATTTTGGTTTGTTCGGCATATTTTCCTGCCACTTTAACAAGTTCCTTTCTTCTTTCTTCGGAAAGCGGCGGAATTGGGATACGAATGAGTTGTCCATCTGATACAGGGTTGAGTCCTAAATCGGATTCTCTTAAAGCTTTTTCAACAGATTTCGCTAACCCTTTATCCCAAACACTAATGGAGAGGGTTCTCGCATCAGGAACGCTAATTGTGCCAACTTGAGCAATAGGTGATAAATTCCCGTAAGCTTCAACCATAATATTATCGAGTAAGCTGGCGTGCGCACGTCCTGCGCGTAATCCTCCAAAATCTCCGCGTAAAGTGTCTAAAGTTTTTTCCATACGCTCTGCGGTGTCTTTCTTTATATCGTTAAAATCGGTCATATATGCCTCTCTTTTCCTTTTATTTTATAATTGTGAAATTACCTTTACCTTTTATTGCATTAATCAGGGAGTCTTTGTCAACCTGTTTAAATACAACAATAGGAAGTTTATTTTCGCGAGCCATAGATATGGCAGTCATATCCATAACCTTTAATTCTTTTGTGATGACATCGTCATAGGAAACGGTTTTATAGCGAACAGCATTGGGATTCTTTTTAGGGTCGCTGTCATAAACGCCATCAACTTGAGTAGCTTTAAATAATGCGTCGCACTCTGTTTCCAAGGCTCGAAGTGTGGCCCCAGTATCGGTTGTAAAATAAGGGTTACCGGTTCCGCCAGCAAAAATAACAACAGTACCTTGTTTTAATAAATATTGAGCTGAACGATAAGAGTAGGTTTCTGCCACTTGAGGAATACTTAAACCAGATAATATTTCTGATTTTATACCTTTGCTATCCAAAATACTTTTTAGGAATAGAGCGTTAATTACAGTAGCAATCATTCCTGCTTGGTCTGCGATAGGGCGAGTAACGCTTTCATTTGTATTGTTAACCCCACGATAAAAATTTCCTCCGCCAATAACAATACAAATCTCAATATTTTCTTTTCGAACTAGTTTAATACTTTCAGTGACCATATTGAGAACATTTTCATCAATACCAAAAGCTTGTTTGCCCATCAAACCTTCACCTGAAAGTTTCAAAAGGATTCTGTTAAAGTTTTTTTTCATTTGCTCCCCTATCTCGATATTTTATTTTATAATAAACAATTAAATTGTGTTGTCATTATTTTTTTTGGCCTAATATACAGAAAGATAAAATACACATGTTGTATTAAAATAAGTTGAATTTTTAACACATTTCACTAACATAAGCAAAAAATATTTTGGGAGATAAAAATGTCTGCAGAGATGATATATAGCTTAAGTGCGCTATTGGGTTATTTAATTGGCTCAATACCTTTTGGTTTAATACTGACAAAAATGGCAGGATATGGAGATATAAGAAAAATTGGGTCAGGTAATATCGGTGCAACAAATGTGTTAAGAACTGGAAATAAAATGCTAGCTCTATTGACTGTTTTGTGCGATGCGTTTAAGGCTGGTATTGCTGCTGTCGTAGCTAAGCAATTGGTTGGAGATGATGCTGTTGGTATTGCAGCGATGTTGATAGCAGGTGCATTTGGCGTATTAGGACATAACTTTCCAATATGGTTAAAATTTAAAGGCGGTAAAGGTGTGGCCTCGACATTTGGCTTTATATTAGTGACATGCTGGCCGGCGGCTTTAATTGCATTAGCAATATGGTTGATTATGGCTTTTACTTTTAAATATTCATCTCTGTCGGCTTTGACCGCTGCAGTATTTGTACCGGTAGCATCATATTTCTTGGCACCAACAATGGAATATACAGTTGCATATACATTGATTGTTCTTTTGGTTATTGTAAGACATCATGCAAATATCAAAAGATTGTTAAATGGAGAAGAAAGTAAAATTAAACTTAAAAAATCAAAAGAATAGAAGTAAAGACATTGGTTAGAGAAAAACTTATATCATATATCCAACTTATAAACACCAATGGTATCGGTCCTATTGGTTTCAAAAGATTGATGACAAGATATGGTAATATTGATGAAGTTTTAAAAGAAATATCCCAAAAGAAGGTACTCTTTTCTCGTAAAAAAGCGGAAGAAGAGATAATGACTGCTGAAATAAAAGGCGTTCAAATAATATCATATGAAGATCAAAATTATCCATATAATTTAAAGCAAATAGAAGATTTTCCGCCGATTCTGTATGCGAAAGGTAACATTGAACTGTTAAAAAATGACAATGTGCTAGCGATAGTTGGTTCAAGAAACGCTTCTTTAAGTGCAATGAAAATGGCTGAAAATTTGGCATCCAATATTACAGATAATAATATTACAATAGTTTCAGGAATGGCTCGTGGTATCGATAAAGCGGCACACAAAGGAGCTTTAGGACACGGAGGTAATACCGTTGCTGTCATGGGGACGGGAATTGATATTGTTTATCCGCAAGAAAATGAGGATTTATACAAAGAAATCATCAAAAAAGATGGTCTAATACTAACGGAATATGCTTTTCATACTCGTCCTCAAGCCTCCAATTTTCCGCGGAGAAACAGAATTGTTTCCGGATTGAGTAAGGGTGTTTTAGTTATAGAAGCAGGATTACAATCAGGTTCACTAATTACAGCACACCAGGCACTGGAACAAGGACGAGATGTATATGCGGTTCCTGGTGCACCGTATGATACTCGTTCAGCAGGATGTAATAAACTGCTCAAAGAAGGAGCGCAACTGGTAGATACGCCGGAAGATATATTAGAAAGCTTTAATTTCTCAGCAATACAATTTACACCAAAAGCCAAAGGAAAAGAGGAAATATCAGATTTATTTGAATATTCGCTTGACAAGCAAGAAAATAATTCCGATATTCCAGAACAAAAAGAAGAAACAGAAAAAGAAGATAAATATTCAAAGTTATTATCTCTGATTTCTGCGAGCGGGGAGGATATAGACGAGCTTATTCGAGCAATGCAACTGCCGACAGAAGAAGTTTTAATGACAATTGTAGAGTTGGAGTTAGACAATAAAATAATACGTCTTCCGGGGAATAAAGTAGCTAAAATTTGAGGGAATTTTTAGATGAAATTAGTCGTAGTAGAATCACCGGCAAAAGCCAAAACAATCAATAAATATTTAGGTAAAGATTATAAAGTCTTGGCCAGTTATGGTCATATTCGAGATTTGCCGAGTAAAGATGGTTCTGTTGATCCGGACAAAGATTTTAGCATGGTATGGGAATTAAGTCCCGGTGGAAAAAAACGTTTAAATGACATCATTACGGCATTAAAAGATTGTGATACGTTAGTCCTCGCATCCGACCCGGATAGAGAAGGAGAGGCCATCGCATGGCATATCTTAGAAGAATTGAGTGCAAAGAAAAAGTTGAAAGACAAGAAAATTGAACGAGTTGTTTTTCATGAAATTACCAAACATGCTGTAACAGAGGCTATTCAAAATCCACGACAGATTGATGAAAATTTAGTTTCTGCATATATGGCGCGTCGAGCTTTGGATTATTTGGTGGGCTTTACGCTTTCTCCTGTATTATGGCGAAAACTTCCAGGGTCAAAGTCAGCCGGACGAGTTCAATCGGTTGCACTTCGCTTAATCTGCGAGCGAGAGATGGAAATTGAAAAATTCAAACCCGAAGAATATTGGACTGTTGATGTAGATTTGGAAACAGCCGACAAAGCTATAATTCCATCGCATTTAATAAATTTGGATGGAAAGAAGCTGGAAAAATTTGACATTAACACAAAAGAAAAAGCAGAGGAAGCAAAAGCTAAAATAGAAGCTCAAAATTTTAAGATTTCAAAGATTGAACGTAAAAAAGCAAATCGTTATCCAGCCCCACCTTTTACCACATCTACACTGCAACAAGAGGCTGCAAGAAAATTACGATTCTCAGCTAAAAAAACAATGCAGATAGCGCAAAATTTATATGAATCCGGTTATATAACCTACATGAGAACGGACGCTGTAAACTTATCAGTAGAAGCAATCAGTGCATGTCGTGAAGCAATTTTGAAATATTTTGGAGAGAAGTATCTTCCTAAAGAAGCTAAAGAATATAAAACGAAATCTAAAAATGCACAAGAAGCACACGAGGCAATTCGTCCGGCAGATGTAATGAATACACCGAAGAAAATGGAAGGGAAGTTGGATTCGGATGCATATAAATTATATGAATTGATTTGGAAAAGAACCATCGCCTGCCAGATGGAACCTGCAATTTTAGATAAGGTTGTGATAGATACACTATCAGTAGATGGTAAAATTTTATTGCGAGCAAATGGCCAAGTCATCGCATTTGACGGATTCTTGAAACTCTATCAAGAAAGTAAAGATGATGAAAATGATGATGATGAAAACAGACTTCTTCCAAATGTAGAAGTAGATGAAGCTGTTGATAAAAAAGCCATCAAACCTGAACAACACTATACCACCCCGCCACCACGCTTTACTGAGGCTAGTCTTGTTAAAAAGCTGGAAGAATTGGGAATTGGTCGTCCTTCAACATACGCATCGATTATTGCAGTTTTGCAAGAACGTAAATATGTAAAGGTCGAAAAGCTGAGATTTATTCCTGAAGATAGAGGTCGTATTGTAACAATTTTCTTAGAAAACTTCTTCAAGAAATATGTAGAGTACGATTTTACGGCACAAATGGAAGAATATCTTGATGATATATCCGCTGGTTCAATGGAATGGAAAAAGCTTCTTACAGGTTTCTGGACGAAGTTCTATAAAAACATTCAAGCCGTACAACCACTTCAAGTAAGTGAAGTAATAGATAAGATTGATGAAGTGTTGGCATATCACTTGTTTCCGGCAAAAGAAGATGGATCAGATCCTCGTTTATGCCCGGAATGCCATAAAGGGCATTTAAGCATTAAGTTAGGTAAGTTCGGTGCGTTTTTAGGTTGTTCTAATTATCCGGAATGCAAATATACCATGCCATTAACGGATGTAAAAGAGGAAGAAGAACAAAGTACAGAAAAACAGCCCAATCCGGAAGATAAACTACTGGGTGAGCATGGTGGATTAAACGTATATCTGAAAAAAGGTCCTTATGGCTACTATGTTCAACTTGGTGAAGATGCAACGGCAACAACAGAAAAGCCTAAAAGAATAGCTTTGCCAAAGTTCTTAAATCCGGAAGAAGTCACTTTTGAGCAAGCTGATATATTGGCTAGTTTACCAAGAGATTTAGGGGATGGAATAAGTGCCAATATCGGTAAATTTGGTCAATATATTAAGCAAGGATTGAAATCCAAATCTCTGACCGGTAATGATAATATTTTTAATATTACAAAAGAACGTGCGGAAGAATTGCTTAAAAATGTAGCAGAAAAGCCTGAAGCCAAAGTATTGGGACAACATCCAAAACACAAAGCAGATATATTATTGGCAACAGGACGTTATGGATTATACATAAAATGCGGTAAAAACAACTATCGGATTCCCAATAATTTACGAGGACAAGATATAACCTTAGAAGATGCGATAAAGGTTATTGATAGCGCAAAGTAATTGCATAAAAAAGCTCCTTAAGCAAAGGAGCTTTTTTCGTTTTCTCTAATAACGATATCAGGATAGCGTATTTATAAGAAAGTTAAAGAGAGAAAAATCAATATACACAAAGAAATTAACCAACACTTCCTTCCAGAGAGATATCAATTAATTTAGCAGCTTCAACAGCAAATTCCATTGGAAGCTTTTGCATAACTTCTTTACAAAAACCATTAACAATCAAACTAACAGCATCTTCTTCGGAAAGTCCGCGTTGCTTGCAATAAAAAAGTTGCTCGTCGCTTATTTTAGAAGTTGTCGCTTCATGTTCCAAAATGGCTGTTTTATTACTGTTTTCAATATACGGAACAGTATGAGAACCACAAGTTTGCCCAATAAGCAAGCTATCGCATTGTGAATAATTTCGTGCGTTGTCTGCTTTTTTACCAACTTTAACAAGCCCTCTGTATGTTTGATTTGAAAATCCGGCAGAAATACCTTTAGAAATAATTTTAGAAGTTGTATTTTTGCCAAGGTGAATCATCTTGGTGCCGGTATCTGCCTGTTGTTTATTATTGGTAATAGCAACAGAATAAAATTCCCCTTTAGAGTTATCACCTTTTAAGACACAAGAAGGATATTTCCAAGTAATAGCCGAACCCGTTTCAACTTGTGTCCAAGATACTTTAGCGTTTTCTCCGTCACAAAGCGCTCTTTTCGTAACAAAGTTGTAAACACCGCCTTTACCGTCTTTATCACCCGGATACCAGTTTTGAACTGTGGAATACTTAACTTCTGCATTTTTATGAACAAAAATTTCAACAATAGCTGCATGTAATTGATTTTCATCACGTTGCGGGGCCGTACAGCCTTCCAAATAAGAAACATAACTGCCTTCATCGGCTATAATGAGCGTACGTTCAAATTGTCCGGTATTTTTAGCGTTAATTCGGAAATAAGTTGATAATTCCATCGGACACTTTACACCTTTAGGGATATACACAAAAGAACCATCGGTAAACACAGCGGAATTAAGAGCCGCAAAAAAGTTATCCGTATAAGGGACAACAGATCCCAGATATTTTTGAACTAAATCAGGATATTCTTTGACCGCTTCGGAAATAGAGCAAAAAATAATTCCTTGTTTTTTAAGCTGAGCTTTATAGGTTGTCGCAACGGAAACACTATCAAAAACCGCATCAACAGCCACAACACCGGCCAAAACTTCTTGTTCTTTTAGCGGAATTCCTAATTTATTGTATGTTTCCAAAATCTTTGGATCAACCTCATCAAGACTTTTAGGTTGTACGGTTTGCTTAGGCGCGGAATAGTAATATAAATCTTGATAATCAATTTTATCGTAAGACAATTTAGCCCACGTTGGCTCGGATAAAGTAAGCCAATGATGATAAGCTTTAAGACGAGATTGAAGAAGCCAATCAGGTTCGCCTTTTTTTTGCGAAATTAATTTTATAATATCGTCATTAAGCCCTCTAGGTGCAACATCTGCAGCTATATCGGTAACAAAACCGAATTTATATTTATCACCGCTCTCATCGACAATATTAGGAATATTGCTCATAACTTTTCCTTAAAAAGATAATTTATCTCTGTATAAAATAAAGCATAACAAAAATCAAGGGAAGATTCTGCCGGAGTTTAACGAATATTTAGTTTTTTTTATATAAAAGACAATAATAAACAAAGGAAAACAATGAGAAGGGCTTTAATTACATTACTTTTCGTGCCTCTGCTATTTGGTTGTTATGCCAGAAGCGGTGGTATTCCTTTGTTTAATAGTTACGGCTATAATTACACTCCTGGCAATGTTATTGTTCAAAAAGGAGATACTCTATATAGTTTGTCGCGTAAATATCAAGTACCATTAAGAGGCTTGATTGAAGAAAATCATTTATCAGCACCGTATGCACTCAATATCGGACAAAGTTTGAAGTTGCCGAAACGTCAGAAGCACATAGTGTCAAAGGGAGAAACATTATACAGTATATCCAAAAAATATAATGTAGATATAACGTCATTAAGCCGTTTAAACGATTTAGAAGAACCGTATACAATCAGTGTAGGACAAACTCTTATGCTCCCTGAAACTTTAGCAGGAAGTAATAACAGTAGCACTCAATACCAAGTAGCATCAAAAGCAAGTTCCGGAGGGTCGTCCAGCTATTCATATACCAAAGGAAGTACAACAAAAAAAGCAACAACAACGTCTACTCAAAGCAGCAAGAGCAAAGTAAGCACAAAAAAAACAACAACCGCGTCAAAAAGCATAAGTAAGAAAGCGCCTCGCAAGAATGTTTCAACATATCGGAAGACTAAATTTATCTGGCCAGTACAAGGGACTGTTGTATCAAACTTTGGTATCGTGGGTAAAGGACGAAAAAATGATGGCATCAATATAAAAGCAGCTATGGGAACAAATGTAAAAGCGGCAGATAAAGGAGTTGTTGCCTATGCTGGAAATGAATTAAAAGGCTTTGGTAATTTAATCTTAATCAAACACAGTGATGGCTACATCACAGCCTATGCACATAATCAGCATTTATATGTAAAAAAAGGACAGAAAGTATTACGGGGCGAAAAAATAGCAACAGTGGGTAGTACAGGGAGTGTTAATTTTCCCCAATTACATTTTGAAGTCAGAGCTGGTAAAAAGGCTGTAAATCCGCGTTCCTATCTGCCATAAAAAATGGTGTTGAAATATAATAGAAGTCTAATAATCTCCTAAAATGAAAATTTCGTTGTAAATCTCAGTAATTTGAGTTGTATCAAGTATTTTTTTTGCGTAAACTCTTTGCGAAAAGATTAAATTTTAAATGGAGAAAACAATGTTTATATCAGAAGCTATTGCTGCGACGGGTGCTGCTGCAACAGTAGAGCCAAATCCAATGGTAGGTTTTATTGTGCAATTAGTTATTGTTTTTGCAATATTCTATTTTTTGCTAATTCGTCCGCAACAGAAAAAAATGAAAGAACATGAAGATATGCTAAATGCTATTAAGCCTAAAGATGAGATTATTACAGGCGGTGGTATTTATGCAAAAGTAGTTAAAGCGGAAGAAAGTGTTTTGACTGTAGAAATCGCTAACGGTGTAGAGATAAAAATATCTCGCTCAAGTGTTAGAGAAGTTGTTTCAAAACAATAAGCTAATGAATAAACAGTAGAAAAGAGAGAACAATAATGTATAAATTATCGTTACAAAGAATAGTTATGATTTTGGCGATATGTTTGTTAGGCATATTTTTTGCTGTACCAAACTTCGTTAAAGATCCAAAAACAACTTTGCCATCATGGTGGCAACCTGTAAATTTGGGGTTAGATTTACAAGGCGGTTCGAGTTTATTACTTGAAGTAGATATGACGACAGCCTTAAAAGACAGAATGCAGACATTAGAAGATTCTGCTCGTTCAGCTCTAAAAGAAGCAAGAATACGTTATCAAAGTATAAATTCAGATGAAAATGGTCTGAAAGTGAAGATTGAGAGCACAAATTCCAGAGCAAAAGCAATGGTTCCATTGCGTAAAATGGATGATGGCTTGAAAGTAACAGATAATGGCAATGATGTATTAGTTGTAACTTATGACGAACAAGCCTTAAATGAAATCAAAAGAAAGTTGATTGATCAATCAATAGAAATTGTTCGTAAACGTATTGATGAATATGGAACAAATGAGCCTATAATCCAGAGTCAAGGCGAAGGACGAATTTTGGTTCAATTACCGGGTGTTCAAAATCCAGAAGAAGTTAAAGTTTTGCTAGGTAAAACAGCAAAGATGACCTTTCACTTAGTTGATAGTTCGACTTCAGTTGCTGAAGCAAAACGTGGTAAATTGAAAAGTTCATCACGCATTATTAGAGGTATTGAAGGCGAACAATATGTAATTGTTAGAAAACCTGCTGTAGGTGGTGAAACATTAACAGATGCCGGCGTTTCTTTTCAAGAAGGTGCTCCGGCAGTTAGCTTTAAATTTAACAATTTAGGAGCTAAAAAGTTTGGTGAAGTAACCAAAAATAACATAGGCGAACAGTTGGCTATCGTACTGGATGATGAAGTTATTTCAGCTCCGACTATCCAATCAGCTATTACAGGAGGTTCAGGTGTGATTACCGGAAACTACACTTCTGAGAGCGCTCAAGAATTAGCATTATTGCTTCGTTCTGGTGCTTTGCCTGCACCATTGAATATTTTGGAAGAAAGAACAGTGGGAGCCGGTCTTGGTGCTGATTCTATTGAAGCTGGTGTATTTGCATCTGTAATAGGTTTCATTGGTGTTGTTGTTTTCTTAGTATTGGCCTATGGTCTATTTGGTGTATTTACTACAATTACCGTATTTTTAAACCTGTTCTTGATGTTGGGCGCATTAAGTTTAATAGGCGCAACCTTAACATTACCAGGTATAGCCGGAATTATCTTAACAATTGGTATGGCCGTAGATGCCAATGTGTTGATTTTTGAACGTATGCGTGAAGAAGTTAAAATGGGGCGTTCTATCAAAGATGCTATTGAAAGTGGCTTCTCAATAGCATGGGGGACAATTATAGATTCCAATTTAACGACGTTAATAGCGGCAGCCGTTCTGTTCTACTTTGGAAGTGGTCCTGTAAGAGGATTTGCCGTAACTTTGTCAATAGGTATAGCAACATCAATGTTTACATCTGTAACCGTAACCAGATTGATAATTGCAGCATGGTTCAATCGTTACAAACCAAAAGCTTTACCGATTTAAGAAAAAAGGAATAGAAAAATGACAATGTTAAAATGGATAACAAAAGATACAAATATCAACTTTATGAAAGCGCGGTATTTTACATATATACTATCGTCCATACTGGTGATATTATCAATAGCAAGTATTTATCTGAAAAGTTTTAACTTCGGTATAGACTTCTCAGGAGGTGTTTTGATGGAAATAAAATCAGAGCAACCTATAAATATAGAAGAAATTCGTTCTAAATTAAGTGTTGTAAAGTTAGATGAATTAAATCTTCAAACTATAGGAACCGAGGGAAAAGAGCTGATGATTAGAGCTCAAGCAGATAATGCAGATGAAGTAGCTCAACGCAAAGCTGTTGCAGAAATTAGAGAAATTTTAGGCAATAATTATGAATATCGTCGCGTTGAAACCGTTGGACCGCAAGTTGGAGATGAACTTAAAACAGCAGGTATGGTAGCATCTATATTGGCTATATTAGCAATAGCCATTTACATCTGGGTTAGATTTGAATGGCAATTTGCAATAGGTGCATTATTAGGACTGTTTCATGATACAATAATAGTTGTTGGGTTGCTTTCATTTTTCAGATTTGATTTCAGCTTAACAACAATTGCAGCGATTCTGACTTTAGTCGGTTATTCTGTAAATGATAAAGTGGTAACATATGATAGAATTCGAGAAAATTTAAAAAAATATCGTAAAATGCCTCAAGAGGAGTTAATCAACAAAAGCATTAACGACATCTTTTCTCGTACGATATTAACAGGTGTAACAACATTGATTGCAGTTATTCCTTTATATCTATGGGGAGGAGATGCCCTGGAAAGTTTCTCTTTCACTATATTATCCGGCTTAATCATCGGAACATATTCTTCAATTTATGTATCAGCCGCAATATTAAATATATTTGATTTGCGAGCCGTACATCATCAAGAAGAAGATAACTACTTTGGAACGATAGGTTAAAAGTAGAGAAGTTAAAGCTCCTTGGATAATCAAGGAGCTTTTTTCATATAAAAGATTAATTATAAAAACGCGGAGATATTGTAGTAACATTAGAATTAGGATGATGAGTAAAACGACACAATTTAGGTGCGCCTTCAACTCGTTTAAAGACCTCCTCAGCGAAAGCTATTTTGGCAACATGAGTTATAAACAAGGGGCGTTCAAGTTTTAATTTTCCTAGAGTTTCTTCAAGCGCTTCAAAACTATCATAAATAGTTCCAACAAACACCATATTTTCTTTTAATTTATCTATTTGAGCTTTTTTCATTTCATACCTCACATAAAAAATAATCCGAACATAGAATAAGTAGGAATAAAAAAAGCAATTTAAAGCTCTCAAAAAAGCTATATTGACAGTAGAAGAGCAATAAAAAATCGATTCTAAATTATAAATTTTTGATGAATATTCTTATTATGGTTAAATTTAAGATTTTTGTCACCAGAAACAAAGTGTTTTTTATTCCACTGATCGGCAACAAGTCCAACAATTTCACTATCTAATTCGTGATTTTCAACAAAATTAAATTGACTGGCTAAATCATAAACAACAAAATTTGCAATATTAACTTTACTCATTTTAATCTCCTCTCTAAAATCATAAACAATATAAAGGCAATATTAGCAAAATAAAGATATATAAAACTAATGTCTATGTTTATAAAGCTGTCTATAGACTAGACAGCTTTATAACATAACTAAAGCTTTAAGTTAGCGATGAAAAGTTACAACTTTTCTTTTAAGAGCTTATTAACTAAGGCTGGATTAGCTTTCCCTTGAGATTGTTTAATGACCTGTCCAACGAACCAACCTAAAAGATTAACCTTACCAGCCCTATAACTAGCCACATTGTCAGGATTTGAAGCAATAACAGCATCAATAATAGCCTCAATAGCAGATGTATCCGTGACTTGTTTTAAGCCTTTTTCTTCAACAATTTTTTCAGGATTTTCTGAAGTTTCAGCCATAATTTCAAAAACATCTTTTGCAATTTTTCCGGAAATAACCTCATGAGAAATAAGATCAACTAATTTTCCAAGGTTTTCAGGAGAAACTGGAGATTGAGAAATATCAAGATTTCTCTTTTTAAGCATTGCAAAGAAATCCCCCATAAGCCAGTTTGCTACTTTTTTAGCATCTCTGCCGCATGCAACTTTTTCAAAAAAATCAGCAACTTCTTTATTTTCACAAATAACAGAAGCGTCGTAAGGAGTCAAACCGAGATCATTAACAAATCGAGATTTTTTTGCATCAGGTAATTCAATTAATTCATCTTTGATTTTATTGATTAACTCATCACTTAGAATTAAAGGAGGCAAATCCGGCTCAGGGAAATAGCGATAATCGTCAGAAAATTCTTTAAAACGTAAAAATTTAGTACCTCCAGTAGAAGGATCAAAGCGACAGGTTTGCTGCAAAATAGTACCACCAGATTCATAAATATCAACTTGACGGTGAGCTTCAGACTCAATAGCTTGCATAGCAAATTTAACAGAGTTTACATTTTTGACCTCAGCTCTTTGTCTTAATTCACTACTACCAAGTGGACGTACAGAAATACTAGCATCACAACGCATAGAGCCTTCATCCATATTTCCGTCACAAGTACCAAGATAACGTAAAATAGAACGTAATTTCCGTAAAAAAGCACCAACTTCCTCAGGAGAACGAAAATCAGGTTTAGTAACAATTTCCATCAATCCAACGCCACATCTATTAAAATCAATAAAGCTTTTTGTTGGATTTAAATCGTGAATAGATTTAGCTGCGTCCTGTTCAATATGTAATCGTTCAATACGAATATCCTTAGAAGTACCATCGGACAAATCGATAGTAATTTTTCCTTCACCAACGATAGGATATTCAAATTGCGTAATCTGGTACCCTTGAGGAGAATCAGCATAAAAATAATTTTTACGTGAAAATACGGAATATTTATTAATAACAGCATTTAATCCAAGCCCTGTTTTGATAGCTTGATGAACACATTCCTCATTTAAGGTTGGCAACATTCCCGGCATAGCCGCATCAACAAAAGAAACATTTTCATTTGCATCATCACCAAACTCAGCCGGTGCGCCACTAAATATTTTAGATTTAGAAATAATTTGACAGTGAATTTCCAATCCGCAAACAATTTCCCATTTTCCTTTTTCTGTTTCAATAATGTATTCTGACATATTTTATATCCTAACAAAATTAGCACCACGTTCCAACTGATATGCGGTTTTGAAGATTGTACCCTCGTCAAAAGCCCGACCAATTAATTGCATACCCAAAGGCAAACCGTTCTGTGATAATCCGATAGGTAAACTCATAGCAGGAAGTCCTGCAAGGTTAACAGAAACGGTAAAGACATCATTGAGGTACATATTAATAGGGTTTTCTAACATTTTTGTATCACCAATAGCAAAAGGTTCAACAGGAGAAGTTGGAGTTAGAATGACATCGCAATTTTGAAAAGCATTATCGAAATCATTTTTAATCAATCTGCGTACTTTTTGAGCTTTAAGATAATATGCATCATAGTAGCCAGCAGATAATACATAAGTACCAATAAGAATACGACGTTTAACTTCTGCACCAAAACCGGCTGTTCGAGTGTTAATATAAAGATTATCTAAGTTATTACCTTCGACTCTTAAGCCATAGCGAATTCCATCATAGCGAGCCAAATTTGAAGAAGCTTCAGCTGGAGCAATAACATAATAAGTTGGTAAAGCATATTTTGTATGAGGAAGATTGATATGAACTATCTCAGCTCCACATTCTTTAAGAATTTGAATGGCTTTATCCCAACAAGAAGCAACTTCAGGATTAAGTCCTTCTGGTCTATATTCCTCAGGAATACCGATTTTCAATCCCTTAATATCTTGTCCGATAAACGAAGAGAAATCAGGAACATCTCGCTTAGAAGACGTAGAATCTTTAGGATCATAACCAGCCATACTATTTAAGAGAATAGCGCAATCCGTAACATCTTTACAAATAGGTCCCGCCTGATCAAGGGATGAGGCAAAAGCAATAATACCATAACGAGAACATCTACCATAGGTAGGTTTAATTCCGGTAACCCCGCAAAAAGCAGCTGGTTCACGAATAGAGCCGCCAGTATCAGAAGCAGTAGCTGCAGCGCACATTTTCGCAGCAACAGCAGCAGCAGAACCACCAGAAGATCCTCCGGCCACAAGAGGTTTATCCTTACTCCAAGGGTTTACAACAGGACCATAGTAACTGGTTTCATTACTTCCCCCCATTGCAAATTCATCCATATTAAGTTTGCCAAGAAACAAGGCTCCGTCATCAAGAAGATTTTGAGTAACCGTTGATTCATATTGAGGAATAAAACCATCTAAGATATGAGAGCAAGCAGTTGTTTTAATACCTTTAGTACAAAAAAGGTCTTTAATACCAACAGGGATTCCCTCTAAAGGACGATTTACTTTATTTAGATAATTTTGTTCAGCAATGTAAGCATTTTTTAAAGCTTGTTCTGCAACTAAAGTAACAAAAGCATTATACTTCTTATTATTATCTAATTTTTGAATATAAGCTTGGGTTAATTCTACGGGAGAAATTTCTTTCTCTTTCAATTTAGATAAAGCATCAGCAACAGTAAGTTCCGTTAAATCAGTCATTTTTTTACTCCACAACCTTCGGTACAACAAAATATCCAAACTCTTGCTCCGGAGCATTTTTTAGAATATCTAGACTAATATGTCCGGCGGTAACGATATCTTTTCTTAAAGTCAAAGCCTCATCGTTAACGGAAGATAAAGGTTCTATATTATCTGTATTAACCTCACCAAGTTCTTCTACCCAATTAAGAATTTTATTAAATTCAGACTTTGTATCATCTAATTTTTCATTATCTACTCTAAGTTTTGCTAACAGAGCAATTTTTTTTACGGTTTCGTTATCAACAGCCATAAGTAATCTCCTTTAAAATACCATAAATTACTAGCACTACTGATATTTTTTTCAAGTTTAAATTTACTAAACGCCCACAAGAGTAAAGACAAAAACAAACGATTAAGCTTGCCAAATAAGGTTTTATAATATTTAATAACCAAACATAACAAGGAGGTAACAAATTTGAGTATAAAAAGTATCCTAAAACAACATCCTCTGGTAATTTTCAGTTTCATCCATATTTGTGTATGGAGTTTTCTTCCTTTGCTTAGAACAGGTGTCCCTATGGATAGTTTAGAAGCTATATGGTGGGGGAAATATTGTATATGGGGAACAAATAAGCATCCCCCTCTTTCCGGTTTTCCAGCCTATGGAATATATCTCTTATTTGGGGGAAATATAAAAGCAATATATTTTCTAAGCCAAATATGTATATTAGTCGGTTTTTTGTATTTATATAAGTTGGCCTTAAAAATATTAAAATTTCCCAAAGCTGCAGTATTATCTGTTATGATATTAGAAGGTTGTGTTTTTTACGGATATTGCGCTCCAGAATACAATGTAAATGTTTTATCGTTAGCAATATGGCCGATGAGTGCATACTATTTTTATCAGGCTGTAACGGAAAATAAATTAAAATGGTGGATATTAGCAGCGATTGCTTGCGGATTAAATATATTAAACAAATATACGGGGGGACTACAGCTGCTTGGATTTGCACTAATAATGGTGCTAACAAAAGAGGGACGACAATGTCTAAAGTCATATAAGGCATACATTGGATTAGCTTTTTTTATAATAATATTGTCGCCTCATATTTATTGGTTGTATAAGCATGATTTTATGGTTTTTGAATATTTCTCAGGTCGTAGCGGTAATGATATTTTAAGAAGCTATACCAACCATATTGTATATCCATCAAAATTTTTAGCTTCTTTAATTTTTTATAGTTTAGGAAGCATATTGCTTTTTGCCAATACATTGAAAGGTACGAGTAAACATCAATTCAATATGAGAAAATTCGAAGATATATTTCTCATATATGCAGGTATATTTCCAATAGTGGTGGTGCTGATTTGTGGAATAATAAGTGGTAACCCTATAAAAAGTATGTGGGGCTTTCCATTGCTTTATTTGTTAGGAGTTATAATGTTTTCAAGACTAGGTGAAGATATACCTGAAGACTTATATATAAAAACACAAAAAATGGTTTATGTAATAATGTTTTTAATGGGATTAGCCTATAGTCTAAGTGTTTTATTAAGCAACAGTCCTAAATACAATCTTAACGGAGAACAATTTGCTAAAGGATTTACGCAAAAATGGAAACAATATAGTGGTACGCCATTAAAATATGTATTTGGAGATGTATGGCTGTCAAGTGTTATGGCTATAGAAAGCACAGATAAACCAGCTCCTGTAATTTTTGGAAAAGCATATAGAAATCCTTGGCTGAAAGAGGAAGATATAAGGCGAAACGGAGGAATAATTTTTGCAGAAAATTTAAAAGAGTACAAAAAATATAGCGCAGATTATAAGAAAGTAACACCGCCTCAAGTAATAAAATTCAAATTTAGTAATATATTAGGGAAAAAACGAGAAAAACGTTATTACTACGGTTTTATAGAAGGAGAGTGAGATGACAAAAAAAATTATAAGTATAGTAATATCAGCCTATAATGAAGAAGGGAATATTGAGGAACTATATAAAGAGTTAATTAATAATACTAAAAAAGATAAAAATATCGGGTTAAAATATCGATTTGAATATGTTTTTGTAAATGACGGTTCTGGAGACAATACGCTACAAAAAATAAAACAATTACAAAAACAAGATGGTGATATCCGAATAGTAAATTTAAAAAGAAATTTTGGTCATGAAATAGCAATGACGGCGGGGATGGATTATGCGCTTGGTGATGCTGTAATTTTTATGGATGCAGATTTACAGCATCCTCCAGTATATATTCCGCAAATGATAAAATTGTGGGCCGAGGGTGCGGAGATTGTCTTAAGCCGTAGAACTGATAACTTAGCCACAGGATATGTATATAAACTCTGTTCAACAATGTTTTATAAAATTTTGAATTGGCTGTCAGATACAAAAATTCCATCTAAAAGTCCTGATTTTAGGTTATTAGACCGACGATATGTCGATTTTCTGAAAGGATTTAATGAGCATGACAGATTATTTAGGGGATTATTAAGTTGGATAATGCCGACAGATAAAGTAAAAATTATAGATTTTATTGCTCCAAAACGTTTTAGTGGAAAATCTAAATACAATGTATTTAAAAGTTTTGCTCTTGCAACAGACAGTATTATTCAATTTTCTGTTCGTCCTCTTCGCTTAGCGACATATTTAGGACTTTTAGGAGCTTTTGTGTCAATTATTCTTGCGGCGTATGTGATAATTGAATATTATATAATCCAACATCGAACTCCTGGTTATGCGACGATTATGGTAACAATGTCTTTTCTCGGGTCTGTTATTTTATTGGCTTTGGGAATTATTGGGGAGTACATTGGAAAAATTCATATGGAAGTGAAAAAGCGTCCTCTATATATGGCTGATTATATAGTTGCATCGTGTGAAAACGGTGTATTTAAATCAAGAAGGGAAAAAGAATGAAAGAAGTCTACGTTAATGCTGATGATTTTGGATTTAGTCACGGCGTGAATTTAGCAATATACAGAGGAAGTACAGATGGTATTATAAATTCAACTAGTATGATGATGAACCAAGTAGGCACGGAAGAGGCAGTCCTTTTAAGCAAAAAAATGAAAAATATAAATATTGGAGTTCATGTCAATTTAACTAACGGTTATTCTTTATGTCCTCAAATTAAGGTTCAAAATATAGTAGATATACAAGGAAAATTTTGTTGCGGTTTTGTAAAACTCTTGTTTAGAACGATGTATTTAAAGAAAATCAGATTTCAAATATGGAGAGAAATAGAAGCTCAGATTATAGCCGCATTAAAAAATAATATTCCTATATCTCATATAGATGGACACCGTCATATTCAAATGATACCTATAGTATACAAAATCATGGTTCGTCTGCAAAAAAAATACGCAATAAAAAGACTAAGAGTGATAAATGAAAATATTTTTCAAACATGGAAAAATCAGCGAAAAATTAGTGGTATAAAAAATGGAGGACTAATTAAATATATAATACTAACAGGACTAAGATATTTAATAAGAGGAAAGTCTGAAATATATTTTTTTAGTATAATATATACAGGTAACATGAGTTCTGAAGTTTTAAAAAAAATCAAAATTCCCAAAGGATATTCAGGTATTGAAATAATGATGCATCCGGGATGTCCAGATGTTGATAAACAAAATATAGATATTCTTTCCGATAAAAATATAATATCAAATACCAGAGAGATAGAGTATTTAACTACTTTAGATAAAGATTGCTTGAAAGGTATTGCAAATGATTAAAGCTTACGAATATATAGAAAATATATGGTTTAAGATAAATCAAAAAATTCGATTTTTATTAGTTGGGGGCTTTAATACAGCAACATCATTTGTACTATATTATCTATTTTTATACCTCACACAAGGAAGGGAGCAGGTGTCCTTGTTACTTATGAATATGATCAATATAAACATATCTATTATAACCATGCGATATTATGTGTTTCAGAGTCATGGTGATTTTAAGCAAGAGTATTTTAAGGCTTTTTCTTCTTATATAATACTATACTTTATAAATACCGGGCTTCTTGCTTTTTTTGTTAAAATCATTCATTTAAAAGAAAGTTTGCCCACTCAAAATATTCTCCAAGAGGTGCCGAATTTAAACAAAGCAGTTGCACAGTTGTGTTGCATTGTGATTATTACTGTTTTGACCTTTTTTGTGCATAAATATTTCTCTTTTCGGCAGAAAAAATAATTTGAGCAAAATCAAGATAAAAGACTAAAGTATTTCCAAAAAGCTCTTCATAATTTTCTTTTTACCAAAATTTTCAAAAAAGACTTCGCATTTATTTCCATCAACATCAACAATTTTCCCTTCACCAAAAGTAGCATGATGGACTTTTCGACCAACCAAAGGTGAAACTTTTTTAGTTTGATAAAAATAATCATTTCTATATTTAGGACGATATGAATTATCATCATATTCGTCATAAGCAGCACTTTCATAACTATCAAAGAAACCATGCTTTTCTTTTTTAGAATAAGAGGTTGAATAATTGTAATTGTCTGAATAAGAAGATCGGTAACTATCAGAAAATTTGCTGCTACTATAAGATGATTTTGTATAAGAATATGAGTTATCAGAATCTGGTTTAGTTTTAGATACGGTGCCATACCTTGTATTGTTAATGAGATCAATACAAGTTGGAGGTAATTCGTTTAAGAACCGTGATGGTAAATTACTTTGCCATTGTCCATATAGTTTACGGTTGAAAGCCATAGTTATATATAAAAGTTTTTTTGCACGTGTAATGGCCACATAAGCTAGACGACGCTCTTCTTCAATACCCCCATCTTCACCATCCAAACATTTTTGATGAGGGAACAACCCTTCTTCCCAACCTGGCAAAAACACGGCATCAAATTCAAGTCCTTTGGCTGCATGTAAGGTAGAAATGATGATTTTATTGGAATTATCACCATACTCATTGTCAATAACCAAACTAACATGCTCTAAGAAATCTGAAAGGGAAGGATAATTTTCTGCATCACTCATAACATTTATAAGTTCTTTGATGTTTTCGATTCGTCCCGGAGCTTCAACGGATTTATCTTGTTCAAGCATAGCAAAGTAACCGGATTCGTCTGCAATTTGTTCCGCAAAATCACTTAAGGAAACAGCTGGTAATATACGTCGCCATTCATTAACGTGAGTTACAAAAGAATCAAGTGCGTGGAGAGTTTTTCCAGAAAAAACACCCTCGGCTATCAAATCAATCATTGCTTGGTATAAGGAACAATCATGCGACTTTGCTCTTTCACGGAATTTATCAACTGTTTTTTCACCAATACCGCGAGCTGGTTTGTTAATAATGCGTTCAAAAGCCAAATCGTCGCTCGGTTGTAAAATGAGACGAAAATATGCTAATAAATCTCTGATTTCGGCTCGCTCATAGAATTTTAATCCTCCGATAACTTTATAAGGAAGAGATTCTTTAATAAAACTTTCTTCAAAAGCTCGTGTCTGCGAAGCTGTTCTAACCAAAACAGCCATTTCATCATATGCGATTCCTTTATATTTTAAGCGTTGAATTTCTTGGGTAATGTATTTGGCCTCGTCATCACCGCTATAAGTGCTAACAACTTTAACTTTTTCATTAGAACAATCCGAAACAGGACTATGTTCGGCAACTTTTAATGTTTTGCCTAAGCGCTTTGTGTTGTGGCTGATAACAGCAGAGGCGGCATTAAGAATATTAGCAACTGAACGATAATTACGTTCTAGGCGAATAGTGGTTGCTTCAGGAAAATCTTCGGTAAATTTTAAAATATTTTCAATTTCAGCCCCACGCCAAGAATAGATAGATTGATCATCATCGCCAACACAGCAAATATTCCGATGTTCCTGCGAAAGTAAACGTAATAATAAATATTGTGTAACGTTTGTATCTTGGTACTCATCAACCATAATATATTTAAAGCGTTGCTGATATTCCTGAAGAATAGATTGATTTTTTAGAAGCATATCCAATACATATAGAAGGATATCACCAAAATCAACACAGTTCATTTCGACAAGTTTTTTCTGATACTCTTTATAAATTAGTATGGTAAGATTGTTTTTGTAATCGTTTACAATTTTCTCAATAGTATAACCTTTGTCTTTGTAGCGAGAAATTTTTTCTAAAATGGATTGCGGTGGATATTGTTTCTCATCAATAGAATTTTCTTGTAAAACCTTTTTAATAACACGTTTCTGATCATCTTCACCCAAAATAGTAAAATTTGCTTTCAAACCGGCAAGTTCAGGATATTTTCGCAAGATTTTAACGCAAATACTATGAAAAGTACCAAGCCAAACGGAATTAACTGCATCTCCGATGAATCCTCTGACACGTTCTTTCATTTCATTTGCGGCACGATTTGTAAAAGTAACAACTAAACAATTCCAAGGGTGAGCAAAATTATTCTGTAAAATATAAGCAAGGCGAGTAGTTAAAACTTTTGTTTTACCGGTTCCTGCACCAGCTAGGACAAGTAAAGGTCCTTCTGTTTTTTGTACGGCTTGCAATTGTTCTGGATTTAAATTATCCAGAAAAGCACACGAGGGCTTAAGCGCACTAATATTATCATAAATGATAGGTGAAGAACCATCATCATTCTCATCAAAATCAAAAATGTTACTCATCTTGCAAAATTTCTTGTTTTTTGTTAATCAAAATCATATATAGAGAGTTATACAAGATAAATTTTGAATTAAAAGTTTTTTATGGTTTTTTAGAACAGAAATAAAACAGAGAGGGAAAAGATGAGCGAAATTAGGGAGAAAATCGTCGCTTTACAAAATTATCTGGATAGTAGAATTGTTGGGCAACAAGAGTTAGTAAAGAAACTCATTATAACATTATTGGCAGATGGCCATGCTCTTTTAGAGGGAGCACCTGGATTAGCCAAGACGAAAGCGATAAAAACTTTAGCAGACTGTATTCAAGCTCATTATAATCGTATCCAATTCACGCCGGATTTGTTACCGTCAGATATAACCGGAAGTGATATTTATGTAGCAGAAAAGGGTGAATTCGAATTTCGCAAAGGGCCAGTTTTCGCTAATTTGGTGTTGGCTGATGAAATTAACCGTGCGCCGGCAAAAGTCCAATCGGCATTGCTAGAAGCTATGGCTGAACGCCAAGTAAGTGTGGGTGGAAAACAATATATATTACCTGCATTATTTATGGTTTTGGCAACACAAAATCCAATAGAACAAGAAGGAACATATAATCTGCCCGAAGCTCAATTAGACCGTTTTTTTATGTATATAAAGATAGATCAGCCGGATGCTGAAACGGAGCATAAAATATTAAAATTAGTAAGAGCAGAACAAAAAGGAGAGCATGAAGCACAAACAGCCGAAAAGGAATTTTTTGGAAAAGTAGGAAAAATTAAAATAGAAGATGTTTTGGAAGCGAGAAAGACGGTGTTATCTGTTTATATGAATGATAATTTGGAAAATTATCTGGTACAATTAATAATGGCAACCAGACATCCGGAAAAATATGACACATCGTTAAAAGAAAAGATACTCTATGGGGCAAGTCCTCGTGCAACAATAGCGTTAGATAAATGTGCAAAAATAAACGCATGGTTAAAAGGACGCGATTTTGTTATTCCAGAAGATATACATGATGTTGTTTATGATGTTCTGAGACATCGTATAATATTGAGCTTTGAAGCACAGGCAGAAGGGTTACGAAGTGATGATATTATATCCAACATTTTAAAGATGGTTCCACTTCCATAAAACAATGTATTTAAATGGTTTATTTAAATGTTTTTCAAACGGGAAGAAATAAATAAAAACAAGATGCAAGGACTTTGCGTTGGCGTGGATGAGCTCATAGCTCAACGCAAATTTCTTCCTTATATAAAACAGCGTCACAATAACATAACATCATATCA
Organism: uncultured Alphaproteobacteria bacterium; assembly: GCA_949297415.1. Classification (GTDB taxonomy): domain Bacteria; phylum Pseudomonadota; class Alphaproteobacteria; order RF32; family CAG-239; genus CAG-267. Next base: position 100,066 of record CASFSV010000041.1, read on the forward strand.
AGCAGGAGATATTCGTTCAGCATTTAAAGGACGTGGTATGGAATTCGAAGAGGTGAGAAGTTACGGATATGGCGATGATGTACGAGATATAGATTGGCGTGTGACGGCACGAAAAGGAGATACCTATACAAAAGTTTTTTCAGAAGAAAAAGACCGTGAAGTATATGTGGTTTTAGACTTTTCACCATATATGCTTTTTGGAACCAAAAGGGAACTTAAATCAGTATCGGCAGCAAAATTGACAGCATTGTTAGGTTGGCAAAGTTTGGCAAATAAAGATAGATTTGGTTTGATACTGTTTGATGGATATGAAACGAAAATGTTCAAACCTCAAAACAATCAGAAAAATCTAATGGCAATTTTCAATGCGGTATCTGAAACAAGTACAGCAATATTATCCCGCAAATATGCTCCCAATGAATTAAAAGACTTATCCGAAACATTAAGACTCTTACAATATAGGACAAAGGGAAAAGCAATGATTTTTGTTATAAGCGACTATAATAATATAAGCGATTTAGCAAAAAAAACACTTGTAGCCCTTAGCCGCCGCTCACAACTTTATTGTATAAATGTGTATGATGTTATAGAAGAATATGCACCGGCAGATGGGCGATATGTGGCAGAATACAGAGGAGAAAAGGTTGTCTTTGAAACATATTCAAATGGATTTAAGGATGTATATTATCAACATTTCTTGCAAAAAAGAAAAGAGATGGAGAATTTCTGTAAAAGAATAAAAAGTAGTTATTTAAATATAAGAACAGATCGTCCTTTATATAAACAGTTAAAGCTCATATAGTGAAAGCTACTTGCAATCATTCTTTTATAAGCTAAGCTTATATAAAAGGAACGATTATAGGAAATTCTGATGAAAGAACTGAAAACAAAATTATTTTATGGATGTATATGTGTAGCGATTCTGATAATATTTGGAATAGTCAAAATGCAGCAAATAACTCTTAGTGTCATTGTGCCAGTATATAATGCAGAAAAATATTTAGCGCAATGTTTAGATAGTATCGTAAATCAAGATGGAAAGTTTGAAATAATTGCAATTAATGATGGTTCAACAGATAAAAGCTTAAATATACTCCAGCAATACGCAAAAAAATATTCTAATATCAAAGTAATTACACAAAAAAATCAGGGGGTATCAGCAAGCAGAAATAGGGGTATTTCTGAGGCGCAAGGAGATTATATAATTTTTGTAGACAGTGATGATTGGTTGGAGAAAGATGCTTTTGAACAAATTCTAAAGCAATTAAAAAAAGATTCGCCTGATATTATGCTGACTGCGTACTATGATGTATACGATAAAGAATGGATAAAAAATACCAGAGGAGAGGAAGTCGCAAATCAAGAGCAAGAAGCAAAGTTTCCTATTTCTAAATTGGATAATCTATCTTTATTTTCTCCATTTTACGGAAAAGATGCATATAGCGATTTATTTTACTCAGGAACAGGAGTAAGGGGACAAGTTTTCCGCAAAAACTTTATTGAAGAACATAAATTTACGTTTCCTTTAGGGATAAATTGCGGAGAGGATGACGTATTTGTTTATCGCTCCTTTTTAGTAAATCCGCTTATCTCCATTATTAAAACACCATTATACAATTATCGAAACAGAACAGATAGTTTAGCAAAATCACACAAGGTAATAACAGAAAATCGTAAAGGTTTGGCAATACTTCAACAAACAGAAGAATTCAAAGCAGCCAAACGCAGAACACAAATGTTAATAAATGATGCGTGGCTATCTTGGACAATCTTAGGTATAAGTAATATTATGCGTTATGGAGAAAAAATAGATAATGCACTGGAAGACGCCTACGATACATATAATACTTTTTCAATATATAATAAAGAAGAAAGAAAATCCTGCCGTAATTTGAAGAAATTAAGAGGTATTTTATTTCAAGGAAATATCAATCACTCTCTTTGATGCGTTCAATATTCGCACCAACAGCTTTAAGTTTTTCTTCAAGTTTCTCATAACCTCTATCAAGGTGATAAACACGATTCACAATAGTTTCTCCTTCAGCGACAAGTCCAGCCAAAATAAGTGCGAAAGACGCTCTTAAATCCGTCGCCATAACAGGCGCACCTGAAAGTTTCTTAACACCACGAACAATAGCAGATGCATGACCATGAATATTAATATTAGCCCCCATACGGCACAATTCAGGCACATGCATAAAACGATTTTCCCATATACTTTCGGTAACAAGAGAAGCACCTTCGGCAACCGTCATCAAAGCCATAAATTGCGCCTGCAAATCTGTCGGAAAACCGGGATAATAATCTGTATAAATATCTTCACCGATAATAGTTTTGTTAACGCCGTCAATAGTAATAGCATTATCAGAAACAGCGACACTAACTCCCATTTTTTCCAGCACGCGTAAAGGTTGTTGTAGAAAATCTGCTCGAGCATTAACTAATTCAATTTTTCCATGAGTTATAGCCGCAGCAATAGCATAAGAACCAGCCTCGATTCTATCTGAAATGACTGCAATTTCAGCAGAGTGAAGTTTTTCAACACCCTCAATAGTTAAAATAGAGGTATCGCGACCTTCGATTTTAGCTCCCATTGCATTAAGTAAATCGATAAGGTTGGCAATTTCCGGTTCTTTCGCAGCGTTTTCGATTTTAGTAATACCGGAAGCAAGAGTAGCCGCCATAAGAATATTACAAGTAGCCCCAACAGAAGCTTTACTGAATATAATATGAGCACCGGTAAGACCATTTGGAGCATCTGCTATAACATACCCATTTTTAATCTCAATTTTAGCCCCCATTTGTTCAAGAGAAGATAAGTGGATATCAATAGGTCTGGCACCGATGGCGCATCCTCCCGGAAGTGATAATTCAGCGTGTTTAAATCGTGCAAGCAAGGGGCCGAGAACATAATAAGAGGCCCTCATTTTTCTAACAAAATCATAAGGAGCAGTAAGTTCGCTTATTTGATTAGCCAGATATGTATAAGTTGTAGATTGATGTTGTTCAAAAAAATCTTGTTTTGCAGATATATTTACTCCTAAATATTTGAGTAAACCATTTAAGAAAGTTATATCAGAAAGTTGTGGAACATTTTTAATCGTAACAGAATCGCTTGTTAAAAGAGAAGCACAAATCAGAGGAAGTGCTGCATTTTTTGCCCCACTGATATAGATTCTGCCATGAAGAGTATTCCCTCCGACAATTTTGATTTTATCCATAATTCAAACTCCTCTTTAAATGGCTATATCATCAAATTGATTCTTTTTTCGTTTTGATTTTTGAAGTTTTAACTCTTCTTCTTGTTTTTTTCTTTTTTCTAAATTTTTTTTAAGAGCTTTAGATTCTTTTTCAAAGCGGATATTTTTAGATTCTGATGTAACAACTTTTTTCATGATATTTCCTTAAAACAACTGTATGATAAGTACTAATAGCACAGCAATTATATATAATTTATTAAAGGACAAGGAAAAAATATAAGAAAATTAAAATTTTATTTTAGCAAAAACAGAGAGTTGATAAAAAAATAAAAAAAGAAGTAATTTTTCTCTTGCATTAAAAGAAAAGTATGTTATAAACAGCACCTGTTAAGAGATGCGGGTATAGCTCAGGGGTAGAGCGCAACCTTGCCAAGGTTGATGTCGTGGGTCCGAATCCCATTGCCCGCTCCAATTTTTTAGATTGAGAATCAAATATTTAGAAACCGCCAAATATGGTGGTTTATTTATTTTAAATACATCATAGATAGATTTTTACGAAAACATTCAAGAATAGCTTCTAAAAATTTTAGATAAAAACAATATCAATAAAAGAAAGATAATAATTTCCATTTTAACACATTTCTGAAATTCCTTACATTGATGATATTTATCTTTATTAACAGCCAATATCTCTTTAACGATAAATTCAACTTTTCTCCCTAAAATACCATTTAAATCAATGGAGAAGATAAAAGATGAAAAAGATAAGTATCGCCTGCATAATTGCCACAATCATAACCACCAGTTGCTCTTTGTTTAATCTGAACGAGGAGGAAAAATTTGTAAATCCGGTCTTTTATGAAAAAATGATTTCGGCATCGCATTCAAATTATGAAGTGCAATTAACCCCAACAAGTATCTATATGGTCTCCAGTAAAGACTTTAAGTATAATTATACCTGCAAACTCATTAACAACCAAATGGATACAGTTAGTTTGGAATGTTTTAAATATAACTACAAAAATGAAAAAGA
>CASFSV010000042.1 GCA_949297415.1 uncultured Alphaproteobacteria bacterium
GACTTAAATGACCCGTTTACGGGTAGATAGTAACAAATTGCGTCTGGCAGAATTATGGGTACCCCGTTCAGGGGAAGCCAGTGGTAAAGGCTTATAGCCGCATATGAAGAACCCCGCGTTTTACGCGGGGGTATCTTTTTTATGTTTGTGGCTTTTTTGCTGTGGCGATCTTGAAAGAATTTTGACAGTGATTATATCTGCAATGTATCGTTTTAATTTTGGAGGAAGTTGTAAATGAATAGATTGTTTATGGGGCTTCTGGCTGTGGCTGCATTGGCACTCATCGTGTCAAAGGCTATTGCCGGCGCAAGCAATACGAATAATAATGCGGCAAATGCTGCTAATGCTGATAATGGGGGAGTGATGATTATCGAAACTTATTCGGCATCTTCGGTGACAATGCCTGATAATGCTAATGGAAATAATGATATGCAACCACTGCCCGGTGACCCAGGTGTTGAAGTTGCTCCTCTTGATTCTTCTGCCGCGCAGCCGATTATGGTAGAAGAAGATGTGCTGATTCAACAAACTGAGGACGGTGAGTAGTTTCCCTTCTTTAAATACATCGTTTAAACACCTTTAAATACGCCGTTATTGTCAACGACGTATTTTTTGTTTATTCTTTGTTCATAATCTTTTAGCTATACTCTTTGGGTAACTGTAAGGAGAGGATTATGAAGTTTGGATTATTTGTTTTCTGTATGACGTTGGTGCCTTTGTTATCTTGGGCAGAAGGTGAAAAAATTGCAGTGCAGTCGATGAGTGAACTAGATGGAATGCCGCAAAGTGAGCTAATTGATTTACGTGAACAGAGCATGATTTATTCTGCTTTTTATAGTTATGATTATAAACCGAAAATTTTTGAACGTTATAACTCTAAAGAAAAATGGGTGGGGGATAAATATAGCTGCTATCGAAATGAATTTTATGATGGAAAATCTGAGGCTAGTATTTGGTTGAAGAATCCTAATGTCCTAATTCATCCGGTGGCGGGGACTTTGCGCCATATGTTTTATGGTGATACAAATAATCCAGTGTTTTGTATGTATTCTCAACAACTGATGTTTAAACCTAAAAGTATTGTCTATAAAGAAGATAAAAAAGAAATTGTTGTGACGTATAAAGCATATAATATTTTATTGGGAATTGGTTCGCATACGTTTGGTGCTATTGATTTTTCTCTTTCTCCCATTAACGCATATGATGTCGGATTTAATTATATGAACTTAGCTAAAAGTTCTGGAGTGGCAACAGCGCGAGAATTGCGAGGAACGCCTTTGAAAATAGCTCAAGATAATGTTTTGCCTTTAAATGAGGATGTGACAGTTTGTAATCCTTGCTATACAAGTGGTTATGGGGTTTGTTCTTGTTATGTGAAAGATAAAGATGTTCAAATAGAGTTGAAGTCTAAAAATGCTGAATTGTTGTTTAAATTATGGCGTGATAAACCTAAATCTAAAGATGATGTGGCTGATTTTTATTATCGTATTCGCTTTGTTCCATGATGTTTAAATACACTGTGTATTTGTATAAGAAAACACCTCGCACTTGTGTACGAGGTGTTTCTTGCGATTAAAGAAATAAATTATTCTTTGCTTTTCAAAGCTTCGCCTAAAGCGTCACCTAAAGTAGAACCGGAAGCGTTTGAAGCAGAATATTCTTCAATAGCTTTCTTTTCTTCTTCAATCTCATAAGCTTTTACAGAAACGCCTAATTTTGCGTTTTTGCGATCAACAGAAGTTAATTTTGCTTCCAAAATGTCACCTTCTTTGTAGCTTAATGGATCGTTGTTTTCTTTAGACAAGTCTGCTTTTTTGATTGTGGCAGCAATGCCTTGAACAGTTACTTGAACACCTTTTTCATCAGCACCGGTTACGATTGCTTTTACAATGTCACCTTTTTTCAAAGATTCTAATGTCATTGCAACGTTGTTTTCAGACATTTGTTTAATGCCCAAGCTGATGCGTTCTTTTTCTACGTCAACATCAATGATTTTTGCTTCGATTGTTTGACCTTTGGTGTAATCTTTAACAGCTTCTTCGCCAGATTTTTCCCAAGAAATATCAGACAAGTGAATCATACCATCGATTTCGTCAGACAAACCAATGAACAAACCAAATTCGGTGATGTTTTTGATTTTGCCTTCAATTACAGAGCCTAATGGGTGTTCTTCAATGTATGTAGCCCATGGATTTGGTGTGCATTGTTTGATACCCAAGCTGATACGACGTTTTTCTGGATCAACTTCAAGAACTTTAACTTCAACTTCTTGAGATGTTGAAACGATTTTACCCGGATGTACGTTCTTGCGTGTCCAGCTCATTTCTGATACGTGAACAAGACCTTCGATACCATCTTCGAGTTCAATAAATGCGCCGTAATCGGTGATGTTGGTTACTTTTCCTTTGTAGATTTCGCCTACTTTGTACTTGTCTGCAACAGCTTGCCATGGGTCGTTTTCTAATTGTTTCATACCAAGGCTGATACGTTGTGTATCTTCATTGAATTTGATAACTTGTACTTTTACTGTTTGACCTAATGAAAGTACTTCTGCAGGATGATTGATTCTCTTCCAAGAAATGTCGGTAACGTGTAATAAACCGTCAACACCGCCTAAATCAATGAATGCACCGTAATCTGTTAAGTTCTTAACGATACCTTCTAATACAGAGCCTTCTTTGATGTTGTCAATCAATTCAGCACGAGCAGATGCTCTGGTTTCTTCTAATACTACACGACGAGAAACAACGATGTTACCGCGTACTTTGTCCATCTTTAAGATTTGGAACGGTTGAGAAATACCCATTAAAGGTGTGATGTCTTTAATCGGGCGAATGTCAATTTGTGAACCAGGCAAGAAAGCAATTGCACCATTTAAATCAACAGTGAAGCCGCCTTTAACACGACCGAAGATTACACCATTTACTCTTTCGTTGTTGTTCATCATCTTTTCAAGGTCTTGCCATACTTCTTCACGGCGTGCCTTTTCACGTGATAATACGATGTTGCCGTCTTTGTCTTCGTATCTGTCTACTAATACTTCTACAACGTCGCCAACTTTTAATTCGTCATTTCTTCCGAATTCGCGAAGCGGAATGCGGCCTTCTGATTTCAAACCTACGTCAACAGTAGCGAAATCATCAGTTAAACGAATAATTGTTCCTTTCATAACTGTGCCAACAATACCCTTGTTGCCGAATTGTTCATTTAACAATTCTTCAAAATTTTCAGTCATTTCAGGAATTTGAATTTCTGCAGTATTTGCCATTATTTTTTATTTTCAAAAAATGCCAGACCCTCATATGAGGCGGACTTGTGCATATTAAAAACGCTTCTTTATGCTGCACCGCATAAAAGAATTGCCAGATTTTTAACTTTAAATATCTAAAAAGTCAAGAAAATTGTGTCGTAAAAAGCTGTGCGAGTGTTATTTTTTTAGACTTTGTAGGGGAGGCGTTTATATATGAAATCACTTAGAGCGTTGGGGAGAATGCTTCCGAGCCATACGGCAAACCTCATGGGCCACGGAAATGCTATCAAGCCAACATTTTTTTGTATTCGTTTTGCAATAATTTCTGCGGCTTTGTCCGCTTCCATAAAAAATGGCATCGGACAAGTGTTTTTATCAGTAATTCTTGAACGGACGAATCCGGGACAGATTGTGTTTATTTGTATGTTGTAAGGGAGCAAATTCAGACGCAACGCTTCGCCATAGGTTTTTATACACGCTTTTGTGGCGCTGTATGAGGGACAGGCTGGAAGTCCATGATAACCGGCAATGGATGCCGTGAGGGCGATAATTTTGTCTTTATCTGTTCTTTTTTTATAATTTTCAATGGTTGGAGTGATTGTATTTATTACACCCATGACGTTTGTATTGAAAGTATTGAAAATGTTTTCAGGTGTTTCTTCTAATGTGGCGACACCGGCATTGGCAAATACTAGATTTAAAGGTGTTGATTTTTCTGCTGTGTTTATCCAATTTTCAACTTCTTCTTTATTTGTGATATCGATAATTTTCGCGTTGATTTTGGCTTTTCCGAGTTCTTGACAGGCTTTTTGGACATTGTTTAGTCTTTGTTCGTTGCGGCCGCAGATATAGATATTTTCTGTTTCTGGTTGTTTTGCGTAATACAATGCTAAGGCTTCTCCAATTCCAGAAGATGCACCTGTAATCAAAATATTTTTTATAATCATGGTATAATCCTTTAAATAAAACTTTATTTATGTGTTTTATCATATATATTAGTTTTTAAGAAATGTAAAAGATTAGAAAAAATTATGAGGTTGTTTATGACTGATAGTATTTGTAGAAACAAAAGAAAAGGTACCATGTTTATTTTTTCTGCTCCGAGTGGTGGTGGAAAAAGTTCTGTTATTAAAGAAATATTGAAAAAATTAGAGGATATTCAACTCTCTGTTTCTGTTACAACACGTCAACCTCGCGAAGGAGAAGTTGATGGGAAAGACTATTACTTTATTTCAGAAGAGGAGTTTGCTAAGTTAATTAAAAATAATGATTTGTATGAATATGTTAATTCTGATTTTGGACCAAAATACGGTACACCTAAATCACTTGTGGATAAACTTTTAAATCAGGGCAAAGATGTCATTTTAGATTTGGATTATTGGGGGGTGCAAAATTTAAGAAAATTAGCAGGCGAACGGGTTAAAGCAATAGCTTTACTTCCACCGTCTATGCGGGTGTTAAAAGAAAGATTGGTTAATCGAGGAACTGATGCTGATGAAGTTGTTGAGCGACGGATGAGTATGGCTGAAAAAAGAATTAGAGAATCGCAATTTTATGATTATGTGGTTATGAATGATGATTTGGATAAAGCTGCAGATGAAGCTATTTCTATTATTAAAGCCACTCGAGTTGAAAGAAAAAATATTTGCGAATTGGAAGAACTCATTAATCAAATTGTGGAAAATAAATAAATGACTAAAATTTATAATTCAATTGTTGAAATGGTAGGGCATACGCCTTTATTACGTTTAGGTAATCTTACAACGAAATTTAAATTAAATGCAGAGATTTTAGCAAAGTGCGAAATGTATAATCCGCTTTTTTCTGCAAAAGATAGAGTAGCTTTATCAATGATTCAAAAACAGGAAAAATTGGGCGTAACCGATGATACGGTTTTTGTTGAAGCAACTTCAGGTAATACGGGAATCGCATTGGCTGCAATATGTGCGGCAAAAGGGTATAAATTGATTATTGTTATGCCAGAGAATATGTCACAAGAGCGTATATCTTTGATGCGTCATTTAGGAGCCGAAGTTATTTTGACGCAAGCAGAAGATGGTATGAGTGGTGCAATTCATAAGGCCGAAATTTTGAAAGAACGTAATCCTAATGTGGTTATCTTAAATCAGTTTGAAAATAAGGCTAATCCTGATGCTCATAGAATGGGGACGGCTATGGAAATTTTAGAGGATACAGGAGGCGATTTTGATGCGGTTGTTATTAGTGTTGGTACTTCAGGTACTTTGACAGGTGTTGCTTCTGTTTTGAGAACCTATAATCAAGATTTGTTTGTTGCTGCAGTTGAACCTGCTAGCAGTGCAGTCTTAAGTGGTGAAATGGCTGGAACTCATAAAATTCAGGGAATCGGAGCTGGTTTTATTCCCAAATTATATGATAAAAATTTGGTTGACGAAATTATTAAAATTAGTGATGATGAGGCTATTGAAATGGCTAAAGTTGTAGCTAGAGCAGAGGGGTTACCTATTGGTATTTCCGGAGGAGCTGCGATTGCTGCGGCTGTTGAATTAGCAAAAAGAGAGAATTTTTTAAATAAACGTTTGGTCGTTGTGTTGCCCGACAGTATTGAGCGTTACTTATCGACAGGTTATTTTTAGGATTTTTAGACCATGATGAAACCAAATTCAATTTTAGGTTCTTACCTTATTAAACAGACGATATTGAACTTTTTGTTTGTTTTAGGGGTTATTTGCGCTATTATCATGATGTTTGATATGATTGAGATTTTGCGTAGAACGTCCGGACGTTATGATGCGTCTGTCGGCTTTTTGTTGCAATATGTTATTGCTAAATTACCGGAGACAGTGGATAAGGTTGTGCCTTTTATTGTAATGGTTTCAGCAATGATTGCTTTTTGGCGTTTGAGTAAAAGTAACGAGTTTGTGATTATTCGGGCTACAGGGGTGTCTATTTGGGGGGTGTTGTCGCCTGTTTTATTAGCTGTTTTTGGTATAGGTGTTTTTTGGGTGGCTGTTCTTAATCCCATTTCTGCTAAATTATTTGAACTAAGAGAGACGATGTCGTATCGTTTGTCTACGGATAATCCGAATGCTATGTTGTTTTCAAATAAAGGACTATGGATACGCGAGGGTAAAAGCGATGGAACCGTGGCTATTCTTAATGCTGGTAATTTAAATTTACAAGATGGGGTGCTGTGGTTAAGAGATATAAGTATTATTGAAGTTGATGATAAAACACAAGTTAAGCGTCGTATAGAAGCTTTTGTGGCAACACTCGAAGATGGTGATTTAAATTTGCGTGATGTTCGTATTTATAAAGCTGGTCAACAAGCAGAGATTTTGAATAGTCTTAAGTATCCGACAGAAATGAATATTCAAAGAATTAAAGATAATTTTGTTGATCCGGAAGCTATTTCTTTTTGGAATTTGCCTGATACAATTGAATTTTATGAAACTTCAGGCTTTTCTGTGCAACGGTATAAAATGAGGTATTTAAGTTTAATTGCTTTACCTTTTTTCCTTATGGCGATGGTTTTGGTTGCAGGAATTTTCTCATTGAAAGCAAGTCAACGTCAGGGCGGAGTCTTGTTGATGATTGTGTCTGGTATTGCAACAGGTTTTACTGTTTATTTTACCTCTCAAGTTGTTTCGGCTTTTGGAATTAATGCTTATGTTCCGGTCTGGTTTGCTGTTTGGGCTCCTGCTATTATTGTTGCTTCAATTAGTATCTCTGTCTATTTACATAAAGAAGAGTAGGGCTTATTGGAACAAAGAGATTATTTCTGGGGAAATTTTACATGGACGCATATTTTCTAAGCTTAGAAATACCAAAGTTATGGATATTTCACATAAGATATTTTCTCCACGATAAAGCTTTTGTTCCATTTTTAATGAAACACCTTTGATTTCAGTTACTTTGCAGGTGATGTTTAAAGCATCGTCTAATTTTGCTGGTGATTTATAGCTGATGGTGCAATCACGTACAACAAAGCCTTTCCCTTCTTTTTTGAGCATTTCGTCTTGGTTTATTCCTAAATGACGTAGAAATTCAGAGCGAGCTCTTTCGGCATATTTTAGATAGTTTGCGTAATATACAATTCCACCGGCATCTGTATCTTCGTAATAAATTCGTATAGGAAATGAAAATGTTTTATCTTCAAATAGTGTTCCTTTAATTGTTTCTGTGGTGTATGTCATTTTTTTAAATCCCTAAATCATCCATGAAACTAAATTGGTTGTTGTTATTTTTGAATTTACTGATGCCTAAATATTTACATCCTTGTTCAGATAAAACACGTCCTCTAGGTGTGCGTTGTAAAAATCCGAGTTTTAATAAATATGGCTCAATAACTTCTTCAATTGTATCGCGTTCTTCTGATAAAGCGGCTGCTAGTGTATCGGCACCAACAGGACCTCCTCCGTAGTTCTTAGCAATACAATTTAAATATCTGCGGTCAAATTCGTCCAAACCATAGGCATCAACATCAAGTAATCTCAGTGCTTTGTCTGCTATTGCCGAATCTATTTCTACATTGCCGGCGACAGCTCCAAAATCACGAACTCTTTTTAGTAAACGGCCGGCGATACGAGGTGTACCGCGTGAACGTTTTGCTATTTCCATTGCACCATCGTTTGATATAGGCATATTTAATAAACGAGCGCCTCTTAAAACTATTTTTTGTAAATCTTCATTATTGTAAAAATCCATACGCAGCGGAATACCGAAACGTTCTCTTAATGGAGTGGAAACTAAGCCGGAACGAGTGGTGGCGCCAACCAAAGTAAATGGTTGTAAATCTATTTTTACCGAACGAGCGGAAGGACCTTCGCCAATGATAATGTCTAGTTGAAAATCTTCCATTGCTGAATATAAAACTTCTTCTATCGCAGGATTGAGACGATGTATTTCATCAATGAATAAAACATCTCTTGCTTCCAGATTTGTTAAAATTGCAGCTAAATCTCCAGATTTTGTTATCATGGGGGCGGATGTTGCCTTAAATCCGACGCCAAGCTCTTTTGATATGATGTTAGATAAAGTTGTTTTGCCTAGTCCCGGTGGTCCATAGAGTAAGACATGATCTAGAACCTCTCCCCGACTTTTGGCGGATTGAATAAATACCTTAAGGTTTTGACATACTTTTTCTTGACCGACAAATTCATCTAGTGTTGAGGGGCGTAAATTTATGGCTGCTGGAGAATTGCTTTCATCTGTTGAGAGCTTTTGTGCGCTAACAATTCTTTCTTTTTCGTCTGATAGCATATTATTTCTCCAGTTGGTTAAATTCTTTTAGAGCTAATCGTATTAATGTTCCTAAATCGGCTTTAGGATTGTTTAAACAAACCTCTGTTGCAACACGATAAGCATCAATTTTTTGATATCCTAGATTGGTTAGTGCTGAAGTAACATCTTCTGTATTGTTATATGTTTGGTTCTCAGAGTCATCTGTATTAGGTGTTTTATTGCGAGGTTCTTTTGTTGATGTTTTTTCTTCAGATGCTTCTGTTGACAAAGTTGTTTCTAAATCAGAATTTCCCATGTATTCAATGGGGATTGTAACAATTTTATCTTTTAATTCTGTTACTAGTCGAGCCGCTAATTTAGGACCAACACCCGAAGCTCTGAGAAACGAACTTTTGTCTTGTGCGGCAACGGCTTGTGACAATTGTGCAGGAGATAATGCACTTAATATGCTTAAACAAACTTTTCCTCCTACTCCTTGTATTTTAGTTAAGGTGTTAAACCATTCTTTTTCCCATGGATTTTGAAAACCGAACAGCGTTATACTATCTTCTTTTATTATTGTTTCTATCAATAAAGAAGCGTATTCTCCTTGTTTTAATCTGGAGAGTGAACGTGATGACATATTAACGAGATAGCCAACTCCATTAACATCAATGATGCAACAATCTTCTCCAATATTGTCGATAATTCCTTTTAATTTTGCAATCATGTTTTGTCCTCTGTTTTTTTGTGAGTGTAAAGGTCTTTTGCTTGTCCTTCAAGTGTTTTTTTAGATACCCCCTTTTTATTGGTTGTTTTGGTGCTTATATACGAGGAGATGTTTAAACATTATCAAAGGATAAAAGATGAAAGAAGGTAGAGTGTTTATTTTAGCTTTGTTGTGTTTGATGTGCTCTGAAAATGTTAACGCAGAGGAAATTGTTTCTGATTATCAACAGTTTAAAAATAATCTTAATCAAAAATATGGATTGGATTATAATATTGATGTTTCAGTGTTAGGGCAACGCTCTAGTCCTAATGGCAAAAATAATGCAGTTCAAGCATATATTTATCCGGAATTTTCTTGGACGACTTTTGATAATCATTATGGTACCGGGACGTTAAATTTTGCGTATACCATTATTCGTTATGGAAATCATAATGCAAATGATTTAGCAAGCAATTCTGGTTATGTTGCTGGAATTAATGATTATATAAATGATGAAAATCAGTTTGATGAACTTTATTATACATATCAATTACCGGGAAAATGGAACTGGTTAACTTTTGCTCTCGGGCAATTTCCACTGTATAATTTTGACGGAACTAATTACGATTCTAATCAGCAAGTTAATTTCTTAAATGATTCTTTGGCACAAAATGCTTCGGCTTCTTATTCAGATGCTGGGTTGGGTGGGTATATTCAAATTACACCTAATGATGAGTGGAATTTTACTTTTGGGGGGCAAGATGCAACAAATATTGAGGCTCCTAGTATAAGATTTAATCATTTAGATGAAAATCATTATACTACGTTTGGGTATGTTGCTTATACTCCTACTATTAAAAATTGGGGGGATGCTGAAATTTCGTTGTTAGTTTATAATCAACCTGCAGTATCTGAACAACCGCAAACAACTAATGGTTGGTCACTTAATTTGTCGCAAAATATTGGGGAAAAATTTAGTGTTTTTGCTCGGGTAAATGGAGTTAGCGGTAGTATGGAGGAAATTCGACAATCTTGGGTTTTGGGCGGTGTTTATAATAATCCTTTGGATAGAAATCCTTTGGATCAAATAGGACTTGCTTATGCGTATAATAAAATTGATGAGGCTGCGGTTGGTGAACCTATCTCTCATAAAGCTGAACAAATTGTTGAGGCTTATTGGGCTTGGGGAATTGGTGATTTGTTAACCATTACTCCAGATATTCAATTATATATAAATCCTGCTCTTAATCAAAAATCTGATTATGGTGTTGTTACAAGTTTACGTGCAACTCTGTTTTTCTAATTTATAAATTTTTGTCTCCTAACCCGTTATTTATTGTACGATAACGGGTTTTTAAATACATCGTTTTAAATACATCGTTTTTTCCAAATTTTGTATTGGCGAATATTTTCGTTGTGTATTATTGGTAATTTCTTGATGTTTCTTCTTTTAAAAGGGGGTATTTAATTCATAATTTAATTTCTAATAAAAAGATGAGGTTTTTGAAAAAATGCAAAAGCTAGGAATGTTGGTTTTGGTAATGTTAATCTCTGCTTGTCAATCTAAACAAGTTATCGTGCCTGCTGTGGTTCATAATGTTAATACAACTCAGGAAGTTGTTGTGGAAAAAGCTCGTTTGCCTATTATAGGTGAAGTTGAACCTATTTATTTTTTACCGATGAAGTCTCCGTTTGCTGCGAGAATTGATACTGGTGCAACAACATCTTCTTTGGATTGTAGCGATGTAGAATATTTTGAGCGTGATGGTGAAAAATGGGTGTCTTTTAAACTTAAAAATCGTAAAACCGGTGAAGAACATCTATTTGAAAAGAAAATTGAACGTTCTTTTAAGGTTAAACGTGCCGGACAAGATGAAAGTCGAAAAGCAGTAAAAATGGATGTTAAGATGGGTGGAGAGGTCTTCTCTGCTGTTTTCTCTATTGCTGATCGCTCCAATTTTGATTATCAAGGGTTGGTTGGTCGTAATATTTTAACCGGAAGATTTTTGGTTGATACCTCTACTTCTTATACTTTGAACTAATTAGGGCAATGACTATGAAATTGAATGTGACTAATTTTTTTACTATTAGAAAAGTTTTAAGTCTTTTGTTATTTTGTGCTATTGCTTATTCGGCTTATAGCATTTATTATAAAGTTAAATATTGGGGTTTTTCTCTTTCTCCTAAAGCCGTTACAGATGTTTGGACTGTCGATGCTAAAATTTCCTTTATGGCGATTGACGATAAAGTTAAGGTTTCTCTTGCTGTGCCTAATGATAGAGATGGTTTTAAAATTTTAAGCGAAGAAGTTGTAGCTAAAGGATACAAAATCACGCAAGATAAAATTAATAGCCGTGTTATTTTAGAGGGAAATGGTAAAAAAGGGCGACAGAATTTATATTATCGCTTGAGTATTTACGATGATGCGCAAAATGTTGCTCTCAATTCCTTGTTACCAGCAAAGGTAGAGCGACCTATTTTGTCAGAGGAAGAGAATGTTCAGATGCGTAAAATTTGGGAACTGTCCGAACTTCAAAAAGGTGATAAAGTTCAAAAGGCTATTTTAGCGATAAATCAGGAGGTTAATAGCCCAACGATGAGCTTGATTTTGCCGCTTAATCATACTTCAAAAGAATTTGCAGAAAAAGTTATTCAAATTTTGGCTTATAAACGAATTCCTGCTCGTATTGCCAGAGCAATTAAACTTGAAGAAGGGCGTAAAACGGAAAAACCGGATATTATGTTGGAAGCTTTTTACGATGGTCATTGGACGCTTTATGATTTGAATACTGCTAAAATCGGATTGCCTAAAAATTGGGTTATTGTGCAAAGAGGTGGAGTTTCTCTTTTAGATGTTAAAGGTGGTGAGGATTCTACAGTTGTCTTTTCTGTTTTGAAGTCGGTGGCTTCTCCTTTGAAAATGGCTGAGCATCGGGCGAAGGCGCATGATAAACTTTGGAGTTATAATTATTCGATGTATACTTTGCCGGTATTTGAACAAAATACTTTGAAATGGTTGATGATTTTTCCTCTGGCAATCTTAGTTGTTGTTATTATGCGCAATGTTATAGGTGTGTCTACAATGGGAACCTTTACTCCTATGTTGTTGGCAATGGCGTTGGTTAGAACTGGTTTTTGGTCGGGGTTGATTTGCTTTTCGGTTATGATTGCTCTTGGGTTAGTGATGAGGGCTTTAGTTGCAAAATTGAATTTGTTGCTGGTTCCGAGAATTTCGTTTGTGGTAATTTTTGTGATTTTACTTATTCAGGTTTTAACAGTTGTAGGGTATAGACTTAATTATACCATTGTTAGTTCAGCTATTTTCTTTCCAATTATTATTACTGCGTGGATTATTGAACGCGCTTCTATTACTTGGGAAGAAGAAGGAGCTGTTAATACGTTGAAGGAAATTTTATTTACTTTCATTACAGCTGTTGTTACTTACTTTGTTATTAGCAATGAATATGTTCGCCACGTTATGTTTGCTTTCAATGAACTTAATTTGGTTATTTTATTCGTCGTTATGTTGTTAGGTACTTATACCGGTTATCGCGTGACGGAATTGATGCGTTTTGCGCCACTTATTCATAAGGAAAATTAAGATGTTCGAGTGGCTCTTTAATGGAAAAAAATTGCGAGAAAACGGTGTGTTGGGGATGAATGACCGTAATTATTCGGTGATTGCGAAATATAATAAACGTTCTCTCTATACATTGGTTGACGATAAAGTTAAGACAAAAAGATTGGCTAACAGTATTAACATCAATACTCCAAAAATGATTGGTATTATTGAGTTTCAATATCAAGTTAAAAATCTTTTGGATATTGTTAAAGGATACGATTCTTTTGTGATTAAACCTGCTCATGGTAGCGGTGGAAAAGGTGTTTTGGTAATCAAAAAATATGATGCAGAACATTTTTATAGTGCATCAGGTGATGTCTTGAGTTTTAAAGATGTTTATCAACACGTTTCTAATATACTAAGCGGACTTTTTAGTTTGGGCGGAAAATATGATGTTGCTCTTATTGAAGAGGCTGTTAATTTTAGTGATGTGTTCAAAAATTTTAGTTATCACGGTGTACCCGATGTTCGCGTTATTGTTTATAAAGGCTTTCCGGCGATGGTTATGATGCGTTTAGCAACCAAAGAATCCGGTGGTCGGGCTAATTTGCATCAAGGGGCTGTTGGTGTTGGATTGGATGTAAGTACAGGCTTGCCGCTTAATGCTGTTATGCATAATAAGCCTATTTTTGAGCATCCTGATACAAAAGCCAATTTAATGGATTTGCGTGTACCATTTTGGCGTGAACATTTGATTATTGGTTCTTTGGCATATGATATGACAGGGCTTGGATATTTGGGGGCTGATATTGTTTTAGATGAAAATCGTGGACCGATGATGTTGGAAGTTAATGCTCGTCCAGGTTTGGCAATCCAAATTGCAAATGGTAAAGGTCTGAAAACACGCTTGCAAGAAATTGATGAAACCTATCCTTTGGGACTTTCTGCAGAAGAAAGAGTAGATTTTGTCTTGAATCGAGGAAAATAAATTCCTAAATATTATCCAGAAGGTAAGTTTTGTTATAAAAGATGTAGGGAGCTAAGAATGTCTAATATTTTAGGTAAAAGTGAAACAAAAAGTTTAGATAAAAGTGATACGAAAAATTTGACTGCAGACGATACTAAGAAAATTGGTATTAGTGAGACCAGAGGAAAGAAAATGAAATATTCTTATAATGTTACAGATCCTGAAAATGCGTTAGTTATGAAATTGAAGGATGGCGATGTTGTAATTGAAATGTATCCTGATGCGGCACCAAATCATGTTGCCAGAATAAAAGAATTGGTGCGTCAGGGGTTTTATAATGGTTTGAAGTTTCATCGTGTTATTGAGGGATTTATGGCGCAAACAGGATGTCCTTTAGGAAATGGAACTGGTGGTAGTGGTAAAAAATTGAAGGCTGAATTTAATACAATTCCACATACAAGAGGTATTGTTTCTATGGCGCGTGCTATGCATCCGGATTCAGCTGATAGTCAATTTTTTATTTGTTATGATGATTGTCCTCATTTGGATGGACAATATACGGTTTGGGGTAAAGTCGTTTCCGGTATGGAATTTGTTGATAAAATTAAAAAAGGCGGTGGCTATAATGGTATGGTTAGCCAGCCGGATGAAATTATTAGTATGCAAGTTATTGCAGATTTATAAAAGTTAAAATAAGTAGTTTTTTTGAAAGGCGTTCTGTTGGGCGCCTTTTTCTTTGAAATAAACATTGACAAAAAAATGCTTTTTGTTTTAATGTTTTGGCAAAATGAAATTATTGTAAAATCTAAAATTTTTATGAGATGAAAAATATTATTTTGAAACAAGTTAACGCGATAGGCGCAGAACTTGGCTTTCCATTTTATGTTTATCCCGACGGAACTTGCGGTAAATCAATGGTTTCAGGAGGACTTAACGCAGTTATGGTGGTTAAAAAGAAATTTCCGGTTGAAGAACTTAAATCGGATTTTCTGACCGGTTCTCAAGGCTCGGATGAAAATGTTTTGGCTCATTTGACCGAAATTGGTAATCAGTTGGGCTTTCCTCTTTATGTGTATGCAGACGGAACATGTGGTTTAACACCTACTTCAGAGGTTAACAAATTTCCGTTTACGATGATGGTTAAAAAGCCGTTTATTGTTAATCAGATGGTGATTGAGTCTGATGATGCTGTAAATTCTGTTTCTTCTACCGCTAAAAAAGCAACCTCCTATCCTCGTTCAAATTGGACTTTGCCGGCGCCTCAGGTTTTTACGCCGACAGATGAAGAGTTAAAAATTCTTGAAAAAGCTCGGGAAAAAGTGCGGAAAAGAAGTTATTTAGACGAAGATACTGAAAGAGTTTATCTTTGTTTTTCTACAGATAAAGAATTTGAATATTTTGTTTTGAATAGAATTTTATCAGGTTCTAACGAAAAATATATTCTTTTACGTGGAACGCAAGATTTGGTTAAAAAGTATGTTCTTAAGCATTGCTGGGATGATGCTGTTGAAGATCTTATGGCGGAGCGTTGTTCTGATGACGTTATTTTAGCTTATTTTAGTAAGTGGCTTGTTCGTGTTAAGGTAATAGAAAAATTACTAGAATTGGGTCGATTTGAGTTGATTGAGAAAATCCCAAAGGTTAGCAATTTGGATGCTCGTAGGTCGTGTTCAGATAGGCATGTCGCAGCTATTATCAAAGCAGGTCATTCGGAATTGCTAAAAACACAAATTAGGAAACATGGTTTTCGTTATGAAGATGATGTCGAGGCACTTATTAAAACCGGAAATGTGGAAATGATAAAGTATTTTTTGGATTATCATTCTCTTTCTGAAAGTGCTCAAAAAGAGTTGATAGAGCTTGGTAACGCTCAGTTGGTTAAAATTTATCAAGAAAGATATGGCTTTTGCTCTGATTCTCTTAAATTGGCTAAATGGCGTGGGGTACTTTGTGCTTGATGTGACAACTTGGTTAATAATAAAAAGGCTTTCTCTTGATTGAGGGAGCCTTTTTTGTTTGGGTATTTTGTTATACGGCGTGATCTTTGTATGAATTGCGTAGATTGCAATGGGTTATTGCAATCGCTAGAGCATCAGAAGAGTCATTGTTTTTAGGTTGGCAACCGGGGAGAAGAATTTTTACCATCGTTTCAACTTGGTTTTTATCCGCTTTTCCGATTCCGGTTAGTGCTTTTTTGATTTTGTTGGGTTCATATTCAAACAAAGGAATATTGTAAAGTGCCGGCATTAAAAAAACGACACCTCTTGCCATACTTAATTTTAAAGAGGTTTCTGGGTTGGTGTTCAGAAATGTTATTTCTATTGATGCTTCATCTGGTTTGTATAGCTCGATAATTTTTTGAAGTTCGGTAAAAATTGTATGTAATCGTGCTGATAGAGATGCTTTGGCTGAAGTTGGAATAAAACCGTCTGCCACATAGGACAGACGGTTTCCGTTTATATCAATTATTCCCCAACCAGTGGAGGATATGCTCGGGTCTAAACCCAAAACACGCATTATTCAGCCTCCAATTGAGTCATAATTTCTTCTGCAATTTCAGCATTGTGGTAAACGTGTTGAACATCTTCATCATCTTCTAAAGCGTCAACAAATTCTAAGAATTTTTTAGCTGTTTCCAAATCGGTAATTTCAGTTTTTACTGTTGGTTTCCAGTCTAAGCGAGAAGCCGAAGGGGTACCAAATTTCTTTTCTAACGCGTCGGTTACAACAGATAGGTCATCCGGTAAAGTTTCAATAGCGTGGATTTCTCCATCAGATACAACATCGTTTGCTCCGGCTTCCAATGCTTCTTCAAACATCTTATCTGCGTCTGCAACGCTTGCAGGATATTCAATGTATCCGATACGTTCAAAGTTGAAAGATACGGAACCTGTTTCACCCATAGCACCACCACGTTTACCAAAAATAGAACGTACGTTACTTGCTGTGCGATTTTTGTTATCGGTTAATGCTTCTACAATAACGGCAACTTTGTTTGGTGAGAAACCTTCATAACGCATGGTTGTAAAGTCTGCACCACCGGCGACTTGAGTTGCTTTGGCAATAGCACGTTCAATGTTGTCTTTTGGCATACTTTCTGCTCTTGCAGCTTGAATAGCCAATCTTAAACGTGGGTTTTTATCTGGTTCAGGTAGGCCACTTTTAGCGGCAACTGTGATTTCTCTAGCGAGTTTTGCAAATACTTTTGCTTTTTTTGCATCTTGTGCACCTTTACGGTACATAATGTTCTTAAATTGGGAGTGTCCTGACATTTAGCATCTCCATAATATCTGTTAGTTAATGTTCTTGTTGTTTTTTTCTATAAAATCATATGAGAAAAAGTGCAAGTATTTTATTATTCGGCTTCTTCTGCAAGTTTGGTATCTGTCAAAAGAAAAGCGGGAGCTTTTTTTCCAAAGACTTTATAGCGTTTGGATAAATCTAGTGCTTTTTTATCCAATAAGGGAGGCTTTAAGTCTTGTTTTGCTCCGAGAATCGGTGCTTTTTCAATTTGTGGTGTCGGTTCTTTCTTTTCTTTTTTGTTCATCTCTTGCGGTAAAGTTGGCTCTACAGAAGCAACTTCTTCTTGTTTTTTATCAATTTTAATTTCTGCAGGAGTTTTTAATATTTTATTTAATGTATCCTGTGTTTCTTTAGAACGTCTGGTGGTAAAAACAATATTTTGTTTGTTGACTGGTAAAAGCTCCAGTATTTTATCCAAATTGTTCAACTGACGGTTCTTTTTTATTAAGTTTATGTCATCTACAACTAGAATATTTATGTTTGATAAATCTAAGCTGTTTTCATTTATGTTTTCAAGCAACAAATCCGGAGAAGCAATGATAACGTTGGCTTCTTGTTCTGTGTTGTCGTTTTCTGTTTCGTTTATTTCGTGATATTTGTTAAAAATTGAAAACTTATCGGATATGTTAACGGCTTCTTTGCTGTCTGCGGCGATAATTAAGATGTTTTGTCCCTCGTTTTTGGATATAATATCAATTAGAGGGAAAATGTATGAGCATGTTTTGCCGCATGCATTTGGTGCTATTGTAAAAATGTCTTTTCCCGAGAGAATTGATGGAATAACATCTTTTTGAACTGTTGTAGGTTCTTTGTAGCCTAAGTCTTCAATGGCGTGGATGGTTTTTTCGCTTAAACCTAAATCACTAAAACTCATATTTCATTCCTATTTTTGTATTTAATTTCTTGAATACTATAACTTTATGGCTTAGTGTCAAGACCTATGTGGAGGGACGTGTAAAAATTCAAAGGTTTAAAATTTTTGTATTTAAAAAATAGCTTTTTTAGTTTTTTTGTGTTAGAACATGAGAAATTTTATGAGGATTTATTGATAAAATGGAAGAAACACTTTTTTCTAGTCGAATAAAAAGACCTTTGGCTGACCGTCTACGTCCTAAAAAGTTGGAAGATGTGGTGGGACAAGAGCAGGTTTTGGGTGAGGATTCTCCTTTGGGGAGGATGCTTTTTACCGGACGTGTTTCTTCGTTTATTCTTTGGGGACCTCCGGGGTGTGGTAAAACTACGATTGCCAGACTTATTGCAGAATATACGAATCTTTATTTTGAACAAATATCTGCTGTTTTTTCAGGGGTTACGGATTTAAAGCGAGTTTTTCAGTATGCACAAGAGCGTCGTGTTACTCAAGGCAAAGGAACGCTTTTGTTTGTTGATGAAATTCATAGATTTAATAAATCTCAGCAGGATGGGTTTTTGCCGTATGTGGAAGACGGAACGGTTATTTTGGTTGGTGCAACAACCGAGAATCCATCTTTTGAACTTAATGCCGCTTTGTTATCCAGATGTCAGGTTTTTGTACTGAATCGGCTAACTTCTGAAAATTTTGAGGAACTTTTACAACGTGCCGAAAAAGAAGAAGGGATGGAACTTCCTCTTGATGAAGAAGCCCGTGAATTTATGAAAAGTGTTGCAGATGGAGATGGGCGTTATATTCTTAATTTGGCGGAAAGTGTTTGGGCTTATGCAAAACCCGGGGAAATCTTTGATAAAGATAAATTGATGAAGATTATTCGTTCTCGCGCTCCTATTTATGATAAAGGACGTGACGGACACTATAATCTTATTTCTGCTGTGCATAAATCATTGCGTGGCTCTGATGTTGATGCGGCTTTGTATTGGGTGAGCCGAATGATTGTTTCTGGTGAAGATCCGAGATATATTTTAAGACGGCTTATTCGTTTTGCGGTGGAAGATGTTTCTTTGGCTGATCCTAATGCGGTTACGCAGGCAATTGCTTGTGCCGAAGTTTATGAACGATTGGGATCTCCTGAAGGTGATTTGGCTGTTATGCAATTAACAGCATATTTAGCTACTGCTCCGAAATCAGCGGCTGTTTATAAAGCTATGCATAGTGCTTTTGAGGCGGCTCGTCAGACCGGTTCTTTAATGCCGCCTAAACATATTTTGAATGCGCCGACCAAATTAATGAAAGAGTTAGGATATCATGACGGCTATATTTATGATCAAGATTTGGAAGATGGTTTTTCGGGGCAAAATTATTTTCCTGAAGAAATGGGACGACGGCGTTTTTATAATCCGGTTGATAGAGGGTTTGAGCGTGAAATAAAAAAGAGAATAGACTATTTTGATAAATTAAGAGCTGAAAAACAGCGTGCTCAAAAACAAAAAAATAAATTAAATTCTTAGGTTTTGGACGAATCTATATAAATAAAATTTGACTTTTGGTTTGATAATGATACTCTGACCGAAACGTTGAATTATTTTAAAATTTAATTTTTATGAGTGATTTGAAAGCATTTGCAGAAAGACTTGTTAGTCTTCGGTGTAAGGAAGTGCAACAATTAGCGGACATTTTGAAAGAGGAATACGGTATTGAGCCGAAACAAGGTGTAAAATTAGAAGAGTTGAATGTCTCTGAAAAGACAGTTTCCCGTCAAGTTCGCCGTAAAATGGAACGAGAAGCTAAAAAAAGACGGAAATGATTAGTTTCTAAAAGCGTATTATTTAAGGTTTAAATGAAAAGCTCTTCAAGATAGAAGGGCTTTTTGTTTTATTTGCTTGTTTTTTTGAGGTTCTTCTGTTACACTCCGAAAAGTTTACGAAAGGGAAGCAAATGGCTGGTGTTGAAATTGTAAAAGTTAAAGATTGTGACGATGGAATGCGTCTTAATCGTTGGTTTTTGAAATACTATCCTGGATTAACTTTAGGACGGTTGCAGAAATTGCTCAGAACAAAGCAAATAAAGGTTGATGGCGCGAAAGCTGAAGCTAATACTCGTCTTGAAGCTGGTCAAGATATTAGAATCCCTCCGCTGGATAATGAAAAACAAGCGGTTCAACATCAGGAAATCTCTTTTAAAGATGCTGAATTTATTGAGAAGTTGGTGATTTATAAGGATGATAAAATCATTGTCTTGAATAAACCTTCCGGTTTGGCAGTACAGGGGGGTACAAATACAAGCCGTCATGTGGATGGAATGCTTGAAGCATTAAAGTTCGGTTATGAAGAAAAACCGAAATTGGTACATCGTATTGATAAAGATACGAGTGGTGTTTTAGTTTTGGCTAGAACTCGGAAAATGGCCGATGTTTTAACAAAAGCTTTTAGAGAACATACATTGCGTAAAACTTATTTGGCTCTTACACGTGGTGTACCACATCAAGAATTCGGTGAAATTAAAGCTCCGTTGGAAAAAATTGAGGGGCGTGTTCAAGTTGTTGAAGGTGGAAAGCCTGCAGTTACGGAATATGAAGTAATAGATAGAGTTGGCGATAAATATGCATTGGTAGCGGCAAGTCCGCTAACTGGTAGAACGCATCAAATTCGTGCACATCTTGAATTTCTTGGGGCGCCGATTTGGGGAGATGATAAATATTTTGGTACTGAACGGGATAAAAATAAATTATTGGTTAATAAATTACATCTTCATGCGTATAAAATTGATTTATCTTCTGTGTATGGAAAAAAAATGGTTGTAAAGGCGAAGCTTCCTGATTATTTTAAAGAAAGTTTGAATTTGCTCGGATTAAATCTTGGGGAGTAAAGGGAAATGAAAAAACTTCTAAAATTTATTCTTATTTCAGTTATTTCTGTTTGTGTGTTGGTTGTGGCGGCAGGATATATTCTTTTAACACAAATAGATTTTAATGCTTATAAAAACAGTATTATAAAAATCGTTTATGAAAAAACCGGTCGCCAACTGACAATGGATAATATTCAGTTAAAGCCGTCATTTAATCCAGTTGTAGAAGTGCAAAATGTTACGTTTTCTAATGCAAAGTGGTCGCAAAATCCTGAGATGGTGTCTGCTCAATCTATAGAATTAGGTTTTGCGTTGTTACCGTTGTTTCATAAGAAAATTGAAATTGATACTTTTACCGTTCATGATGCTGTAGTAAATTTGGAGATGAACGCTCAAGGCAAGGCTAACTGGGAATTTTCTGATGCAAAATCTAATGAAAGTGGAAAAACTGCTAATACAAATTGGAGTTTGATTAAAACAGCTTATGCTGAGGATATTATAGCTGATAACGCACAAGTTTCTAGTGACGAATTTATGTTATCTGAGTTGGTGGTTAGAAATCTTCTTTTGGATAATGTTCAGATTAACTATACTGATACGGCTCAGACAGTTCAGAATTATAAAATTAATAATCTTAAGTTGACGGAAGCTGATTTAAATAATATCAATTTTGATTTCAATGTAAATGATGGCTTGTATACTGGAACTGGTGTTGCCGGTGGTTTTAGTAAATTAGAGGATTCAAATGGCTATCCTGTGCAAGGTCAGTTTGATGTTATGGGAATCCATGCAACTGCAGATGTGCTCTTATACAATTTGATGGAGGGCAATATTCAGTTTAAGGGAAATGTAAGTGCTCAGGGATTTTTAGGAAAAAATAGTGGTTATAATGAGTCTGTTCATGCTAATATTGATGGAAATTTGAAGAAAATTAAGGCTGATATTCAAAGCTTGATGTTTGCTGGTAATCAGATTAAAGGAACTGTTTCGGTTGATTTAAATCAACGAGTTCCTGCAATTAGGACAAATCTTAGCAGTGATAAAATTGATTTGGCTTCGTTCGCAAAAAAATCACAAAGTATGGCTGCTTTTAGTTTAGTGAAAGAGGCTAAGGCTACAACGCTTGTGCCTAATGAGGTTATTCCTTATCAATATTTATCAGATGTTGACGCTAAAGCTGATGTTTATATTGGTTTGCTGTCTAATGCAAATGTTGAGTTGGCAAAAGATTTAACTCTTCAAGCTGAAGTTGTTAAGGGTATTCTCAATGTTAAATTAACAAAGGGGATGATTTTTAATGGGGATGCAACAGCTGCGTTTAATGTCAATGCTTCTCAAAAATCTGTTTTGTTTAAAATGGATGTTAAAAGATTGAATCTAAAACAAGCATTGTTAGCTGTTGGTGATGTTTCGGCTGCATTTGATTTTAAAAGCGGTAGTGAAACAGATATTGTTGTTAATTTGATAGGGCAAGGTGATACTTTTGCAGATGTTGTTGATACATTAAACGGACAGTTTATTACAATTATGGAGCAATCGCAGTTACATATCGGTAATATTGGTATGTTAAAAGGTAATATTATTTCTCAACTGCTTGATACGCTTCGTATTACTAAGGGAAACGATGATTTGAATTTAAGATGTGCTGTTGTTCGTGCAGATTTGAAGGATGGTAAGGCTCAAATTCCAAATGGACTTACTGTTAATGCTGATAAATTTACGATTGTTGCAACAGGTGATGTTAATTTGAAAAAAGATGAGCTTAATTTGAGTTTTAAGCCATTTGCTGGGAAATTAACAGATACAAATATTGCAAAGGTGTTGTCTTCTTTGGTTAAATTAACAGGAACAATCCAGAATCCGAAAATTCGTGTGGATAGTGCCAATGCGATTAAAACAATAGTTGGGGTTACAACAACTGGTCCGGTTTATTTGGGTAGTCAAATGTTGTTGGAAAATGATGGTTCTCCTTGTTATACGGCTTTACAAGGTACCGGCTTGGAAAGTAGATTTCCGAAACCGGAAAATGTTGTTACACAGACAACGAATGATGTTGGGCAAATTTTTGATGATAGCGTCGGCGTTGTGAAAGATACAACAAAGGGTATTCTTGATATTTTGTCTGGTTCAGTTAAAAGTTTAAGTAGGACGAAATAATTTGGCGGAAATACAGGAAATTGCTTGTTCCATTTATGAATGTAGAGATGAAATTATACTTCGGTTGCTGAATTTTTCAGCAACCGATACAATTTTGTATTTAAGTTCATGTGTTTCAAATGAAGAAATTTTAACTAGCTTAGATAGAATGATTGATTCGGTAAATCGAATTTTGCTGACAAAATTTGAGGAAGTTGAAGGATTAGAAGTTTCTGAAGTTAATTTAGCTCAAAAAAAACAGTTAAGAAGCTTTTTAGATAGATTGGATGATGAAACTTTGGCTATTGTATATCTTGTAGCTATGGAATTGAAATCTGTTTTATTGGGGTGTTTGTTTTTATATCGCATTTTTTCTGTAAAGGATATTTTTAATTTGGCTTTTGCTGAAGAATTGGAAGAGCAGAGTAAATGGGGATGTGATGATTGCATTCGTCAACGACATACAGAAATTTTGGGAAAACTAATATCATGGGAAAAGTTTTGTGATGAGAGAAGTTTATTTAAAAATTGAAGGAAGAGTACAGGGAATCGGTTATCGTCGTTGGGCTGTTTCTAAGGCTTTGGAAATCGGTGGTATTTCCGGTTGGGTGAGAAATGAAGATGATGGTAGTGTCGAAATTTTGATGAGTGGTGATGACGATAAAATAAATCAAATGATTCAATGTTGTTATCAGGGACCGCTTTTTGCCAGAGTTGATAAAATCTCTTTTTTGCCTGGAATTAGAAATTATTTTTTACCGCAAATTGAAGAAAATGTTTTTCGGCGTATTTAATTATAACTTTAAGTTAGGTGTGGGATAATTGTTTTAGGAGTATTTAGCGTATATTTTTTATCTGGTTTTATTTTTGAGGAGAAAAAATATGCGTGTTGAAAAAAATTTGGAAAATGCTCAGGCTTGTCTTTGTTTTTCTTGCCCTTCTTATTCATATTTCTGTAAATTAAAAAATGGTCAACAAATTCCGTTTGATGTTTCTCATTTGGAACATTGCGAATGTTTGTTTTGTGCTTTTGAAAAAAGTAATTGTATTCATGAAAATAAAGGGTGTTTATGTGAACATTGTTCTGTTTATGGAAAATATCATTTAAATCGGGAGGAATACTGCTTGCTTACTGGTGGACTAAAATAAGGTAGATGGAGGCAAATAATGACTAAATCTTTAACGACGAAAAAGGATAATCTGGAAAAGCGTTTTCTTCATTTGTATAAAGTTATTCAAGAACGAGAAAAATATTTAAATCATGATGCTTTAATTGTTCAGTATAGTACATTATTGCGCTTTTTTGTGAAATTTTTGCAATCAGAAGATAAGTATAATTATAATGTCGAACTGGTGTTGTTTTTTATTTATTCAAAACTTGGGGCTATCTATTATAGCGATGCTCTGGCTGAAAGGGATAATAGTAAATGTTTTTTGGCGGCGGAATATTATAATCAAGCTTTAACTTTTGCTCGTAATGTTGATGATAAAACCAGAATTTTACTCGCTTTAAAAGATATTTATTATTATCTTAATGATGAAGACGCATATGTAAGAGTTGAGGAAACATGGGCAGAAAGTCATGAATTCAAAGATAAATATCAAGCTTATGTGATTTTAGCTCAAAATGCAGATGCTCTTCATGTAAAAGTGAAATTTCTTGAAAAAGCTCTTGCTTTGGTAATGCAACAGAGAGAGAGTTTTTATGAAAATCATCAAGATACGCTTTTTATCTGTAGTCATTTGTTGGCTGTGTATGAATTATTAGGAGAGAGGGATAAAGCTCTTAGTATGAAAAAATTGCGAGAGAAAAATTTGAAACGTTTAAATTAGGAGGCTGTAATGGCATTATATACAACTGATTTGCTTATTTTGGGGTCTGGTCCTGCTGGTTATACTGCTGGGATTTATGCTGCGAGAGCTGGGCTTAAAACAATGATTGTTTCCGGAAATCAAGAAGGAGGACAATTAACAATGACTAATAGTATTGAAAATTTTCCCGGATTTGAGGAAATCAGTGGTTATGAATTGATGGATAAAATGAAACAGCAAGCTTTGAAGCTTGGTGTTGATTTTGTTAATGATAATATTGTGGAAGTTGATTTTTCTAATCGACCTTTCGTTTGTAGTTCTGAAAATGGACATTCTTTTAAAGCTCGGGCAGTGATTGTTGCAACAGGATCTTCGGCAAAGTGGTTAAATTTACCGTCTGAGAAAAAATTTTTAGGATATGGTGTATCTGCTTGTGCAACTTGTGATGGATTTTTCTATCGTGGTAGAACAGTTGCTGTTATTGGTGGGGGAAATTCTGCTGCGGCTGAGGCTTTATATTTGGCTTCGTTAGCTGATAAGGTTATTTTAGTACATCGACGTCATCAGTTGAGAGCTGATAAAATTTTACAAGACAGAATCTTAAATAATAAAAAAATTATTGTTGAATGGGATAGTGTTGTTGAAGAAATTTTAGGTGAGGATAGTCCTTTAAAGGTAACGGGGGTTAAACTTCGTAATGTGGAAAATGATAAGATTAAAACAGTTCCTTTGGATGGTGTTTTTATTGCTGTAGGACATCAACCAAATACAGATATTTTTAAAGGAAATCTTGTTCTGGATGATAAAGGATATATTGTTACTCATGAAAATAGTTCTGCTACAGATGTTGAGGGTGTTTTTGCGGCAGGTGATGTTAAAGATCCAAAATATAAACAAGCTGTTATTTCTGCCGGTAGTGGTGCAATGGCAGCTATGGATGCTATTGAATTTTTGGACGAAGATTAATTCTTTTGAAGTATTTCTGTAGAGTATAAACAGTATTTAGTATTTAGCTTGTGACGTAAATGGAAAGCCAGGTTTGAATTGTAATAACTTGGCTTTTCGCATGTACGAAAAAGCAGTAGATTAGGATTTTGTTGCGCATAGTCGGTTAGGGTGTAAATGTTTATACGTCTATACATGTGATGTAATGATTCTTGAAATCCTTTTAGTGTTGTGTAGTTTGTTGTATTCTGGTTTATTAGAGTAATATTTTTATTTAAGTAGGGAAGTATTATATTACCGTCAAAGTGCTCTAATACGATAATTGTTTGCTTTTTTTGAGCGAATAGCCGATTGATCTGTATGGCACTGTTTTGGAGCTGTTTTAAATAGTCTTTATCAGCTATTTTGTATTGATTTGAAGTGTTAAAAATCAGAGCAGTTGCTATTATAGTAATAGGAAAAAATTTGGATAGTGTTAATTGTTCTTTTTCTTGTTTTATATTGCTTAGCCAATAAGTGCATATTAGGTATATGTAGAAGAAGTTGTGGAGATGTATTTCTCCATGATATAAATTACGGAATATTATAAAAAGTAGACTTTGTGTGCTAATTAAGAAAAATAAAGCGGCGTATTTTTTATTTTTATAAAAAATGTAGAGGGAGAATAAAATTAAGATTAGATAGGTTGGGATATTAAGCGGAAATAAAGCTTCGTTGATATCCTCAGTTAGAGAATTAAAGGTAGGAGTGTGTTTAGTTATATCAGTGTCATAATTGTAAAATTGTATAATGATTAGGAGTAATTCAATAAGACCAGTTATTATAGTTTGTAGTGTAAGAGTTGTTAATGTATTGTTTTGTATGCTATCTTTTATATTTTCGTAGAAATAGAAGATTCCTAGAGTTAAAGCTCCTAAAAAGCAGATAAGATTTGTATTGGCGGTTAGTAAGAGTAGACTTAAATATAAAATATTTTTTTTGTGTCGGTGGGGATATAAACTTAAAATTGCAAATAGTAATAATAATCCGAGAGAATAAGTACGTGCAAATGCAATATATAATTGCAGGAATGGGGCTGAAAAAGTTATCAGATATTTCAGATAGGTGGGAAAAGGTGCGTATTTGTATAATAGATAAAAGGTTCCTAACATGAAGATTAGATTTAAAGCATACAAGGAGTATGGGTATAAGAAGTTTGTTTTGGCTATTGGCATTAAAACGTAAAACCAAAGAAAGGGGTGTCCTTCAGTTTTGCTTAAAGTTAATATATCTGTTAATGATAAATAGCGTGCAATATTCCAAGCGTGAGCTTCGTCATAGTTGGGAGGGCAATTTAAATTTAAAAAAGCTGCCGCGATTATTAGGCTTGTAAAACCTATAATATACAAATGATGTTTCAGCAGCTTTTTCATTTTCTAGACGTTAAATAAGAAATTTAATAAGTCTCCGTCTTGAACGACATAGTCTTTGCCTTCAGAACGCATTTTTCCGGCTTCTTTACAGCCTTGTTCACCTCCAAATTTGATATAGTCATCATAGGCTATTGTTTCAGCGCGAATAAAACCTCTTTCAAAATCTGAGTGAATGATGCCTGCGCATTGGGGGGCTTTAGAACCCTTTAAAAATGTCCATGCTCTTACTTCTTTGGGGCCGGCGGTGAAATATGTTTCAAGACCAAGTAATTCATAGCCTGCTTTGATGATTTTAGTTAAGCCGGTTTCTTCTAAACCTAGTGCGGAGAGAAATTCTTGTTTTTCTTCTTCACTGTCTAATTGTGCTACTTCTGATTCAATTGCCGCAGAAATAATGACAGCTTTAGCGTGTTCTTTTTCGGCTTTTTCAAATACTTTTTTTGAAAATTCGTTGCCGGTAGCTGCACTATCTTCATCAACATTGCAAACGTATAATACGGGTTTTGATGTTAAAAGTTGCATCATTTGATATTGCTTCCACGCATCTTTATCGTCAGGAGAGGGGGCGGCTGTTCGTGCAGGTTTTCCTTCTCGCAGGGCATTGATTATCGGTTCCATTACTCTGGCTCTGACTGCTGCTTCTTTATCTCCTCCGGTTTGTGCTTTTTTCTTGGTTTGTTCAAAACGTTTTTCTAATGATTCTAAATCGGCAATCATTAACTCGGTTTCAACAATTTCAGCATCACGAATTGGGTCAACAGAACCTTCAACGTGAGTAATGTTGCTATCTTCAAAGCATCGTAAAACATGGATTATGGCATCTGTTTCACGAATATTGGCTAAAAATTGGTTGCCTAAACCTTCTCCTTTGGATGCGCCTTTTACTAAACCGGCTATATCTACAAATTCTAATTGTGTGGGAACAATGTTTTTGGGGTGAACTATATTAGCAAGTTCTTGCAAACGTTTATCTGGTACGGCGACTCGTCCGGTATTCGGTTCAATCGTACAAAACGGAAAGTTTGCTGCTTGTGCCGCAATGGTTTGTGTTAATGCGTTGAAAAGAGTGGATTTGCCTACGTTTGGAAGACCTACAATACCACAGTTAAATCCCATTTTATTGCTCCTATTATCATTATGTTTTCTTTTACGCGGTTATACTAAAGAAGTAATTTTTTTGCAATAAAAAAATATAGGATTGAAAGGGGGAAGTGTTGGTTTTTAATAAGAAAAATTTATTTACTGTTATGCATTCCAATGAGATTGGAATAATGTGCAATACCTTTGTTTAATAATTCGTCGATACTGTTTGATATAAAGTCTAGGCGTTCTTGTAAAATGTCCATTTCGGCTTTGGTAAAGCGTGATAGTACAAAATTGACTGTATCTGTGTGGTGCTCTTGAGGAGAGCCAACTCCGATGCGGATGCGGTTATATTCAGGCCCTATTTGCGAATCTATGTTTTTTAGCCCATTATGTCCTCCAGCAGATCCTCCGATTTTTGCTTTTAATTTGCCTAAAGCTAAGTCTTTATCATCATGAATAACGATAATGTTTTGGGGCGCTATTTTGTAAAAATTAGCTACTTTGCCGACAGAGTTTCCTGATAAGTTCATAAATGTTTGTGGTTTTAGTAGCAGAACTTTTTGGTTATCGATATTACCTTCTGCTAATAGCCCTTCAAATTTTGCCTTGAAAGGTGAAAAATTATAGCGGCTGTGTATTTCATCAGCCGCCATAAATCCAATGTTATGGCGGGTTTTTGCATATTCTTCACCAGGATTGCCTAAACCTACCACTAAAAACATCTTCTTGCCCTATAATTCTTAATTACGCATAAAGTCAACGTGAATAGGCATATCCGATACCGGGTCAAATTGTACATCTTTGCAGATTACTTTTTCAGATTTACCATTTAAAGAAATGGTAATTACTGATTTATAGAAATCACGAAGATCAAGAGCCTTTTCAAGTTCAACGGGGTGTAAACTGATGTTTACAGCGTTTTTCTTTCCGCCATATATAACTGCAGGAATGCGGCCTTCTCTACGACATGCACGAGCTGCCCCCTTACCTGCTTTTTCACGCAAATTTGCATTAAATGTAATTTCTGACATGTTTTTAATCCTTTTATAAAATTAAATTTATCCAATCGACCTCCAGGGGTGCCGTTTGGTGTGGAATCTTATATATCTTGTTGTTTTAAAAATCAAGGCTTTTTTAGAAATAAAGAGGAGATTTTGCCTCCTCTTTTATTCTTACTGTTGTATTTGTGTGTCTATTTGGTTTTTTTCGTAATCTCTCTTGTCTTTTAAGAATTTTAGAATTCCAAAAGGAATAGAAAGGGTGTACAGTGCAGTTAGCACGCCTAATGTTAGCCAAGTTTGGGTGAATAGAAAATTGGCTAACAGTGCTACAATGATTAATAAAGGAACAATCATTGATGCTTTTATTTTGCTTTTTTTCAATGAAATTGTTGGAATTCGGCTTGTTTCTAAGTATGAAACAAAGCACATCCATAATCCGCAGAATAAGTGTGTTCTTAAAATATTTTCTGCTTCAATAAAATCAAAACTTATCAGAATTGGCATCATGACCATTGCTGCAGCTGCCGGAGCTGGAACTCCGGTGAAATAGTGTGACCAATATGGCGGAATTGTTTTATCTTCCAGCATGGTGTTGAAACGAGCTAAGCGCATTGCCATTCCCATTGCAAACAGTAAACAGAAAAACCAACCAATTTTAGGAAGATCAAATAAACACCATTGAAACATTAAAATTGCAGGAGCAACGCCAAAGCTCACAAAATCGCTTAGAGAATCCAATTCTGCTCCAAATTTAGAAGATGCTTTTAACATTCTGGCCAGTCTTCCGTCCAGTCCATCAAATAGCGCTGCTAAAAATATGAATAAGACGGCTTTACTCCAGTCTTCTTGTACGGAATAACGAATTGATGTAATGCCTGAGCACAGAGCTAGCATTGTTACAATGTTGGGAACTAATTTACGAAAAGGGACTTCCGAAAATTTGTTCTTTGTGAATTTTATTTTCTTATTTAAGGGTTTCATAAAATTGCCTTTCTTCAAATGCTTATGCCGAAACGTTGTTTCTGCCGCATAAACTAAATATTACCTAAAATATGCGTTGCATATTAAAAACAGGAAAAATTTTAACCGGAAATAAAAAAAATACAAGTTTTATGTTGCATTTATATTTTTTTGTTTGTATAAGATATTTCCAGATGATTTGCGCTTGTGGCGGAACAGGTAGACGCTGCAGACTTAAAATCTGTTGGGAGCAATCCCGTGCCGGTTCGATTCCGGCCTAGCGCACCATTTAGAAAACAAAGGCTTTCGGCGATTTTGCTAAAAGCCTTGTTTTTATTCTAAAATGACGAAATTTTAAATTTGTCCCACTATAGTCCCACTTTTTTAGGTATTTTGGGGTATCATATTTTATCATTGGTGATAGCTGATGTGTGCAAGTGATTAAAATTTACGATAAAATATGCCTGTACATCTACATTGTTGGGAATTTCTTTTCTATTCTTTATTAATTCTTTGACGTATACCAGTTCTCGGGTTTAATGACTTTAACATGATTTCCCCAAGTGTAGAGGTGCCAATCCATTTCTAATCTGCCGCCGGCCGTAAACTTTACGGTTAAGGTGCCATCTTGATTTTTGATTACTTGTTGGTTTGGGTGAAAAATATATTGAGAAGCCTCTTCTGCCACTTTTGTATCAAACAACCACTCAACCTCAAATGGTGGTTCATGATAAGCTCCAAATGACTCTTCAGCGTATTTTTGTAAGTTAAAATTTGGTAGATTAAATATCACCTTATCCAATATCTCTACGTCTTTAATGTTACTTAAAATAAAATTATGCACGTCCTCTCCAAAATAGCCGTCTGCGTGGTGGGCAACTAAATAATGGTTTCTTTCGCCATAAAGAAAGCCATAAGGATTTAAGGTATTAATACTTATTTTGCCTGAGCTTTGATTATAATATTTAATTTTAACTTGATGGTACTCCAAGATGGCTTGTCTTAATGCTGATACAATTTTTTCATCTATCACCAACCGAGGACCGGGGCGACAAATAAATCCTTCTGCTTCAAGCAAAGTCTCGCTATCGGGTTCAATTCTGCTCATAACATCAGATTTAACGCTGGCTTTAATCATATTGATGATTTTTTGCATTGTTTTTTCTTTATCAGGTAGTTGTTTCTGCTTAAATATCGTGCAAGCCGTTTCTAAAGTATTTAAGTCATCCGCTGAAAACTGTATAAAGTCTTTCAAGGTACCTTGCGGTATATACCATCTCTTTTGGTTGTTGTCGCCAATGATTTCTTCTGCTTGATGAAAACGATTAATAATCATATCGCGCATACGTTCGGCAGTTCTTCTGGAAACACCAAATCTTTCAGATATTTCATTTAACGACACACCTTCTCTTGACGACTGCATCCAGATTGCTAAATCTAATAAATCGTTTGCTTTTTCGTATGACATTGTTTTCTCCCAGCCTGAATATAAAATTTGTATACGACATATTTTGGCATAAACATCATTAAAATAATCTTACAAAATAATCTTTTTTTAGTGAGGTGCATAAATGGTGAAAAAATATCTTCTTCTTGCTATTTTTCTTTTTGTTGCGGCGGGATGTCAATATTTTCGCTCTACAACGGATCCTTTGTATAACATCTTAGAACAAGGTGTTAAAGAGTTTGATGCTAAAGGCGGAAAAATATTCATTACCAATGCTCAGACAAAGCAAATATACAAGATATACAGTGTTGGAAAATGTGCTTTTACCCCATTTAATCTGCAAGAGAATCGCAATTGTATAATCAAAGATGTTGATATAAATGGGCAA
Organism: uncultured Alphaproteobacteria bacterium; assembly: GCA_949297415.1. Taxonomy (GTDB): domain Bacteria; phylum Pseudomonadota; class Alphaproteobacteria; order RF32; family CAG-239; genus CAG-267. Next base: position 31,899 of record CASFSV010000042.1, read on the forward strand.
AATATTACCACCTATTCTTGCACTTTAACAAAATCTTCCTCATCTGAAGTTGAGACTGTAGCCTATGCCAACATTATTCGTGATAATCAAAAATATACAATATGGGTGGTTTTAAATTCTCCTCAACCTAAGAAAAAAACTTTTGGCTTTACAACCGCTTCTTGGAACGCATTACCGGTGCTCCATCGGGCTCTAAGCATATTAATTGATTATTAAAATGTTTTTTCATAAAATTTATAAAACAGTTTTGAAAGGAGTTTAATATGAACGAGAATATAAATATTGATGTAGATTTTTCCTTTACTGATGATACCTCTTTTTGGGATATGTTTAATGCTAACGGATCTTCTCGCAAATGCCCAGATCCCGACAGCTACAGCCCCACACTTCGATCTTATCATCAAAAATTGTGGAGTAAGAAACTGCCAAATGGCTATGTGATGGAGTTAACAGAAGATGTAGATTCTTATTTAATATGGAAAGATTTTCGTTTTGGAGCAGATTCGATTGTTAATATGTATTTTCATCATCATCCTAGAAATATCAATAATCATTTAACCGATGAAATTAAGCAATATCTTTGCGATAATGCAAATGAAGACGGTACTAAATTTAATGATTTCACTTCTTTTTATAAAGATTATCTGAAAAAATCATATACGATTGGTGGAAGTATTATATTTCCAATATTGCCAAGAACTAAATCCATAAATGTTGCCAGAGGCACTTCTTTGAATGATAGATTTGATTTAACTTTAGAGTGCATTCGTTTATATTATCTTGGAGAAAAAAGCCCTTTATTTGATACGTTAAAAGCAAATGAAACAATATTTAATGCTTTAATGGCCAATAAACCTTTCTTTGATTTGTTTGAAAATTTCAAAGAATATGTTAAGTTCTTTTATTTGGATGACTTGGTTACAGATAACTATACTGCAATAAAATACTTTAACAGTTGCACAGATATTATCCATGCTAAATATCCATCATCAGCTGAAGATTGGTTGGCTTTATATAAAAATCAATTGGCTTTTGTAAAAAATAGAAACAATAGAATAAAAAGAGAAATCATTAAAAGAAGCCTTTAATTGTTTATGCATTATAAATACACCCTGTGCCTCTTGGTATGGGGGGATTTTAATAGATTTATGTTTAGTTTATGGTGTTGTGCATATGAGTATAAAACAATTATTTCTTTTTTCAGCCACCAAGCATCCATTGCTTCGGTTAAGGATCAATAAATAGTAGGTAACAAAATACCATTAACGTTGATTTGGTGCATAGCATTTTCCTTTTATAAATAGTTGTTTTACAAACTAACTGTTTAAATTATGCCGTGTATTTTCTAATTCTGAAGTCCCTTATTTTCTACTTTCTGGTAACATTTTGCTACGAATTTGAATGTAAGTTGTAACTAAATTGATATATAATAAAAGTTGTATAATTTACAAAGAGATTATTTTGCATATAATGGTAAAATTTTGACGAAATTTTATGAAAGTTTTACGAAAATTATGATATTTATGTTTGTAGCTTTATGATTAAACATATATTTCTTTATAATTATATTGACAAAATAAATATTTTATGATATTTATTTTTTGCAAAATATATTATTAGAAGTGTTTTATTTTAAAGTTATGTATATATGGAAAAAAATCTTCAAATTGTTAGTTTTGAACAGTCAAATCAGTGGTATGAGAGTTTGATTGATTTAAAAGGAGTTTATTCTTCTGTACATTCAAATTCAAAAGGGTATGGATCTTCAGCAAATCTGCTGGTAAATGAGATGTTTGCTAATCTTCTTGAATTGGCTTTTCAGAAAAAAATTGAACTGTCATCACCTCTCATTATAACGGATTATGGGTGCGGGCAAAGTAAAGCTTCGAATATTTTAGCTGAAATTATAGCGAATAATGTCGAAAGAATTTCTTCGGCTATTAGTGCTGGTAAAAGTATTAATGAAATACTGAGGGAAATGTCTCCTAAAATTAAGGAAGCGGATAATAAAGAAGTTTCGTTTTTGCCGCAATCTGTTTCATATGGGCATATTTTGGTGCAACGTTATGACATCGGTATTGCTGAATATTCGATGAAACCAAAATATAAAGCTGATGTCGTTTTTTGTAATGATGTTTTTGAGCATATCCCAGAAACTGATTTATTGGCTTTTATAGCAGGACTTCAAGAAGCGGGACAATATATCTTTGCGTCAATATCTTTGAGGGATGCGGTTAATTATATGAAAGTTCCTGAAGGTATGCTCTGGGAAAATGCGAAAAAAGTTGATGCTCCAAAAGGAATTATTTTAACTAGAGATGACGTTTCTGGAGAATTTATTTTTTCGCTTCATGTGAGTATCTTTTCTCAAAGTCGTTGGCAAGAAATTTTAGGATCAGATTGGACTTTATTAGCTGCTCAGGATTACACAGCAGTTTCTGCTATGAATTTTCGTCCATCGGAAGAATATCAGAAAGCTAAAAGGGATTTAATTTCACAGTTTGGTTTTGTTGATTTTATTCCTTTTCCAACAAAGTTGGGTAGTCGGTATGAACGGGATCCTATTCTTTGGAGAAGAACAGCTCTTATGCAACCTCAAAAGCACATTCAAAAACTTAATGTTTTGGAGAGTTTTCCGGAAAGTGCTTTTAAGAAACAAGAAACAGAGGAAAGTCTTGCTTTTTTATCTTTTATAGGAGTCTCTTTTACCAAAAATGGTATATGGGAGATAGAGAAAGTACCAGATTTTTTAGACAAGTTGTACCAATTAGAACAAACTTGTAAAAAGGATAGCTTGTCTGATATTGAGGTGGAAAGAAAGGCTAAAGAAATTATAAGACTTGGGGTGTGAACCCCAGTCTTTTTTTATTAATGCCTTGTAGAAAACCACCACTTTAGTGGTGGATGAATAAAAAGTCGGCGATATAATAAAGGTATGCAATTTGTAGAGAGTTCACATAGCGTATACAGTTTAAGTTACCACATAGTGTGGGTAACCAAA
>CASFSV010000043.1 GCA_949297415.1 uncultured Alphaproteobacteria bacterium
TCTTTTTCATTTTTGTAGTTATATTTAAAACATTCCAAACTAACTGTATCCATTTGGTTGTTAATGAGTTTGCAGGTATAATTATACTTAAAGTCTTTACTGGAGACCATATAGATACTTGTTGGGGTTAATTGCACTTCAAACTTTGAATGCGATGCCGAAATCATTTTTTCATAAAAGACCGGATTTACAAATTTTTCTTCCTTGTTCAGATTAAACAAAGAACAACTGGTAGTTATGATTGTGGCAATTATACAGGCGATACTTATTTTTTTCATCTTTTCTCTTCTCCATTACTTCTAATGGTATTTTAAGAGCGAATGTTGAATTTATCGTTAAAGAGAATTATCAAGTCTTGTCATTTCTTTGATTGTACTTGTATATGTACAATGGAGTATTTTATATTTGTTTTAATTTTTATCTATCCGGCGAGGTAAGTCTTTACTGCTTCGTTTTGCTCAAATAAGTATAGTAATACTTTTAAGGCTTGTCCGCGTGGGGTGGTTAGACTCTGGTCTTGTTTTAAAATATTATGGACATCATCTCGTGCTTTTATCAATAAATCTTGGTGGACACTCATATCCGCCAACTTAAATTGCGTAAATCCGGATTGTCTTGTTCCTAATATCTCTCCACCGCCTCTTAGTTCCAAATCCTTTTCCGCAATATAGAATCCATCTTCGGTTTGTTTCATGATATTTAACCGCTCTCTGGCAATACTACTTATCGGGTATGAATATAGCAACACACATGTTCCCACTTCATATCCTCTCTTTATTCTTCCTCTTAATTGATGTAATTGTGAAAGACCGAATCTTTCCGCATGTTCTATTATCATTACGGTTGCTTCAGGAACATTAACACCAACCTCAATAACAGTAGTTGCTACGAGAAGTTTTTTTTCACCTTTTTTAAATTGCTCCATTACCGCATCTTTTTCGGCTTCTTTCATCTTTCCATGAACCAGCCCGACAACATCTCCAAAATATTGCTTTAGCATTTCGCTTCGTTCTGTTGCTGCTGCCAAATCTGATTTTTCAGACTCCTCAACCAATGGGCAAACCCAGTATGCTCTTCCGCCTTCTGCTAATTTACGTTGCAAGGCTGCAATAATCTCAGGCATTTTTTTAACGTTCATCACAGCTGTTACACATGGCTTTCTACCTGCCGGTAGCTCCCCTATTTTGGTATAATCCATATCTCCATAAGCTGTCAGCAAAAGACTTCTTGGAATCGGCGTTGCCGTCATTACTAAAACGTCGCTCATCGTTCCTTTAGAGGAAAGCGATAGTCTTTGATTTACACCAAATCTGTGTTGCTCATCAATGACGGCATAGCCTAAATCTTTAAAAGTTACACCTTCGGTAAATAAAGCATGCGTTCCTATTAGTATATTGATTTCCCCACTTTGCAGTTTTTCATAAATTTCCCTTTTTTCTTTAGCTTTTAATTTCCCCGTTAATAAGCCTACCGTTATGCCTAGATTTTTACTCAAAGAACTTATGGTTTCATAATGTTGTTTGGCAAGAATTTCCGTTGGCGCCATTAGTGCCGCTTGCGCGCCTTCTTCTATCACTTTTAGCATACTTAAAAACGCGACAACGGTTTTCCCTGAGCCGACATCCCCTTGTAGCAACCTCAGCATTTTATGCGGAGAATTTTGGTCTTTAGCTATTTCTGCCAATGCTTCTTCTTGAGCCGAGGTGAGCTTAAACGGTAGGCTTTCTATCGCCTTTTTATACAATTTTCCCGTTCCGATAAATGTGCGACCATTTTTCTCTCTAACCTTCTGCCGAATAAGTGCTAAAGCTAATTGATTTGATAAAATTTCGTCATAAGCCAATCTTCTTCGAGCCGTTGACGATGGTAATAAATCCGCCGGATTTTTAGGATGATGAACACGATTTAGAGCCGACTTAAAATCTATGTATTCTAAATCTCCTAACGAATCCGATGACAGCCATTCCGGCAGTGATGGAACATTTTTTAACCCATTTTCCACTAAACGACATACCATTTTATTGGTTACTCCGGCTGTCAGTGGGTACACTGGTTCTAAACGCATAATTTGGGGCAGCATTTCAGCTGATACAGAATAGTCCGGATGGCTCATTTGCCACATTCCGTTAAAATATTCTAACTTGCCACTAATGGCTCTTTTGCCGCCTAAAGGATAATTTTTTTCTATAGAATCCGCATACACTTTAAAAAATACCAACACTAATTCTGCCGTTCCGTCGGTACAATATACGCGATATGGATGCTTCTTTGTTTGTGGTGGTACGTGTTCCGTTATTGTGACCACACCTGTCCAAATTCTGCCGTCTTTTGCATTTATCAGAGGGACATTGTAAGTTCTATCAACTATATTAATCGGTAGGTGAAATAAGATGTCTATTATCTTTTCCCCACAAAGTCTGTTTATTAGCTTACTATATTTCGTTCCTATCCCTTTTAGGCTCTCTATGCTGGCAAATAAAGGATATAAAATATTCGGACGCATGATTTATGTTCTTTACAAATTTCCCGTTTAGGTTATTAATTAAGTAATTTAATAGCAGAAGTGTCTGTAAATGTCTAATGATTTTGATTACTTTGATAAGAAAAACTTATCCGGTGTTGCAAAAGATGCCGAAGCTTTTGCTATACGCGATTTATTGCAAGCTTCATCGAAAAATATCTTGTGCATTTTAAGTGATGGGGCTTCTCTTAAACAAACTTTTGACACACTTAAATTTATTGCTCCGGAAATTGATATATTAACTTTTCCGGCATGGGATACCGTACCTTATGATCGTGTATCTCCTAATCCTACAATTCTTTCTAAACGTATTGAAACATTAGCCAAACTTGTTTTAGACGATACAAAAAAGCGTAAAGTTGTTTTAACCAGTATCGGTGCGGCTATTCAAAAATTGCCACCTAAAAAAATCTTTCTTAATACAAGAAAATCTATTCAAGTCGGAGGCAAACTTAATTTTGACGAGTTTTTACATTATGTTGCCATTAATGGATATTCCCGTGTTGAACAAGTGATGGAATCCGGTGAATATGCCGTACGCGGTGATATTATTGATATTTTTCCGAGCGGAGCGGAACAACCTTTGCGTATTGACTTATTTGATGATGAAGTCGAGCGGCTACGACTTTTTGACGTTGAAACGCAACGAAGCTCCGAAGATTTAAAATTTTATAGTTTTGATAGTGCCAATGAAGTTGTTTTGGATAAAAATACTATCAAAACTTTCCGTTCCAAATATCGCGAAGCTTTTGGTGCAGATGGTCTTAAAGATGAATTATACGAAAGTATTTCCGAAGGTAAAAAATATTTAGGTATGGAAAACTGGTTGCCTTTCTTCTATGAGGATACCCTTCCTTCTTTATTTGATTATCTTCCTAGTGCCGATATTGTTTTTGGTATTGATTGTGAAAATGCTCTTAAAGCTAAAGAAGAAACTATTGCCGATCATTACGATGCACGTATTGAAGCTTTGAAAATTCGTGAAGTTTCTGATGTTGACAGATATCATCCGATTGAACCAGAAACTCTTTATCTTGATAAAAAAAAGTTTTTAGAAATTATTCACTCGCGTAACTATATTCAACTTTCTAAACGTGCTATGCCTGAAGGGAATGACAATATTGACTATGGTGCTGTTCCTCAAAAAATTTTTGCTTCCCTTAAAAATATCAACAATTTAACTGTTTATGAAGATTTGGCTCGAGACTGCGATGCTAACAAAGCAAAGAAAAAAATCATTTGTTGCTATACTCAAGGTTCCTTGGATCGTATGCATAATATCCTCACAGAAAACAAATTTACAAACCTTGTTATTGCTGAGAACTGGAAAGATGCCTTAAAAAATGCTTCTAAAGGAAAAATTGTTCTAACTATTCTTGAATTACAGCACGGTTTTATTAGTAAAGATTTTTTCATTGCAACCGAGCAAGATATTTGGGGTGAGAGAAAAAATATCCGTACTCATAAAAAAGTTTCGGCAGAGAATCTTATTTCTGACATATCTTCTCTTAATGTTGGTGAATATGTTGTTCATATCGAGCATGGTATTGGGCGATTTGATGGATTGGAAAATATTGTAACCGATGGTGTGGCTCACGATTGCTTGAAACTTATTTATGCCAACAACGATAAGCTCTATGTTCCGGTTGAAAATATTGATGTTATCAGTAGATACGGTGCAGAAGACAGCAATGTCTCTCTTGATACTTTAGGGGGGGCTGCTTGGGAAGCTAAAAAATCTCGCGTTAAAGAAAAAATCAAAGATATTGCCGAAAAATTAATTCAAATCGCAGCTCAGAGAAAAATGAAAAAAGCTGAAATCTTTGTGCCAGAACGTGGTTTATATGATGAATTTTGCAGCCGTTTTCTTTACACCGAAACAGACGACCAATTAAGTGCGGTTAATGATGTTTTTAAAGATTTATCTCTCGGCTATCCAATGGATAGACTCGTTTGCGGAGATGTCGGTTTCGGCAAAACAGAAGTTGCTTTGCGCGCGGCTTTTACGGTTGTAACAAGCGGGGCTCAAGTTGCTCTTATTGTTCCAACGACACTTTTAGCAAGACAGCATTATTTGAATTTTAAAGAACGCTTTCAAGGATTTCCTATTAAAGTTAAAATGCTTTCAAGACTCGTTACCCCTAAAGAAGCTCGTTCAATTAAACAAGAGCTTAAAGATGGTAGCCTTGAAATTGTTATCGGGACACATGCGTTACTTGCTAAAGATATTGAATTTTGTAATCTCGGATTGTTGATTATTGATGAAGAGCAACATTTTGGAGTAGCTCATAAAGAAAGATTAAAACAGCTTAAATCCGATGTACACATCTTGACACTTAGTGCTACTCCAATTCCCAGAACTCTTCAACTTTCTCTTACCGGCGTTAAGCAGCTGAGCATTATCGCAACTCCTCCAGTAGACAGATTAGCAGCTCGCACATTTGTTATGCCGTTTGACAGAGTGATGATTAAAGAAGCTATTTATCGTGAAAAATATCGTGGCGGGCAAATTTTCTTTGTATGTCCCAGAGTTTCCGATATTATTCAAATTGAACCTAAATTAAAAGAACTTGTTCCTGATATTAAAATTGCTGTTGCCCATGGGCAGATGTCCCCGACCCATCTTGAAGAAGTAATGTGTGATTTTGCTGATGGAAAAGCTGATATTTTACTCTCTACAACAATTATCGAATCCGGTATCGACTTACCCAAAGTTAATACTATGATTATTTATCGTTCCGATATGTTTGGATTGGCTCAGTTATATCAACTACGAGGCAGAATCGGACGTTCCAAACTTAGAGGATACTGTTACTTTACCGTACCTAATCAAAAAGTTCTTACTCCCGTTGCTGAAAAAAGGCTAAGTATTTTACAGGCCCTCAATCAACTTGGTGCAGGTTTCTCTTTGGCTAACCATGATTTAGATATTCGCGGTGCCGGAAATATTTTAGGTGTTGAGCAGTCCGGACATATTAAAGATGTCGGAATTGCTCTTTATCATCATTTATTAGAAGAAGAAATTAACCGTATTAAAGCAAAACAGGCCGGAGAAGATATATCAACTGTTACTCATTCAACTGATTGGTCTGTTCAAATTTTAACAGGAGTTCCGATTATTATTCCCGAAAAATATGTTGCAGATTTAGGGGTTCGTTTAGGCCTTTATAAACGTATCGGCTCTCTTAAAACCGTAGAAGAAATCAACGATATGCGTGAAGAGTTAATCGACCGTTTTGGGGCTATTCCCGAAGAGGTTGAGAACTTACTTAAAACTGTTGAAATTAAACAAATTTGCAAGCTTTCCGGAATCGAAAGAGTTGAGGCTGGTGCTCGCGGAATTTTGATTGCTTTCCATAACAATACCTTTAAAAATGTCGATAAGCTTATGGATTTTGTTACGAAACAACTTGGTGCTATTAAAATTCGTCCCGATCAAAAACTTTTTGTTGAACGAGATTTAACTTCTTATAAAACACGCTTGGAAATTATAAAGAAGTATGTCTTGAAGCTATATGAACTTTCACTTTAATTTGATTTATGAAAGTTTTTCCAATAATTTTTTATATGCTTCTGTCAGACGCTTGAATTTTTCTTCTGCGTCTTTATCATTCGGATTTAAATCCGGGTGGCAAGTTTTGGCTAATTTCTTATATTGCTTTTTCAAATTATCTATATTGAAATCCTCCGATGATATTTCTAAGTGCTCCATTTCTTTTTTATCTTCTCGGCTGAAATAAATATTATCCGTCACTTTTTCATATTCTGAGAATCCATGTAGAAATTCCAGTTCTTCATCTAAATCGCAACCAAATTTGTACTTTATTTTTGAGTGGAAACCGCTGAATCTTGTTTTTTTCCTAAAAGCTTCTTGTTCTGAGGTTCCTTCCTCATCCATGTAATAATTCCACTTGGCATTATATTCTTGTACATGCTCTAAACAGAACCAATAATAATCTTTCAGGGTTCTGTCTTTCGGGGCCTTAAACTCTCCTTCTTTATTGCATCTAGGATGGTCGCATTTATGCTTCACACCTTCATTTTGGGGTGCAAAATATTTTTTGGTTCTTTTTCTGGTGGTTGCCCCTTTTATCACTATTCAGTCCTCTTTTTGTTACAATCTTGAAGATAATAGTACAAACTTCATTTGCAGTCAAATATAAAAAAGTTGGTGCATAAACAAAAGTTTGTATTACCTTCCTCTTTTTTTATCTCTATGCTTAACTGTAGTTATTTTTGAGGGATTAATATGCCTGAACTTCCAGAAGTCGAAACCATAAAAGAAGCTTTGGTTAAGGCGGTTGATAAAACCGTTATACAATCTGTTTCGGTTTTTAACAGAAATTTTCGTATTACTATTCCAGCTGATTTTGAACAGATGTTAACCGGACAAACAATTTCTCGAATCTACAGACGCGCCAAATATGTTATTATGGAATTAGATAACGGGATTAGTGTTGTTTGGCATTTTGGAATGAGCGGACGCGTTCGGATTATTTCTAAAAAGCCAGAATCTTTTGAAAAACATGATCACGTTGTTATTATTACAAACAAATGTACTCTCATATTTAATGATGCTCGACGTTTCGGGGTTATCACTTACATTCCTTCTAAAGATATTTCCAATGCTTCCCTCTTTAGACATGTTGGAATCGATCCTTTTGACTTAAAACTGGATGGACCATACCTATTTTCTAAAATAAAACATAAGCATATTCCAATTAAAGTAGCACTGTTAGACCAATCTATTATTTGTGGAATCGGAAATATTTACGCTTCGGAAGCTTTATATTTGGCTCGCATCTCTCCTCTTAGGCTTTGTTGCAATATATCTGCTGAAGAATGTACTACATTGGTAGCTGCCGTTAGAAATACATTAAACAAAGCCATTAAAGCTGGAGGCTCAACTCTTAGAGATTATCGTCAACCAGATGGAAGTATGGGATATTTTCAAATGCAACATGCCGTCTATGGTAAAGAAGGACTCTGTTGTCCTGATTGTGTTGATAATTGTCCTCATTCCGAAGGAATTAAAAAAATCGTGCAAGCTGGACGTTCAACCTTTTATTGCAAATACTTACAGAAATAAGGAATCCGTACATGAAAAAAATATTTATTTTTACTTTTTCTTTTTTATTTAGCATTCTTTTAGTTTTTAATTCTTTTGCAATGGACTTTGTTTCTGGATTTGAGGACATTCCATTGATGGAAGGTCTAAAGCAAATTGAAAGTGATGATATTGCTTTTGGAAATGAAGAAACTCGTTATTTAGAAGCTCAACTTGTTGCTGTCAGAAAGAAGAATTTTCAAAATATAAAAGATTTTTATATTAAGACTCTACCGCAACTTGGATGGACACTTAAAGAATCTTCAGCTTCTTTTTTACGGTTTTATAGAGAAACAGACATTCTTGAAATTAACAGAATCTCTGAAAATCCTTTAAAAATCAGTATCAGTTTGAAAAATAGAAACTAAATTTGACTTTTTTTGAAAAAATTTGTTGACTATCGCTGATTATAGAGTATAAGTGTGACAGAATTTTATTTGTGTTTAACTTAAATTTTGACAGGATAAATAATATGGCCAATCATAAATCGGCAAAAACAAGAATAAACAGAAACAATAAGAGAAGCATCATTAATGGTGCTCGTAGAAGCAGAGTTAGAACTTTTGTAAAAAAGGTAATTGCTGCTGTTTTGGCTGGAGATAAAGAATCTGCTGCTGCAGCTTTGAAAGTTGCAGAAAGCGAAATGATGAGAGCTGCTCAGAAAGGTGTATTCCATAAGAATAAGGCTTCCAGAACAATTTCTCGTCTATCTCAAAAAGTTAAAGCTTTATAGGTTTTTCTTGATTTTTTATAATGGCGCAAGCATCTCTTGATAAAAGAGCTGTTTGCGTTTTTTTGTTGTTTTTTCATACACTAAAGCGAATCTCCTTTAGAATCTTTGTCAAGTAGTTTTATTTAAAAATTCTTAAAATATTTTGTTGTCATTTACTTTTTTATCTAATAAGGTTTCTTCATGTTATGAGATGAGAGGCTGACAGAGTTGTACTTTATAATTGAAGTGTGAATGGCTTTATTTTATAACCAACAGACTTTGTAATAAACAAAATTCTATATTTTCTCTGATGATAGCACTTTATATTATTTTATTAAAGCGACAGCTCTTGGGAGTTTTATTCTTATCATAAAATAGAAAAAAGAATTGGAGCTTTATAGAATAATTCGGTGATGCAATACTATGTTGCTAGAGTAAATTACTTGTTAATTTGCTATATATGGTTTTAAACTTTTTAAGTGTAACCTTATTTTTGTGACTATTATGTAACGAGATATTTCTGTTTTTTGAATATAAAATTTCTTTTATTTGTTTTAGGACTTTTAAATGATTTTTTGTTCCGCACTAAAAATCAGCAATATTGGTTATATATTTCGGCTTTATGTCGAATTCAAATAAACAACAAACAACTATGTATTTATGTGTAAATATCTAACTGTGGGAGATGGATATGGCAGAAGAAGCATTTGTAAGTGAAGGTCGTCCTGTTGATTTACAATGGGGTCAGATTTGCAACCAATTAAAAATGGAGTTCGGAGAAA
>CASFSV010000044.1 GCA_949297415.1 uncultured Alphaproteobacteria bacterium
CATAAAAGCAGAAAAATTAGTCCTAGCGGTTTTAGCAACTGCAGTAGATTGATTTTCAATGATACCATTTTGCCATCGCAATAAATCGACATCAGAAATTTGATAAACATATGTCAAACCAAAACAGGAGAAGTGCTTGTATATAAGTCTTTTATTACTTATCGTGTTTTTTGAAAAACCTTTATTTTGGCAATCAGATATATATAATTTATACGCTTCTTCAACATTCATTCCTTTATCGACTGTGTTTTTTTCTTTTAACATCAATTCAGCGACTTTCTGTTTTCCCTCTTTCAATGTCTTAGTTCGTATGGTAGTGCGTATTCTATTGCCTTTAGCATCGTAACCAAGAGAAACGTCGAATTGATACCTTTTTTCGCCGTTTTTAAGCTTAATAATTTTGTATTTCATAAATGCACCCTCTTGTTTGAAATAGGGTTCATAATATGGTACTATAATAGTGTCATATTGAATCCCTTCAAAATATGAATGTGAACCATATCATTTTCTTTTTCACAGCTAATCTTTCTTTAAAAGTGTCACCTTTAAGCCGAGGTGGCATTTTTATTTTGTTTTTTGCGACAAATATGTAAGTATATCGTTTGCCATTGTTTCCATGGATTTATAAACAATTCCATCTTTTTTTGTTTTGCTAAAAATCAACAAAATATAAATATTCTGCTCTTTATTGTTTCTTAAGCCTATTCTTATTTGCATTTTGGTACACATTTCTTTTTGCTTATGTCTCGATGAAGCGCCTGCGATAGCTCCTACTACACCGAATAATGCGCCACCTACTAAAGCTTTTCCAGCGTTGCCTTTTACAATGCTCTTACCATCTTCAATTAATTCAAAATCATAAATATCTCTTATATTATATGTCTTTTTAGATGAATTTATTTTAAAATCTCCGTTTCTTTCGTCAATAAGAAAAAGTTTACCGAATTGTTTAGTTGGATTAAAATCATCTTTAATAGAGAATGATCTCATAGTTACACCTCTTTCAATTCATTATGTACATAATTAAGCGCAGTTTCAAAGTGTTCAGGATATCCGCCGACACTTATCCAGCTTTCGATTAGATCGAGTAGCTTCTCCAATTTGAATTTCCTGATATCAGGGTCATGTTCTAGTTCTAATTCGTGCATGCGTGTTTCTATCATTATATCTATATGTTCGGTGGCTTTTCGTTCCAGTTCTTTCTTTTGGGCTTCTGTCAATTCTAGTGTTTTTTCAAATTTCATATTGTTACCTTAACATGTCGTTTGGATCGAACGACACATCTATTACCTTTCCTATTATTTCTGCATATCCATTGTCAAATTCTTTTTGAGAGAGTATTTTAATTTCGTGGGTGGGGTTAGTTGAGCGAGGTTGTAGAATGACGTTATCGCCTTGAAATATGACCTGTTTTATTGTCGCTTCGTCACCATTAATTCTGACTACTGCTATTTGCCTGTTACATATGGGCTCTTTTTTTACAAGAACCAGCGAACCATCTAAGATACCGACAGCGTTCATGCTGTCTCCTGCAACACGTAGCCAAAAGGTTTCTGCGCCTTTGGCTTTTTGTTTTTCTACAGCCTTATATCCTAGTATGTTTTGGTCGCAATACATATCATAACCAGCCTTTACTGTTCCTAGTATAGGTCTATATATTTGGTCTGTACTAGTTTCATATGTTTCAGTGTTGGAAAATGTAGGAACATCGCTCACCAATATATCAATAGGTATATTTAGGATTTCTGCAATCTTCTTTAGTTGTTCCATACGTGGCTCACGTTTACCGCTTTCCCAGTAAGAAACAGCTGGTCTAGTAACACCTAACATTTGGGCGAATTCTTCTTGTCCTAGATTGTTTAGGGTTCTATATTTTTTTATGTTTTCGCCTATACTCATTATAACACCTCCTACCTATATTGTAACATAAATCTTTTGGTTGTAGAACAAAAAGTAACAAACAGTTAAAAAAGTATTTACAAGAGCGAAGCGATGTGTTACAATGTATTTGCATTAAAGGTAACAAAGAGTTACGAAGGGGGTGATTTGAATAAATAAAATTAGAGGGTATCGAAATATGCTGAATGAAACACAATCCGATTGGGCGAATCTATTAGGGATTAGACGTGAAACTTACAACATGAAAGAAAAAGGGCATTTAAGATTTTCAGATGATGAAAAGAAAATCATTAAAATGCATTTGATCAAACAGGGATTAAAAGTTACCATTGACGAATTATTTTTTTAGCCAGTATGTAACAATACGACACGTCAGAAGATTTAAAATAGTAACGGAAGGAGACATAGAATGGAAGAAGTAAAATTATTTGAGTTTAGAAACAACAAAGTGAGGGTTCAGCGTGATTCAGATGTTATCTGGTTCTGCTTGAAAGATGTATGCAGTATTTTGGATTTATCAAATACCAGCAGAGTTGCAGACAGGTTAAATCAAAAGGGGGTTACTACTAGTTACACCCTTACTAAAGGTGGCAATCAGAAGCTAACTTACATCAATGAAAGTAATTTATACAAAGTAATCTTTCAGTCACGTAAGCCACAAGCAGAAGAATTTACTGAATGGGTTACGGGCGAAGTGCTACCAACAATCAGAACAACAGGTTCTTATTCATTAAAAGACAGCTACATGATTGAAGACCCAATCGAAAGAGCCAAGAGATGGATTGAAGAGCAAGAAGAAAGAAAAGCATTAGAAAATGAAAATAATGCCATGAAGCCGAAAGCATTATTCGCTGACGCAGTTAGTGCTAGCAATGAATCAATTTTAATTGGTCAACTAGCTAAGATGATTAAACAGAACGGAGTAGACATTGGACAAAATAGATTATTC
>CASFSV010000045.1 GCA_949297415.1 uncultured Alphaproteobacteria bacterium
GCTACAAGACGGAGATATTTTGATAGCAACTGAAATTTCAAGACTTGGAAGGTCATTACTTGAAGTAATGGGAATTTTACAAACTTGTTTAGAGAAAAATTGTCAGGTATGGACTATTAAAGAATCATATAATCTGAAAAATGATTTACAATCGCAACTACTTGCCGTTGTATTTTCTATAGGAGTAAGCATTGAGCGTTCTTTGCTTTCACAAAGAACAAAAACAGCATTAGATGCTAAAAGAGCCGCGGGAGTTAAACTTGGTCGTCCTTTCGGAGCAGAAAGCAAAAAATTAAAATTGTCAAAGAATACAAAAAGAATAAAAGATTTATTAGATAAAAAAGTTCCAAAAGCTCAAATTGCTAGAATTATGGGTGTTCAAAAAATAACTTTAAGACGATTTATCAAACGTATGGGATGGAGTGATTAAGTTAAAACCAGAGATACCGCTCTGGTCTTTATTTTATGCAGGATTTTATAGCGGAAACAGCTTCGCAAAGACGACCGGCCGCATAAAGAAGTTTGTTATAATCCGAATGTTGATTGGCTTTAGTAAAAAACAGCTGAATAAGATGATTTTCCAGCATTTCACATTGTTTAGCAACATTTTGTAGCTGATCATTTAAGCCGTCATCATCTTCCTGTAAAATCTGGTAACCGGTGATTTTGTTATGGTTCTGTGCCAGAAAGTCATCTAATTCCGCCTCATCGGCAAAGTTTTTATATCCCCTGCGGTTGGTTATCGTTTCAATCAATACCTTCATTTTACGTCCTTGTGCTTTATAAGGATATTTATTGATTTTTTCATAAACATACATTTAGCCTGTTATTATGTGATTTTTTCACAAAATAACTTGATTTTTTAATGAAAATGACTTATATATGCAGCACATAGTGAAATAATTGAGGATAAAATAATGCTCTTGAATTTTTCGGTTTCAAATTTTGGTTCATTTAATGAAAAAGCAACCTTTTCATTATTTCCGGGAAAGATTTCAAAGCAACATCCCAATCATGTTTTAGAAAACAAATCTTTCAGTTC
This sequence comes from uncultured Alphaproteobacteria bacterium, assembly GCA_949297415.1. GTDB lineage: Bacteria > Pseudomonadota > Alphaproteobacteria > RF32 > CAG-239 > CAG-267. The sequence continues at coordinate 1,043 of CASFSV010000045.1, forward strand.
TTTAAAAGGTGCCGCTATTTATGGAGCAAATGCTTCAGGAAAATCTAATTTTGTAAAAGCTATACAAGCATTACAAGCTTGCGTGATGATGGATAATACAAAGTTTATTCTGGCTAATCAGTTCAAATTGGCTAAAAATTTATTTTGTACAGAGTTTACAGTAGATTTTCAAATTAATGAAATTGCTTATAGATATGATTTGGTAACAAATGGAATAGAAATACATTTGGAACAATTATCCATTTTACAAAAAAATGGAAAGATAAAACCATTATTTACAAGAAAACTTTCAGAGATTGAGCTGGGAAATCTTTTAGATAAAAGTTCTGCTTGGTATAAGAACAGAACTTTTCAGGCAGCAACGACATTTTTATTTAAGCTCCGCCAAGATGGAATTGTTGAAAATTCTACTAAACTTTCCGGAGCTGACCATATTGTCAATGCGTTTACATTTTTTGAGCAATTATTTGTTACAACGCCTAAAAGTTTTGTTAATCCTGTTGCTTTCGGGATGTATTTTAACCAGCACGACTTTCAAAACTTTCTAAAAAAATTATTAAAAATTGCGGATTTAGGTATTTCCGACATAAAATGGATTCCTCTTTCAAAAGAAGAAACCGAAGCACATTTCAGAATGTCTGCAGCATCAGGACAACCACAAACGTTTGGAACGCTTTTCTCAATAAATTCAGAAGGAGATATGGTTGCTATTGATATAAATTCTCATGAGAAAAAAGGTCTTGCCCTCAGAACCATCCATAACGGTATAGCTTTTCAGATTCAAGAAGAATCCGATGGAACTAAACGTCTGATCGATTTAGCTCTTTCATTCTTTTTATTGCGTAATCCTAATACTTGTTTGGTAATAGACGAACTTGATTGCAGGTTACATCCCTTTTTAAGCAAGTTTTTAATTCAAGAACATATGGAAAACGATAAACAGAAAGGACAACTTATTGTAACTCTTCATGACTTGAATTTAATGACGAACGAAATCTGGCGAACCGATGAGATTTGGTTTACGGAAAAACGTCAAGACGGTTCAACTGATTTATATTCGCTCTATCAGTTCTCCCCACGCTTTGATAAGAATTTACAAAAAGGGTATATTCAAGGAAAATATGGAGCTATTCCGATGATTGGAGACTGGAATAATGAGTAACTTTGGATCTCGGAAAGAATTTAAGCTCATTATTCAGCTTTTTTATGAAGGTCTGACTGAGCTTGATTATTTGCAAAAATTTATTCAACAACAAAAAAAGACAAATTTAATTCGCCTGAATAAAACATATATGAACCCTAATCCTCTCAATCTGGCAAAAGAGGCCATCGGCCGCTATAATGATTTGAAGATGCCAAAAAGTGAGATTTGGCTTATCTTTGATCATGATGGGCGGGAAAGAGAAGTGCGAGAAGCCATAGATATCATTAAACAAAGCCGAAAAGATATCCATATTGCATTTATGAAACCTTGCATTGAAATCTGACCATTATTACACAATAATATAAACAATGTAACAACCCAGACAATGGCGCAATCAAAGTTAGAAGAAATTATGCCTTCGTATAAACACGATAGGAATCCATACTTTGAACTATCTAAAATGCCTAATTATGCGCAAGCCGTTCAAAAAGCCCAGCAATGGGAAATATCATTATCCGGAGCAAGTGAATACAATTCTGCAAAGTTTGCCGGAATATATAAACTCACAGAAAAAATTAAAAATATCTAAGTCCGCTCATCATTTCTTGCATCCCTTAACCCGTTGAATTTAAAATAAATGATGATGAATCAAAGCATTAACATGGAAAAATGTTAAAAAAAGTGCTTGACTTGAGAATCCTGGCATGGTAACCCGGGTGCCATCTTTAAATCTTGGTTAATTTTGATGGAGATTCAAATGGATAGCAACAATTTAATGCAAACGCTTTATGCCATGGACTGGGAACGGATTAAAGCCGAGCTCAATGCCGGTGCGGATGTTAATGCTCCTTATAACAAGCACGGTTGGACGCCTTTTATGTGGGCATGTCGGGAATTTTATGAGCCTGAAACTATTGAAGCATTTTTGGCGGCCGGCGGCGATGTCAACTCTCTCAATCAATATGAAGAAACACCCTTCATCATTGCCGCTAAGCACCGCAGTTCGCCACAGACATTATCGGTTTTGCTCAAAGCCGGAGCGGATATCAACGCGCAGGATAAATTCGGCAACACCGCGTTTGTTTATGTCGTGAAGCATCCGCAGGCTATGATGCGACTTCGGGTTTTAGATTTTATGATTGATAACGGCGCCGATCCGAATATCAAAAACAAGCACGGCAAAACCGTTTGGGATTATGCCGCCGAACAGGATGGCTTAACCGATTACCTCTGCGTCCGTTTGTTAGAGGAGAAGAACGATGAGTAATGCTGCCCGAATTGCCGCCTTAAACGATGCTTTCAGAGCTAACCCTACGTTCGGGACATTTGTTTTAACCGCAGGTATCCGTGCCAATATGCCGCAGGACGTTACGACCATTATCAACAAAGTGCGGACTTTTAAGGATTTCAACGAAGGCGATGATCCGTATGGCGAACACGATTTCGGGGCTTTTGATTTTAAGGGCAAAAAGATTTTCTGGAAAATTGATTACTATGACCGCAATTTTGGATTTGCCTCGCCGGATGCTGCCGATCCGGCGGTTACCAATCGCGTTTTAACCGTTATGTATGCCGACGAATACTAGGAGGCCGTTATGGAATATGATGTTATTTGCAGCGAAAGCATAGACAAGCTGGTGGAATATGTGAATGTATACCTTCAGGATGGCTGGCAGTGCCAGGGCGGTATCGGTGTTTTAACCCAAGGATTGAGCTACAAAGTATTTTATCAGGCGGTTGTGAAAGGAAAATAAGATGACCAATGACGTTTTTGTGGATGATAAGAAAATCAAGGATATTCTGACTTATATTAGCGGAATGAAACACGCTGAACAAATAAGAATGATGTTTTTGTGCAGCCTAAACGGTATGCGCTCCATAAATTTTGCCTACTTACAGGTTAAGGACGTTTTTACCGACAACTTCAAAATCAAAGACGTGATTTGTCTGGATTACGACAAGAACAAAGGCAAAAACAAATGTTCCTACTATATGAACAGCCAGCTGAAAAAGGAATTTTGCGAATATTTGAAGTATTTACAGAGAAAATGGAAAGACAGACTGACACCTGAGACTTATTTGTTTACTTCGCAGAAATTAAACAAGCCCTACAACCGCGCCAGTATCAGCCGTCTGTTTGCTTCGGTTTACCGGAAATTCAACATTCAGGGGGCGAGCCATTTAGGGCGGCATTTGTTTGTTTCCAAACTGATCAATTCCGGCGTAAATATCTGCATTGTGCAGAAACTGGCCAATCATAAAAACATCAGTACCACCCAGCATTATTTTAATTACAACGACCAAATGCTCGCCAACGCCGTGGAAAATGTTAGGATTTGAGATGAATAAAGAAGAATACAACAAAATACTCTGTGATTATCAGGCCAAAATTGAATACTTAAACGAAGAAATGAACGATTTTAAGCAGACAAACCTGCCGGTAGTCAAAGAACATATAAAGCAGCAAAAGCAACTGCACAGAGAGTGGTTTCTGGAGCATTTTGATAAGATTTGGAAAAATCGACACAAATTCAAACTGGGAACGCCCTATGCCTCGGTTATTGTTGACGGTATTATCATTACGAGCTTTGCCTGCCCGTATTACGGTTACGTGATAGATAAAATCAGTATCGGAAATCTAGTAAAACTCTGGAATAACGGCTTTATGTTCAGCGGTTATCCGTTAATCCACTACCGCAGGTATCATAATAGTGATTACAGCAGCATTTCATATATCAAAGACAGGAAAGTTATTAGTTATGACTATTCCTGCCAGCAACCGCCGGAAGAACAATACATTCCGTCACGGCTGGTTTTGCAGATACTCAAAAACCTCCGCCGCTACCAACCCGATGATTTGGATAATTACAGAACGGTGGAAGAGCTGGCGGAAGGGTTACCTTAAAAGACATAGAGGAACAAAACAAAACTTAAAATTTCTTATCATTTCTTAATTATCTCTCTGTATTTTCCAATTTTTTATTGACTTATGATAAGAGAAAATGTATCGCTTTTTTAGATAGTAAATTTTACATGCAAAAGAAAATAAAATGATAGAAAAGATTGAATTAGAAAATGTAGCAACTTACCAAACAAAACAATCTTTATTAAATTTACAGGCTGTAAATTATATATATGGGTCGAATGGAAGTGGAAAAACTACAATTAGTAGAGTTTTGAAATCACCCGAAATGTATGATAATTGTTGCATAACTTGGAAAAACAACCAACAAATGGATATCCTAGTTTATAATTCGGATTTTGTAAAAGAACATTTTTCCGAAGATGAAGTGTTAAAAGGCGTTTTTACCTTAGGTGCCGAGAATGCTGATGTATTAAAACAAATAAAAGAAAAAAAATTAATAGAGGATGTTATTCAAAAACAATTGTCTCAATTGAATAAGACATTAAATGGTGACATGGATACTGAAGGAAAAATTCAAGAACTTGAAAAAGAGAGAAAAGCATTTGAAGATGATGTATGGAATTATATGTCTCCTTATAAAGAAGCTTTAAAAAAATGTTTTGAAGGGTTTCTTGGAGGAAAAAAAGCTTTTGCAGATAAAGTATTAAAAGAATATTCATCTAATAATGCAGAGTTATTGTTGGAAAATGAATTGTTGTCTAAATATAAAGAAATATTTGCCAAAGATATACAAAAGGAAAACCCTTTAGAACAAATCGATGCTTCAAAATTACATTCTCTTGAGGGAGATAGAATATTACAAAAAAATGTTATAGGAAAGGAAGATGTTGATATATCCAGACTTATACAAAAACTTAATAATAGTGCTTGGGTCTATGAAGGTATTCAATATTATAAGGAAACGGATGGTGTATGTCCTTTTTGCCAACAACATATTTATAATGATTTTGAGCATAAATTAAATGAATACTTTAATGATACTTATAATGAAGATATAAAAAAAATAGACCTTTTGTATGCAAATTATAAGCAAGAAGGAGAAAATTTATTACAGAAATTACAATTAATATTAAATAGCAATAATCAATATATAGATCAAAATAGTTTAGAAACGCATGTTCGTATCTTGGAAACATCTATTCAAAATAATCTCAAAATAATAGAAAGTAAAAGAAAAGAAGCATCAAAGAAATTTGAACTTAAATCATCAACTGATTTAGTGAAAGAGATAACACAAATAATAAATTTAGCTAATATAAAAATTAACGAGCATAATGTTTTAATCGACAATTTAAAAGACGAACAAGAAGCGCTAAAAACTAAGGCATGGAAATTTATCATAGAAAAAGCTAAAAATAGTATTGAAATCTATCAAGAAAAAGAAAAAAGAACACAAAAAGCCATATTATCTATACAAACTCAATATAAAGAAAAAGAAGCACTTCTCAAAACGACTCAAATTGAGTTACAAGGTTTGGAGAAAAAAATAACGAGTGTGCAGCCAACATGTGATAAAATTAATCAAATACTTAAATCTTATGGATTTCAAGGTTTTTCATTAAAAGTTATAAATGAAAACAGTTATATTTTAGTAAGAAGTGATGGAACAAAAGTAAATAATAATTTAAGTGAGGGTGAAAAAAACTTTTTAACTTTTTTATATTTTTACTGCTATGTAAAAGGAAGCTTTTCTGGACAGGAAAGTAGTATTTCTGACCGAGTAGTTGTGTTTGATGATCCTATTTCTAGTTTGGACAACGAAGTGTTGTTTATTGTTAGCTCTCTTATTAGAGATATAATTATAGATAAAGATAATAAGTTTGATAATGTTAAGCAAGTTATTATTTTAACTCATAATATATATTTTCATAAAGAAGTATCTTACGTAAAAAAGAAAAAGAATAACGATAGATTAAAAACAAAAGCTTTTTGGATTGTAACTAAAAAAAATAATCAATCTTTTATTACAAAATACGATACGAATCCTATTAAAACATCATACCAGTCATTATGGGAAAATATAAAAGATGAAAAAATTAATCCAGTGTCTTTACCAAATGATATGAGAAGAATACTGGAAAGCTATTTTACTACACTAGGGGGAGTCCCGATTGATGATTTAGAAGGGCAATTCGAAGGAGATGAAAAAATTATATGCCGTGCTCTATGCAGTTGGTTGAATGATAATTCGCACACATGTTTTGGAGATGAGTTTTATTCTCCTCTAGATGAAAATCAAATAAGAAAATATAAAGAAGTGTTTAAAAAAATTTTTGAAAAATATAATCATTTAGCCCATTATAATATGATGATGGGGATATCTGAAGAAGTAGGAGAATGATGATGCCTGAGATAACATGTCCAAAATGCGGAGAAGTTTTTACAGTTGATGAATCCGGTTATGCTGCGATTATCGGCCAAGTTCGTAATGCTGAATTTCATAAAGAGTTGCATGAACGTGAAGCGCAGCTTGCCAAAGAAAAGGAAAATGAACTTTCTCTTATTAAAACTCAGGCGAAAATGGAACAAGAACAGTCTGTCTACGCGCTTAAACAGGAAATTGAGCGTTTAAAAGCTGAAATAACCACGGTTGCCAAAGACAAAGATATTGAAAAAGAACGTTCTTTAAACAGCCTCAACCAAGAAATTGAGCGCTTAAAAGCTCAGGTTCAATCTAATGAACAAGCTAAGACCTTGGCAGTTGCTTCGGCAGTAAATGAGAAAAAAGATGAATTGGTTGAAAAAGACAAGAAAATTATGCAACTTGAAAGCCAACTTAAAGAAGCCGAAAAAGATAAGCAACTTCAGGAACAATCCTTAAAAGATAATTTTGCGGTTCAACTCAAAGCCAAAGATACGGAAATAGCTTTTTATAAGGATTTAAAAACCCGTCAATCAACCAAAATGGTTGGGGAAACTTTGGAACAACATTGTGAGATTGAGTTTAATCGTTTGCGTGCCACGGCTTTTCAAAATGCTTACTTTGAAAAAGATAATGATGCCAAAACCGGAAGCAAGGGCGATTATATTTTCAGAGAGAGTACGCCCGAGGGAATTGAATTTATATCCATTATGTTTGAAATGAAAAATGAGATGGATACCACGGCAACAAAACATAAAAATGAGGATTTTCTTAAGGAGCTGGACAAAGACCGTAACGAGAAGAATTGCGAATATGCGGTTTTGGTATCTTTGCTTGAATCTGATAATGAACTCTATAATACCGGCATTGTTGATGTTTCGCACCGTTATCCCAAAATGTATGTTATTCGTCCGCAGTTTTTTATCTCGATGATTACATTGCTTAGAAATGCGGCTTTGAATTCAGTTCAATATCGCAAACAATTGGCGGAATATAAGAACCAAAATATAGATATTTCCAATTTTGAAGCGGAAATGAACGATTTTAAGGAGAAATTCGGACGTAACTATCAGTTGGCAAGTGATAAATTCCGTAAAGCTATTGAAGAAATTGATAAAACGATTGATCACTTGCAGAAAACAAAAGACGCCCTGTTATCTTCCGAAAACAACTTACGTTTGGCGAATAATAAGGCTCAAGATTTAACCGTTAAACGGCTTACAAAGAATAACCCGACAATGGCGCAAAAATTTGCAGAACTGGAAAATAAGGAATAAAGCATTTCCTTTAAAAAATGTGAGGATTTGCCATTTTTTCCTTTGAAAAATGTGATTTCGGCGGAAAATTGCGTTCTTGACTTTTACTTTAACAGATAATATAATATCCATAAATGGCATATAATTGCATTTGGAGATAATATATTGTCTTTTATATTGAAATCACAGCAAGAGGTTATGCAAGAGATTGCAGAGAGAGCCAAGTTTAAGCGTTTGGAGCAAAATCTGACACAGGAAGGTTTGGCGTTGCGTTCCGGTGTGAGTTTGGGAAGTATCAAGCGTTTTGAACGAAGTGGTGAGATTTCTTTAAAATCGCTGATTGATATTGCTTTGGCTTTAGGATGTTTGGAGGACTTTTCCGCCCTGTTTGCAGACAATGCGCCGCGCGGCAGTTTGTTTGAAAGCAAAGAAGAGAAAAAACGCAAGCGGGGGAGCATCAAATGAGATTGAATGTTTTTTTGAATGCTTACGGCAAGCGGCACTTTGTCGGGATTTTAGAGGAACAGGCACCCCGTATCTTTTTTGAATATTCACTGGAGTTTATTGCAACCGGAATAAATTTGTCCCCTTTTATGCTTCCGCTCAAATCACAAATCTTTGAAGACACCAAACAAACCTTTGACGGTCTTTTCGGCGTGTTTAATGATAGTTTGCCCGACGGTTGGGGCTGTCTGCTTTTAGACCGACAATTACAAAAGAAAGGCTTGAGTTTGCAACAAATCACGCCTTTACAACGTTTATCCATGATTGGGCTTAATGCTATGGGAGCATTGGAATATGAACCCATCACCGAAAATGACAGCGAATTTGTCGGCGATATAGAACTGGATTCACTTTGTTTGGAAGCTAATCATATTTTGGCCGGCAAGAGTTCGGAAGTACTTGATAAGCTTTTAACACTTAACGGCTCATCCGGCGGAGCACGGCCCAAAATTGTGGCGTTAGTTTCAGATGATAAGCAAACACTCATTCACGGAAACTTGGCTAAACCCGGTTATAGTCCGTGGTTGATTAAGTTTGCGTCGTCTCTTGATAATAAAGACATCGGCGCTGAGGAATATGTTTACTCAAAGATGGCCAAAGATGCCGGTATTGAAATGCCGGAAACTCATTTATTTCCCTCGAAAAATTGTGTAGGACATTTTGGCGTTAAACGTTTTGACCGGATTGGCAACCAAAAGGTGCATATTCATACGGCCTGCGGGTTATTGCATGCCAACCACCGCACATCCAGCATTAACTATGACGGTTTATTAAAACTGACCTCAATTCTTACTAAAGATGTTCGGGAAGTTGAGAAAATGGTTCGGTTGATGATTTTTAACGTCAAAGCCGGCAACAAAGATGACCATAGTAAAAACTTCTCTTTTATGCTGGATCAAAACAACAACTGGAAAATGACGCCGGCGTATGATTTGACCCCTTCACAGGGTATCAACGGAGAGCAGACCTCTATGGTAAACGGCAAAGGAACGGATATTACCGACAGCGATTTGATTAAAACCGCGACGCCTTTCGGATTTTCGGAAAAAAAGGTTGCCATTATCATTGAACAAACAGATGATGCACTCACAAATTATGGCAAATATATGAAAGAACTTGGGGTGAAGTAGAAAAACGTTGTAAATGTTAAACAAAGTTTGTAATCCGAACAAAATTTAACATTTTGCCGCACGAACTTTGGCGAGCATTTTCATACCGCTATATTTTCTGCCGATTTCAAAGAAAATGTTAAAGAATGTGCATTGTTTGATATTTTTTATATTTGAAAAATTTCTCTTGCAATATAATTTAAATTAGTCTAATCTATATTATATTAAATGAGATAGTTATACAGGTGATGGTATGGAATTTATTGGTAGAACAAAAGAACTTAGTGATTTAGAGCAAGAATATAACAACTCCCATTCCTTTGTTGTTATATATGGCCGCAGACGTATCGGAAAAACAGCTTTAATTCAAGAATTCATTAAAGACAAGCCGGCTCTGTACTTTTTGGCGACAGAAGAATCCGAACCGCAGAGTATGAAACGGTTTGCCTTAACTTTATCGCAATTTGCCAACCAGGAATTTATCGCCAAGGCTAATTTTGAGGATTGGATTGAACTCTTTAAACTGTTTGCGGCTGTTCCAAGCAAAAATACCAAAGTGCTCGTTCTTGATGAATTTCAATACATGGTCAACACAAATCCCGCCTTTACTTCAATCTTTCAAAAAGCATGGGATGAAGTCTTATCAAAGCAAGACATTATGGTTATTATCTGCGGTTCATATATTAATATGATGACGAAACAGGTTTTAGCCGAAAACAGTCCCTTGTATGGTCGCCGTACATCTCAAATCCGATTAGCTCCATTACCTTTTTTCGATATCAGACAACATTATTACTATAAGTCTTTTTCCGATGTGGTTGAGCTTTATTCCGTAACCGGCGGCGTTCCGAAATATTTGGAATTTTTTGATAACAAAAATTCTTTAATGGATAATGTCTCCCGTGTCATTCTTAATAAAAACGGCTTTTTGTACGAAGAACCGGCTTTTTTACTCAATAAGGAAGTTAAAGAACCGGTAAACTATTATTCGGTTATGAAAGCAATAGCTCAAAATAATCACAAACTATCAGAGATAGCCTCGGCAATGTCCACGGAGGGCAACAAATTAAGTCCCTATCTGGAAACTTTGCAGGGGTTATACTTATTGGAAAAACGTGTTCCGGTAACCGAAAAAAATCCGGAAAAAAGCCGGAA
>CASFSV010000046.1 GCA_949297415.1 uncultured Alphaproteobacteria bacterium
AAAAAAACTCCTTTGCTTTTGTTAGACTTTTGCCAGACCGTCTAACTTACTTTAGCAAAGGAGTTTTTTATATGTAAAGCTGTAAGCTCTTTGGAACTACCGGCCTAGCCGGTAGTTTTCTTGTTACAACAAAAGGCACTTCAGAAAGAAGTGCCTTTTAATCTGGGGCGGACGATGAGGCTCGAACTCACGACAACCGGTACCACAAACCGGGGCTCTACCAACTGAGCTACGTCCGCCATTGCATTGCTCAAAAGTTTTTACAGACAATTATTTATAAAGTCAAGCGAAAAAATACAATTTTTTTACTGGTTAATAATCTAAAATTAACAATTTATTTTCTTTTTAAAGTTTATTATACAACATTACAAGAATAGGGAAAGGATTCAACTGAAAATGAAAGCATTAAAAATCTTCTGCCTAGCATTACTTTGTTTAGGTTACACAACAACATCATCAAGCGCCGCTAATGGAACTTCATCCATTGTAATTGATGCCAAAAGTGGTAATATCCTATACGCCGACAAAGCAGAAGAATTGCGTTATCCGGCTTCATTAACCAAACTAATGACTCTTTATATAACGTTTAATGCCTTAGAAACCGGAAAGTTAAAACTAACTGACAAATTAAAAGTTTCATCAACTGCAGCCTCTCGCTCTCCGTCAAAATTAGGAATGCCTGCAGGTTCATACATAGATGTAAAAACTCTTATCCAAGCCTTGATTGTAAAATCCGCCAACGATTGCGCTACCGTTTTAGCCGAAGCACTAAGCCCAACAGAAGCAGAATTTGCAAAATTAATGACACAAACAGCGCGTCAACTTGGAATGCACCGCACCACTTTTAAGAACGCATCTGGTTTACCAAACTCTGCACAAAAAACGACAGCCAAAGATTTAGCTATCTTAGGAGCGGCAATGTATCACCATTTTCCACAATATTATCACCTCTTCTCTCTTACGGAATTTCAATATAATGGAGTGACATACAAAACGCACAATTACCTTTTAAACGATTCTCTTGGAACCGATGGGATGAAGACCGGTTACACTGCAGCATCTGGATTTAATATATTAACCTCTGCACAACAAGGCAAATACAGAGTCATTGCCGTAACTCTTGGACACAAAAAAGTCAAAGACAGAGATGAAGATGTTTCAAAAATGATGGAAGTATCCCTTAATTATATGCAAGAACATCCAGAAAGAATAAATGTAGCAGAATTAAAGAGTGCCATCAACAATTCTCTACATGGCAACAAAACACAAACAGCTTACAACCATACCAGAGCAAATTATCAACGCTAAATTATCATGTCGGAAAAAAGACCTCACATCATAATCATAGATGGAGAAGATGGTTCAGGACGTAAAACACTCAGTTTTGAATTATCCTTAATCCTACTTTATAACAATCAAAAAACAGCATTGTTGCTAAAGTCAGATTCAAAATTAAAAAAAATAATAGAAACCAGACAGCAAAGACATCCGGAACTTCCCTCCCCTAGCATAATCTCACGCGAAGAATTCACACAAAAATCAGAATCTTTCGACGCTGTTCTCATACCGGAAAGCAATCAAGCTGACTCTTTTGCTCAAGATGCTTCGACATTCATAACCGTATTAAAGCATAATAAAAACACCGCAAAAGAATTTGAAAACAACCTCCCTTACATTAACAGTATCTGGGAGTTAAAAAAGAAAATAGCCTCTTTGCACAACCACAGCTTAGATTGGGTTGTATGTCAAAATAATTTATATCCGACCGCTCGTATGGAAACTTACGAAGAACTAAAGCAAAAATCCAGATTATTTGGTTATCGCACACCGCCACCGCTAAATTTCCGTTTTGCATATCAAAACATTACATCTGGAATTTCCGCACAAGACCGAACCAATCCGACATTAGAAAAGACCTTAACATATGAAGATATTTGCGCCAAAAGAGAAATTACAAAACTTGCAGAATTTATTTTTAGCTAATAAATAATCTTTACAAGCCACACATTTTATTTTAATGTAGCGACAAAAGTTTTTAACATTTTATCTAAAGGAACCCAAATGATAGAAACCATAGCAACCACTCCCTATACTGACCAAAAGATGGGAACTGCCGGCCTACGCAAAAAAACAAAAATTGCAATGCAGCCTCATTATCTTGAAAATTTTTTACAAAGTATTTTCAACACAATCCCAAATCTTGAAACAAAATCATTTTTAGTAGGAGGAGATGGGCGCTATTATAACAAAACCGCTATACAAAAGATTATAAAAGTAGCCGCAGCCAACAAAGTTAAAAAACTCTACATTGCCCAAAATGGTCTTGTATCCACACCAGCCGGCTCGTGCATTATATTAAAAAATAAACTAAACGGCGGATTAATCTTAACCGCATCCCATAATCCCGGTGGTGAAAACGGTGACTTTGGTCTAAAATACTCAACTTCAACCGGAGGTCAGTGCCAACCACAAGAAAGTCAAGCCATTTTAGAACAAACATTAAAAATCACAGAATACAAAATTTCAAATTCACCAGATATTGACTTATCAAAACTTGGAACATTCCACTGTGAAGAGACAGAAATTGAAATTATAGATCCTTTCATTGATTACATTGAAATGATGCAACGTATCTTTGATTTCGCAAAATTACGTTCTTTATTAACATCTGATTTCAGATTTGTATTTGATGCGATGAACGGTGTTACAGGTCCTTACGCTAAAAGAATTTTTGAAGAAATCCTAGGAGCACCGCAAGGAACTGTTCTTAACGCTACACCTAAAGAAGATTTTGGCGGTTTGCATCCAGATCCTAATTTAATCTACGCCAAAACATTAGTCGATTTAATGTATTCAGATAAAGCTCCGGACTTTGCCGCCGCTAACGATGGTGATGGTGACAGAAATATGATTCTCGGTTCACATTTCTTTGTATGCCCAAGTGACAGCTTAGCCATTGTAACCGACAACTATCAATTAATACCCGCTTATAAAAATGGTATTTACGGTGTCGCTAAATCAGCCGCGACATCAATGGCAGTCAAAAGAGTAGCAGATGCACTAAAAATCGGCTTCTATGAAGTTCCGACCGGATGGAAATATTTTGTAAATCTAATGGATTCTCAAAGAATAAGTTTCTGCGGAGAAGAAAGTTTCGGTACCGGAGCATCACATATTAGAGAAAAAGATGGCATTTGGGCTGTTCTATTCTGGCTCAGCATCATTGCAAACACCAACAAAACAGTGAAACAAATAGCCTTAGAACATTGGCAAAAATATGGAAGAAGCTATTTCTTGCGTAACGATTTTGAAGGCATTGAACAAAGTATCGCCGACAAATTGATGTCAGAATTAGAAGCCAGATTACCAGAACTTTCTGGAAAACAATATGGTAATTTCACCGTATCCAATGCCCACCCATTCATTTATAATGATCCAGTAGATAAAACCTCAACACAAAATGGTTTAATCGTCCATTTTACGGATGGCTCTCGCATTGTATATCGCCTTTCAGGAACAGGAACCAATGGAGCGACATTAAGAACCTACATTGAAAGATATGTAACAAAAGATCTTGATGAAGATCCAAACGAAATGCTAAAAGAGTTAAGTGCCGTTTCAAGAGAAATCTCAAACATCACCAAGCTCACCGGTAAAGAACAACCGGATATTATCACCTAAAAACATTTCGTATGAGAGGTACTGATGTTTAAAAACGAGCAAAACATTCGTCCGGATAAGATATTAGAAGAACGCCTATTACTACTAGTCTTTATGCTGACGGCTATGGTTGTGAGCATTGGTGTTCTGTTCGCCTATCCAAGTTTTTTACGACCAATAATTTTGCTCGTTTTTATTTTCATTATTCTAAGCATTTATATGACCATTACGATTCTCCAATCAGGAGAAACCGCAATCCTCTATGGTGGCTTAGCTAATGAAATATTAAAAAATCGCAAGATTTGTTATACTATCGTAAACGCCTCAGGAAAGACCATTCTACAAAATGAGCTGGCAAAAGATTTTCTAAAAGGAAATGACATTCTTAAATTTTTAGAAAAACACCTTGTAAACAGTGAAAGCAATCTGCAGAGATTAAAACAGTTGCAAGCCTCTGCGCTACACTTAAAAGAAGACACATTAGAAATCGCACTGAAATTTGATACAACAGCAATTTTTTCAGGTGAAGAATGGTACAGAATAAGCTTACGCCCAATAAGCTTAAATCAAAATCAATCGGAAGAAATGGACAGTGCCAGCAAATTTGATCTAAAATACAACATCTATCTTCTCTGGAGTTTAGAGAACATCACCTCCGAAAAGACCATAGACAACCTCTTCCAAGAAGAACGAAAAGCTTTTTACAACTTTTTAAATTTCATGCCGCTTGGATTGTATATATTAAACGCAAAAGGCAAAATAGAATATATTAACCGCACTCTAAGCCGCATCTTAAATACAGAAAAAGAAAACTTACTTGGCAAAGAAATAACCGATTTCCTACCAATAAGCAGCGATGGACAACAACATTTAAGTCCAACCTGCACCCAATATACCACTTATATTAAAGACAATAACAACACCTTACACGAGTATTTAGTAAAAGTTGACCGTTTCAAACAAGGCGATGAATTACAAACCCGCGGAATAGTTATCGGAGATATTCCTACAGACACCAGTCTGAAAGTATCTTATGAAGAACTCTCTTCTGAAGCCAACAGCATATTCAATCTTTCGCCTTTTGGAATGATGTTACTCGATACCGATTTAGTAATAAAACGTATCAACCAAAAATTCACAGAAATTCTGGGTATTCCGTCAGCTTCGCAACTTTTAGATAATTATCTCTCTAATTATTTGGATGAAGATAGTATTGGGAAAATCAAAAAACAGCTTTCTACATTTTTATCAGAAGCCGATAAACTTCAACCTGCTTATTTTGATTTAAACTTAAAAGGCAAAAACAAAAGCAAGATTCTTCGCTTATACATATGCCCACTCTTTGCATCACCTCTACAAACCAAAGAGAACATCAAAGGCATAGTGCTATTCTGCATAGACACAACCGAACAAAAAAACTTGGAAACACAATTTGCCCAAGCCCAAAAGATGCAAGCAATGGGACAACTGGCAGGCGGTATTGCTCATGATTTCAACAACTTATTGACCGCAATGATTGGTTTTTGCGATTTATTGCTACAAAAGCATAAAATCGGTGATTCTTCATTTGCAGACATCATACAAATCAAGCAAAACGCTAACTGCGCCGCCGAATTAGTCAAACAGTTATTACAATTTTCACGTAAACAACCATTACAACCGGAATTAAGTGACATCACAGATATTTTAGTAAATTACACCCCTTTATTAAAGAGAACCGTAGGAGAACAAGTTGAATTACATTTCCGCCACGGAGAAAATTTAGATTACATCAAAGTGGATAAAGTACAATTTTTACAAGTTGTATTAAATCTTTGCGTTAATGCCAAAGATGCAATGAACAAAAAAGGTTCTTTAACCATATCCACCCAAAAAGAAACTTTACTTGAACCCTATCACTTTGGTGCAGAAACCATTGAAAGCGGCAGCTTTATCAGAATGGATGTAACAGATACCGGCTGCGGAATTCCTTTAGAGAATTTATCACGAATATTTGAACCATTTTTCTCGACTAAACAAAACGTTGTCGGTTCCGGTACAGGACTTGGTTTAGCAACTGTTTATGGTATCGTCCGTCAAATGGAAGGTTTCATTAAAGTAAAAAGTACTATCAATGTTGGTACGACATTTTCTATTTACCTACCAGCATATCCAGAAGAAACGGCAGCTAAAAAAGCCGAAGCCACCACTACTCGCAAAATTTTAAGTGATAAAAGAGGTCGTGCGGTTTTAACTCCAACAACAATATCCTCTCCGCAAAAAGATAATGAAAAAGTCATTTTAGGTTTAAATTTATCCGCAGTAGAAGATCCAAACCAAAAACCGGAAGATATTGAAAATACAAGAATACTTTTTGTTGATGATGAAAATTCTGTCAGAACATTTGCTCTGCGTGCTTTGCGCAAAAAAGGCTATGATGTTATAGGATGCAGTTCCGCAGAAAACGCTCTTGAAACATTAGAACAAGATAAAAACTTCCAGTTATTGATAACTGATATGGTTATGCCCGGTCAAAATGGCATAGAACTCTCCAAACAAGTGTTAGAAATCTTACCTGATATAAAAATAATTTTAGCCTCCGGCTACTCAGAAGACATTTTAAAAGGAGAATTCAACGACGTTGACAATTTATCATTCATACCCAAACCATTTAGTCTGAGCGATTTAACCCAAAAAGTATATGAGGTCATGAAGTCATAATGGATAATCGCTATAACGATAAAACCGGACAATATAAACTAAAATTCACTCCGCGCAACGATTTGAGTGAAGAAGACTTTATGGTAACGTCATGCAACGAAACCGCCTATAAAGCCATTAAATTATGGCCATATTGGCAACATTTCGCTTTAAGCATCTATGGACCGAAAAGCTGCGGAAAATCACATTTAGCACATATGTGGACAGACCGAGTTCAACAATCACTTCCACGCCCTATACAAATTCCAATAATGGATGCGCATAGTCTGAACATGAAAAACGTTAACAAGATTGCAAACGAATATCCATATTTAGTCATTGAAGATATGGATGCAAACATCAACGAAGAGGCGTTTTTCCATCTATACAATTTTTACAACGGTCCCGAACGTTACATTCTATTTACATCTGAACAGCCATTATCAAAAATCCCGTTAAAATTACCGGATTTACGTTCGCGTTTAAATATTATCCCGAATATAGAAATTGAACAACCCAACGATGAGATGCTCACTGCATTAATCGCAAAGCTGTTTAATGACCGCCAAATTATCATCACCCAAGAAATATTGGATTACATATTAAAGCATACGGAACGCTCTTTTTCCTTTGTAACCAGATTAGTTGAAGAAATTGATGATATATCTTGGACCTATGGTCGAGCGGTTTCGATACCGATAATCAAAGAAGCTCTAAAAAATCTAACTAAAAATCAACAACTGGAATTATTTATATGAGCAGTCATTACACCGAAAACATCAACGGTTGGATTATATTAGATAAACCTCAAGGTATCAGTTCCAACCAAATTCTACGTAAAATACAATATGAACTACATGCAAAAAAAGCCGGTCACATTGGGACTTTAGATCCTTTTGCCACCGGAGTTTTACCGTTAGCTTTCGGCGAAGCAACAAAGTTAATTCCTTTTCTTGAAGAAGGAAACAAGACCTACGAATTCACATTAAAATTCGGTCAAGGCACCACAACAGATGATACGGAAGGAGAAATAACACAAACATCTAACCACTTACCTTCTCAAGAAGAAATAGAGCAAATTCTTCCTCAATTTATAGGAAACATAATACAAATCCCCCCCAAATATTCCGCCATACATATCAATGGTCAACGAGCATACGAATTAGCACGAAATGGAGCAGATTTTGAAATTCCCCAAAGAGAAATTACCATTTTTGAATTAAAGATGACCGATTATCACCCTCAACAAAATGAGGCAGACTTCTGCGTAACCTGCAGCAAAGGCACCTATGTCCGCACCCTAGGACACGACATAGCCGAAAAGTTACACACTTGCGGACATCTAACTGCATTAAGACGCACTAAAAATGGACTTTTCAAAATCTCAGATACGATTTTACTGGAAAATTTAAAAAATATATTGTATAAGGGGCAAGGAGTTTCAGCGATTCTTCCTGTTGAAACATTTCTGTGCGACATCACGGATATCGCTTTAACAGAAGAAGAAACTCTAATGCTTAAGCATGGTCAAAGCCTTTCAGCACAACGGTTTCCGCCGTTTACAGGAAAAGCTGCCGCCATGTATAATCATAAGTTGATCGCCCTTGTCGAAAACAAGGATAACACTTTGATTCCGATTCGGGTATTTAATCTTTAATTTATAAAAATATAGAAAAAGGAAAAAAGATGTCGATTACAAACGAAAAGAAACAAGAAATTATTGCTCAATATGGTACAAAACCAGGCGACACAGGTTCTCCTGAAGTTCAAATTGCAATCTGGACATACAGAATTAACGCATTGATTGAACACTTCAACACTCATCAAAAAGACCTTCACTCTCGTTTAGGTTTGATGAAGATGGTAAGTCGTCGTCGTCACTTGCTCGATCACTTGAAAAAGACAAGTGAAGAAAGATATCAAACATTGATTAAAAAGTTAGATTTACGTAAGTAATGTTTGAAACAAATAGCGGAGCAATGGGGCTCCGCTATTTGCAAAAAATCCTAGTATAATACTAGGTGAGGAATTTTAGAAGGAAAGGTAAAAAATATGGTCAATTGGAATGTGTGCCGCAAAGAAATGGAATGGGGCGGACGCAAGTTAGTATTAGAAACAGGAAAAGTAGCAAAACAAGCAACCGGAGCTGTATGGGCTAGTTATGGAGATACAGTCGTTGTTGCAACGGTTGTTGCCGCCAAAGAAGTCAAAGCTGATCAAGATTTTTTCCCTTTAACTGTTAACTATCAAGAAAAATATTATGCCACAGGTAAAATCCCTGGCGGATTTATGAAACGCGAAGGAAAACCTTCCGAGCACGAAGTTTTGGTATCTCGCTTAATTGATAGACCGATTCGTCCGTTATTCCCAGATGCGTTTAAGAATGAAGTACAAATCGTCTGCACCACAATCGCACACGATAAAAAAACAGATTCAGACATATTAGCCATGGTAGCTGCATCTGCCGCATTAGCTATTTCAGGTATTCCGTTCTTAGGTCCGATTGGTGCTGCAAAAGTTGGCTACATCAATGGCGAATATGTTTTGAACCCAACAGTTGAAGAATTGAAAAAATCAGAATTGGAATTAACCGTTGCCGGAACAGAAGAAGGCGTTTTGATGGTAGAATCTGAAGCAAACGAACTTTCAGAAGAAACCATGTTAAACGCGGTTATGTTTGGCTTTGATAACTTCCAACCTGTTATCAAGTTAATCAACGAATTAAAAGCAGAAGCAGGCAAAGAAGCATGGGAAGCTCCTGTATTTCCACCGGAGTTTGACGCATTGTATGAAAGAATTGAAAAAGACTTCCGTAGCAAATATGAAGAAGCTTTCAATGAAGTTGATAAACAAAAGCGTGCAACTCGTTTAGGCGAATTGAGCGCAGAAGTAAATGCAACAATTGATCCTGAAAATGAACTTGAAGTTCGCTATTCGTTAGATGCCATTGAAAAATTAATGCACTCAGTGATGAGAGAAAAAGTATTAACTACCGGCAAGAGAATTGATGGCCGTGATACAAAAACAGTTCGCCCGATTACATGCGAAGTTAATGTTTTACCGACAACTCATGGTTCTGCAATATTCACACGTGGTGAAACTCAAGCCTTGGTTGTAACCACATTAGGTACGGCCGAAGATGCACAAATCATTGATGGCTTAATGGATGAAGAACGTCAAGATTTTATGTTAAACTACAACTTTCCACCATTCTCTGTTGGTGAATGTGGTAGATTAGGTTCACCAGGAAGACGTGAAATCGGACACGGGAAATTAGCTTGGCGCGCGATTCACCCAATGATGCCTAAAGATAAAGGTGAATTTCCATACACTGTACGAGTAGTATCCGATATTATGGAATCAAATGGTTCTTCATCTATGGCAACCGTATGCGGTTCTGTATTGTCATTGATGGATGCTGGCGTTCCTTTGAAAAAACCTGTAGCAGGTATCGCTATGGGCTTAATCAAAGAAGATGATGGCAGAGTTGCAATTTTAACCGATATTTTAGGTGATGAAGACCACCTTGGCGATATGGATTTCAAAGTAGCCGGAACTAAAGACGGTGTAACCGCTTTGCAAATGGATATCAAAATTACATCCATTACTAAAGAGATTATGAAAAACGCTTTAGCTCAAGCACACGAAGGAAGAATTCATATCTTAGGCGAAATGGCAAAAGCATTACCGGCACCAAGAGAAGAAATATCTCCACGCGCTCCACGCATTATCTCTATCAAAATTCCAGTAGATAAAATTCGTGAAGTAATCGGAACCGGTGGTAAAGTTATTCGCGAAATCATCGAAAAGACCAATACAAAAATTGATATTGACGATGATGGAACCGTAAATGTGGCTGCTGTAGATAAAGAAGATGCCGATGCTGCTATTGACATCATTAACGGCATTGTAGCTATTCCGGAAGAAGGCAAAAACTACCACGGTGTTATTACCAAAATTATGGACTTTGGCGCATTTGTACGTTTCTTAGGAGCAACAGAGGGCTTAGTGCATATCTCAGAAGTTAAGAACGAACGTATTGCCTCAGTGAACGACTTCTATAAAGAAGGCGATAAGATTTGGGTTAAATGCTTAGGCACAGATAACCGTGGAAAAATTAAGCTCTCAGCCAAAAGAGTAAACCAAGAAACAGGTGAAGACGCTTGATTTAAAAACAGTGTTCAAGTACAAGGCATCCATAAATTGGGTGCCTTTTTTTATTTTTCTATAAATCGCTTGATAAAAACAAAAAAGAATATAAGATAAACGCACAAAAAAATAATTTTTATATCATTATAAACCTCTAAAATGTATTTTTATGAAAGCCAAGCAAAAAACAATCGGATTAATTGGTGGTATGAGTTGGGAAAGTACAGTAACCTATTATCAAATCATCAATGAAACAATTAAGCAAGAACTAGGAGGATTACATTCTGCCAAAATCCTGCTATATAGTGTTGATTTTGATGAAATTGAGCACTATCAATCAATTGGCGCATGGCAAAAGAGTGCAGAAATTTTAGCAAAAATTGCCCTCACATTAGAAAAAGCCGGAGCTAATTTTATTGTTATATGCACCAATACGATGCATAAAGTAGCACCATACATCAAACAAAAAATCAGTATTCCATTGCTACATATAGCTGAAGCAACTGCAGAAACCTTAAAAGAACAGCAGATTCAAAAAGTAGGTTTGCTTGGAACTCAATACACCCTTACTCAAGATTTTTACAAAAATATACTCATTGAGCAAGGGATTGAAGTCGTTATTCCTAATAAAGTTGATATATTCTACACTAATAATATCATCTATGAAGAACTCTGCCGTGGAATAATATTATCAAGTTCAAAAGAAATGTATTTAAAAGTTATTTCTAAACTCCAACAAAATGGTGTTGAAGCTATAATTCTAGGCTGCACAGAAATAGGTTTACTGATTAAACAAGAAGATGTATCCCTTCCTATTTTCGACACTGCTTTAATTCATGCTCGCAAAGCAGCTCTAAAATCTATTGACAAATAATTAAATTAGTATTTTCTGAACAGCTCAAAAGCACAAAAAAGGGACTTAATAAAAAGTCCCTTTTTACAATAAAACTGATATTATCGCAAATATTGTTCATTAGCTTTCAAAAATTCACGAGCGATATCTTTACCTTCAGCCGTTCCCTCATACCAATAGAAATTATTATTTTCTTCTTTTAATTCTAAAACAGCCGGCTTAGTCATTTGTTCATATTCAGCCAAACGTTCCGGCAAAACTTCATCGTCTTTCCGCTTAATCAAACGACCACCACAAGAACACTGACCATCACTAACCTCATGAGCCATACCACATTTTTCACAAATACGACGATTTTTAACTCTTTCTAAAATCAAATCTACAGGGGTATCTCTAAAAATAACGGCACTATTGTATTTAGCAACCAATTTATCAAATTCTTTAACTTGAGCCACTGTCCGCGGATAGCCATCCAAAATTAGGATTTTAGCTTTCAAACTTTCAAACAAATCGCTCAACATCTCATTAACCATAGCATCAGGAGCCAAACCACCTTCTTTCATGTTTGCAGCCAATTTTTTACCCAAATCAGATTGAGCTTTTATTTCCTGACGTATCATCGCACCAACAGAAATAGATACGATGTCGCCCAAAGAAAAACCATATCTTTGCGTTAAAACTTCTATCAAAGAAGAAGCAATATAACCTTTACCAGAAGCCGGCGCACCAATTAACGAGATTACAAATTTTTTATCCATTATTATCAACCCTCAATCTATTTTCCATTGTCTAAAAACCATAAAAAAGCTCCAAACAAAGATTTGAAGCCTTATAAGAATAGAACATAATCCTTAAAAATTATTTTATATATTCATCTAAATCATCCACATAAATTTCCTCAAACTTAGGCTCATATTCTTCACTATTCACCTCAAAAGGACGAATTTCCTGTGGCTCTTCGGGTTTTAAAATAACTCTGTCAGATTTAACAATCGTATCTGGAGTTATTCTAATCGGCTGAGATGAATTAATATACTGTTGTTCATCCTTAGTTTCAAAAGATTTTGATGGTACCTTTTTAGCCTTAGATGCAGTCTCATCCTTCATATTTTCAGGAAGTTTTAATTTTTCACGTTTTATACCCTCCTGAGATTTTTTCTCATCTTCGGAAGTAGAATTTTCTTTGCCTTCTTTATTTTCGTTTTCTTTCTTCACTTCATCTTCTTCTGGAACATTCTGCAAAGCTTCAACATTAACCTCTGGTTTAACAGTAGCTTTTTCAGTAGCATTTTGATTACTATCTTTTTCTTCTGATTTCATCAATTCAGGATTAAGAGGGTGAGCATCTTTTGGTAAACGAATTAAACCATAGCCGGAACCACCACCATTAGCCGGACCGGAAAGACCGATAGAATAGTAACCACCGATATAACCATAATCCAAATCAATATAATCTATATCAAACATCACGCGAATGGTCGTTGTTCCGACACTTGTCATATCACATTTAAAGCCGTTCCCATTAAGCACAACATCATTATTACTTTTAACGTACATCATTGAAGTATCTGGTTTACAAACTGTAGGAGTCTGACCATTATAGCTCAAATTATATCCCAAAGCTAAATTAAGAGCAGTTTTCCCTTTTACAATAGAAGCATCAACAATTTTTACTCCATCAAAAAAGACATAAGCCGGAGTAACACCTATTTTAGCTGGTACAGTTAAATATGGATTCGTACAAACGTGAGCCTGCGGATTAGCCTCACAAAGAAGAGCTGTGGCATCCAAATTATTATCAACCAAATGAGCCAACGAATTAAAAATATACTCACGCGACATGGACAATTCAGCCGGAGCACATTGTTTATCCCGACAAACAACTAACGAATTAAGTGGTGGAACTCTTTTATTATAAACTTTAGCAGCACTATCAGGACTATCCAAATAAATTCCAGCATCTCCGGCAGTCATATTCTGCCCATTAAACATATTATCCTGAGGATTAGAGATATACTCATATTCTCCGTCATTCCACCATGATGAAGTCTGAGAACAAGAAGCAAGAGCCAAAGTACCAACGGCACACAACAGCTTCAAAAACATTTTTTTCCGCACGCTAACTAACCTTTAAACAAATTAACAGTACTCTATTATTGATAAGAATTATATTGAAAGTCCGTCAATGGGAAGAAAATTGTCACAAATATACACATGTTGGCTTCATTTATTTATCATGAGCGGCTGTTTAAGCGCATTTTCAGCAAATTCCGCCATAGCTCAAGAAACAAAATGGATAAATTCCTCATCATCAGAACAAGTCTTAGTTATTGACGGAGACAGTTTAGAAATTGGTAAAAACAGAATACGATTAATGGGAATAGACGCACCGGAATATGATCAGTTATGTAAAGACGAAACAGGCAAATTCTATCCATGTGGTCAACAATCAGCTCAATATTTACAAGAGTTAATTGAAGGTACAGAAGTCAAATGTAAAGTACACAAGAAAGACAAATACGACCGAGATTTATGTACCTGCTACAGAGAAAATAAAGACCTGAATGCAGAAATGATAAAAGCAGGACAAGCGATTGTTTACTTAGAAAGTGATTATGCTTCCGAGCAAAAAACAGCAAAGAAAAGTAGAAGCGGAATATGGCGTGGATTTTTCATACATCCGCGACTATTCAGACTATTAAAAACTCATGCAGCCCCTCAAAATTAAAATTAATTTAAAATTTACATCAGATTCTTATTGACACCTTTAAAAAGTTATGTATAGTGCACAAAAAAGTTATGTTTAAATTTCAAAAAAACAGGTGATTTAAAATGTATGCAGTAATTAAGACAGGCGGCAAGCAATATAAAGTAGCATCAAACGATGTTATCAAGATTGAAAAGATTGCTGGCGAAGCCGGAAGTGAAGTAATTTTTAATGAAGTATTGGCTATGGACGATACAATCGGTACACCATTAGTTGCCGGTGCAAGCGTAAAAGGCACTATTGTAAAACAAGCTAAAGACGCAAAAGTAATTGTTTTCAAAAAGAAAAGAAGACAAAACTATCGTCGTAAAAGTGGTCACAGACAAAATATCACAATCGTTAAAATTACCGATTTGTGTAAATAAAAACTAGGAGATTAAAAAATGGCACATAAGAAATCAGGCGGTAGCTCATCAAACGGACGCGATTCTATCGGACGTCGTTTGGGTGTAAAGAAATTCGGTGGTGAATCTGTAATCTCCGGCAACATCATCATTCGTCAACGTGGAACAAAATTCCATCCGGGTGAAAATGTAGGCATGGGAAAAGATCACACAATCTTTGCAACTACTGAAGGAAAAGTTGAATTTAAGACTAAAGCAAATGACAGAACTTATGTATCTGTTGTCCCTGCAGAATAAATCAACTAAAATAAAAAGAATAACGGGGATGCCAAACATCCCCTTTATTTTTCAAAAAACAACATATACTATGTCGAACAAGCGGTAACAACTGGAACAAAGAAATGAAATTCTTAGATCAAGCGAAAATATACTTAAAATCAGGAGATGGTGGCCGAGGATGTGTATCATTCCGCCGAGAAAAGTATATTGAATTTGGCGGTCCCAATGGTGGCGATGGCGGCAAAGGCGGCAGCGTCTATTTTGTAGCCGTTGAGAATTTAAATACGCTGATAGACTTCCGTTACCAGCAACACTTCAAAGCTCAAAACGGCCAACATGGCATGGGCTCAGAAATGAGTGGAGCTAAAGGAGAAGACCTAATCATCAAAGTTCCGGTCGGAACCGAAATTGTAGCCAACGACGGAGAAACAGTCTTAGCCGACATGGTCGAACCCGGCCAAATATATATGGCAGCTAAAGGTGGCGATGGAGGTCGAGGCAACACCAGATTTAAGACCTCGACCAACCAAGCCCCTCGCTACGCAGAACCAGGCTGGCCTGGAGAAGAAATGTGGGTATGGCTACGATTAAAAATCATCGCTGATGTTGGCCTAATTGGTTTACCAAACGCAGGAAAATCGACATTTTTAACAGCTGTAACCAAAGCACGTCCAAAGATTGCCGACTATCCATTTACAACATTACACCCCAATCTTGGCGTTGCATGGGTAGACGAAAAAGAAATAGTTCTCGCCGACATTCCTGGATTAATTGAAGGAGCCCACGAAGGTATTGGTTTAGGTGACAGATTCTTAAAACACGTTGAAAGATGTTCTGTTTTTTTACATTTAATAGATGCCACTTCAGAAAACATCGTTCAAGACTATAAAACGATTCGCAAAGAATTAGAATTATACAAAAGAAACCTGACAGAGAAGCCTGAAGTCATCGCATTAAATAAGATTGATTCACTCACTGCTGATGAAATAAAGAAAAAACTTTCATCTATAAAGAAAGTGACAAAATCGCCAGTATTTGCAATTTCTGCGATTGCCAATATGAACACGGTAGATTGCTTACGAGAAATTGCCCAATATGTGCCTATGAGAAAACACAAACAAGAAGAAGATATAGAAATAAAAATTCAAGAAACGGAAGCTACATCTAAAAAAAGCTGGTCTCCGTTAGATTAAAAGGATACACAAATGACAACTGAAGACACCAAATTACTAAATTTAGTTCAAAAAGTCTTAGACGATAACAAGGCAAATGACATTGTAACAATAGATTTAAAAGGAAAAACATCTATTGCAAATTACATGGTTATTGCAAGCGGTACATCCAATCGTCATGTTGCCTCTTTAGCAGACAAACTAAAATATGAACTAAAACAAAATGGTTATTCCTGTTCATCTGAAGGCGAAGAAAAAGCAAACTGGGTATTGATTGATGCTTTTGACGTCATCATACACATTTTCTGCCCGGAAGTAAGAGAATTTTACAATCTTGAAAAGATGTGGAGTTCTGTAGCAGAATTACGCAAAAACTAAATAAAAACAACACAGCCAAGCCCTCAATAAAAAATTATTTATTGACAGCCTGAAAAAAAACTTGATTTATTGTTTCTAACCGTGTATCAAAGTTGAAGTAAATAAAATAGCTGTGTTTGCATAGGGGTATAGCTCAGTTGGTAGAGCATCGGTCTCCAAAACCGAGTGTCGTGAGTTCGAATCTTACTGCCCCTGCCAATAAAAAAGCCGTCCGAAAGGGCGGCTTTTTAGTAAAGAAGCTACATTTGATGAATTTCTATCATGAACATCTAACAATTTGAG
Source organism: uncultured Alphaproteobacteria bacterium (assembly GCA_949297415.1). Taxonomy (GTDB): domain Bacteria; phylum Pseudomonadota; class Alphaproteobacteria; order RF32; family CAG-239; genus CAG-267. The sequence goes on from CASFSV010000046.1 coordinate 16,564, forward strand.
CAGATATTCTTAATAATCACCGTGAAAATGTTTTCTAACGACATCTTCCACAGATAGTGAAACATTTTTTTTATTGTGTTTCATCTTAATAATCTCAAGTACATAACTTTCCGTTGTAAACCCTGAACTTCCGGCATTTGCTCGTTGTAATGCTAATTGTTCAGCTAGATAGCCGTTTTTCTCCGCCTTAAGTAAGGCAGAAAGATTCAAATAATCTGTTTTTACGGGACCTTTTTTCTCCATAATTCTTAATTTTAATTATTAAACATTATAATTTTATTTTGTAGGCATTATATTGGAATTTAGAGAAAAGTAAATAATTTTGTAATAACGATGGTCCAAGAATTATCTTGTATATCTATCTTACCTTATCTATCAAGAAAGACACACAAAAACTTTTTAGCCCAAACAATTAACAGAACCTACTCCCTCTTATAAATTTACATAGCAGGAAATCCTTCATTGCTTTTTTTATATCATCTCTCTATTATACGACATAAACTACTTTTAGGGATTGAGCATGAGAGAAATTGAAATTTTATTTGAATTACATACGGATATAGAACAAGCTAAATCCGCTTTAAAAAAATTTCACTATAAAGGAACAAAGCAAACAAAAGATATTTATTATGCCGACCCGTTAAGAAAACATATGTACTTAAATGAAGATGATAGATTAGTAGAATGTTGCCGCCTGCGCGAAAAAGGTGACAAAGCGTATATTACATATAAAATCAACCACTACGACAACGGCATTTGGATTTTCTGCGATGAATATGAAACCGAAGTAAAAGATATCAAAGTTATGGAAAAAATTTTCGAATATCTGGGTTTAGAAAAGCTAGTTGTAATTAACAATGTAAAACATCTATACGAAACCCCCGATTATGAGATTGCATTGGAAGAAGTTACTGGTTTAGGATGCTTTTTGGAAATTGAAGCCTTACACGATGATAAGAATTTAAGCGCAGAAGAAATAAAATCTGAAATTTATAAATTTGCTAAAAATTTAGGTCCAATTGTTGGCAAAGAATTAAATTCAGGAAAGCCAGAACTCTTATTACAAAAGAAAAGACAAATAGAATAACTCATATACTATAGATGTTTTCACCACACAAGAAAACCTCTCAAGACAAATTTTTATCGTATCTAAACAAACTAAGCAATTACTACTATATACATATAGTATACGCCTGAATAATTAACCCCAATTATCTCCTTTTACAAATAAACACCTTCCATACACAATATTATTCTTGCATCCAAGCTAAAAAAAGCGTACTATAGTACTATAATATAAATGGAGGAGATTATGAATTTGTATTTTTTATCGGATAATAAGGATTTTGAAATTTTAGAAGAACCATACTTTGAGGAACTTATAGAAGCCTCAAAAACATCAAATGGAGTATCTTCATTTTTAGAAAAACGAGCTGAGATTCGCTTACAAAAACTATTAAACGAAAAATTATCCCCCCTCCAAAACAATTTGCAAAACAATAAAACAGCCTTAGACAGAATTGAACAAAACCTATCTAACCAGCAAAAAGATAAAGAGATATGCAAAACAATAGCGGAATGCTCTAACTATATATTGGATAAATGTCCCCCAAAATCCAAACCCCTATTAGAAAAAATTTTCAAAGATTATGAAACAAATGGTACCTTTAACGCCACTGATATAGAAAAAGTAAAAAATAGTTTTAATTTTTTTCAAAAAGCCACCAAAAAAAACGAAATAAATTTATTTAAGTCTAAACTTGACACATTAGTTAAAGTTTCTACGGATAATCAGCTTTCTGACAAAATGAAGACTGATTATAAATTCCGCAATTTCTATAAAAATCAAACCTCAACAACCGAAGAAAAAGACACCTCTTTTATAGCATCTCTCGATTCCAATATCCAAGATATCCAATCAGAAAGAGAAACCTTATTACAAAGACAATGGTCATTATCCGAAAATCTTGAAAAAGCAGAACAAAACATACGAATGGAAGACAAACAAAATTGTGCCATTGAAGCACAATGTATAAATAAAGCTCTTTCAGATATATCACGTAAAAGAAGTGCAGAAAGTATTGCCGATTTTCATATTGAAAGACTTTCTAGCATGAACGACAATGACAATGTCGTATTTAATCTTGGAGTTAACAAATCGGGGCAAACAAAATTAAATGCGATTTTTAAAGAAATGGGACTATCTATAGGAAACGCAGAAGAAACCAATTCATGGTATGAACATAATTCAACAGATGGTAAAAATAACTTATGGTCCCCCATAATGAAAGTCGGTGAAGCAAAAAAAATCATGCCCAAATTAGTAGAGTACATGCATGATGCCAATATTTTGAATCAAATATCCGTTCCCATAAAAGCTGAAGAAATGTTTTCAGAGAAAAACAACACAGAGGCAATTACTCCTACAGAGTTAGCACAATTTGTACAAGCTATATATAACAGAAGTCTTACACAGCCGATGAATCAACAAAGTGTTTTCTCAGAATTTCCCAAAGAACAATATCTATTTAACGGAACACAAGTATCCGATGACTATTTCAGTTTGAGTAAACGGGCAGGGCGAAGCGGAATTGTCTATGCCACCACCAATCCCAATTATGCAGCCTCCTACGATGGTGTTAACGGCACCGCAACACATGACGATTACGGATCAAATTCAATCGGAAAAATTAATGGCTTAGATATAAAAGTTGGCTATATAAACATCTATGAACAATCTAATGATGATAAATTCTATGATAATTTTGGAATGGAAGATGCTTTTTCCAAAAACAAAAGCGGAAGCAATTCTTTATCAAAAGAAGACGCGTTAAAAACAAATTGTGAAACTTTTGTGACCCCTGAAAAAAATCCACTTAAAGATAAAATTCTTCACCTAAAAGTCGGCGAGAACTATGAATTTTACGTAAAGATGTCCGAAATAAAAAACCTCCCTATTGCTCAAAAGATTCTAAATAACAGCAAAGCAGACGCAACGAAGTCCTTTGATGATTTAGGAATGCAACAACGGTATCAAAAGCAAAAATCAGAACTTTTAAGTGGAAAATATGAAAATAAAACAGAAAATACCAATAACCAACAATCCAGTAGACCAGAACAAAAAGCAGAATCATTAGGTCAAGAAAAGAACCAAGATAAAATAAAAGTTCATAACTTGATGCAAAAAGTTAAGAATATCCTACAATCTAAACACAACAATAACGATAACAATCAATCTGCTGTTCAAACCCAACAAACAACCATAAATATGACCTCTTATATATTAAAAAATCTAAACGATTTACAAAAATAAATCTATCCGTCCAAGATATTACCTGCACAAACAATCAATATATTTATTGACATCTAAAAAAAACTTTAATATGTTTTCCTCATCTGTTAGGATGAAAGACAATCTAAGTGATATAAAAGAAAAATTTTACCAATCAGAGAATTGTCCGATACATCCTGCTAATTTTTATCAATGTAATTGAAATGGTAGAGCTATGGGAAATACAAGTCCGGTACAATTTTTTAGACAAGTTAAACAAGAAGTAAAAAAGGTTACTTGGCCTTCTAAAAAGGAAGTAATGCGCGCCACGATTATGGTTTTAATAATCGTTGCGATTGCGTCAGCATTTTTCTTTTGCGTAGACATGATATTTGCCGCAATAGTTCGTTTAATCTTCAAATATTAGGAGTTTTCAATGACAGCGCGTTGGTATGTTGTAAACGTATATTCTGGTTCAGAAAAGAAAGTTGCTGAATCAATCAGAGAACAAGCCGTTTTGAAAAAAATGGATGATAGAATTTTAGAAGTTTTAGTTCCAACCGAACAAGTCGTTGAAGTTCGTAAAGGAACAAAAGTCAATGCTGAACACAAATTTTTCCCAGGATACATTCTGGTAAAAATGGAAATGAGTGATGATGCATGGCACATTGTAAAAGATACACCGCGTGTAAGTGGTTTCTTAGGTAGTCATAACAAACCCCAACCAATCAGCGAAGCAGAAGTTAAACGCATTATGACGCAGATTGAAGAAGGTGTAGAACGTCCGTCTACAGAAATTTACTTTGAAGTTGGCGAACAAGTTCGTGTGACAGATGGTCCGTTCGCATCATTCGTTGGCGTAGTAGAAGAGGTTGATAACGAAAAATCTCGTGTTAAAGTATCAGTTTCAATCTTCGGACGCTATACTCCGGTTGATTTGGAATTCAGCCAAGTAGAAAAAATTGCTTAACATATTTAAGTAAACTAATAAAAAGCCCGCATCTTTGCGGGTTTTTTATTGTGAGCAAACAATCAAGCCTCAAATAACTACCAAGCATAATTTAATCCAGCATCAATACCATATCCGGAATAATCGCTACCAAATGTATAATTAGCGGAAGCATAAGCAGATAGAGTATGAGATAAACCAAATTTAGCACCTAATTCCATTCTACCAAGCAGTTGATTATCATACGAAGAAACAGAATCTAAACCACTGATATTAACAGAATCTCCACTGGCATAAGTCTGAATAATTGAAGGTTTTGCATAAACTTTTGTCGTCCATCCGTTCACACAGAACAAATGTTCAAATCTCAAACCTAACTCAGCTTCAACATAATGCATCAAATCAAAATCAACATTTTTACCCATATTATCATTAAATCCATCCAAATCCAAAGCGGAATAATACAAACTGGCACTAGGCTCTATAATCCAAGCATATGGCAAATAAAATTTCTTTGCCACTTCAAGACTTGCCCCATACTGCATACCTTTGGTATCAGCAAAAGCAACTTTATCATCTGTTTTAACATCAATATCTTGAGTTCCACCAAATATAGTAGCTAACAGTGCCCAATTATAACGACCGTAATGATAATATAAACCACCCAAATAACTATCTACATCCAGAGAAGAACCTGTATCAGAAGCATATTTTCCCTTACCGGACAAATCATAATCTCCTTGTCGATATGCAGCAAAAGCCCCTAAACGAGTATAATTATCAGTTTTAAAATCAATACCGGCTGTGACACTCTGAATACTTGCCTCCATGTCAACAGGTGCATCAATATCAGCATTATCATAATCTGCATCAATCCACATATTATATTTATGCCGAAATTTTCTATCACAACATCCTTTATTCTGCTCTGACCGCAATCCTGCCGCAATTTTCCGACCCAATCCACGATTTTGCTCAATTACAACTGTCTGCATACCTACATAAGCAGGAATTTCGGGAGCATACACAACATCACCGGACGGCTTATCACCATCATCTCCACCATCTCCTCCCTCATTTTCACGCACAACTAAATACCAATTACTTCCATTTGTTTCTCCTGCATAATTACGAATAGAATCCCACATATAAGGACTTCCAACAACACGACTGACATTAAAAACAGATTCGGTACTCATATCGTCGTTAGGAGCCTGAACAAAAATAGTTTTAGCATCTGTAATATCATCTAAAGTATCCTGATTAAGAGAATTAACAACAACACTAGTTGTACCAGAAACATCACCATTCACATTTAAGATTCCATTACTAATACTATTAGTCGCCTTATCCACCTCAACATCTAACGTCAAAACAGGAGTTCCGTCGTCATTGTTTGCAACATAATTTTGCATATTTATCCGCGCATCCTTACCTAAATGAAAAGCCGATGTACTTGCAAGATTAAGTGTATCAACATTATCCACAAGATTATTAAAAACCACTTCTCCGGAACCATCTCCTAAAAGGTTCAAATTATAATTCACACCATCTATAGCATCATCAAAAACAATATCTCCATTTTCCTTAGTAACCAAATTCAATACGGCACTATCATTATTTACTCCACCATCCATATAAATAGCATTACTTTTATCGTCAGCCATATTTCCTTTAAAGACACTATTCTGCCCCTGCGCTGTAATTGTAAGATTATCGGCATAAATAGCCCCACCTTTAGCCATTCCATCATCAGAAATTGCCGTATTATTATAAAAATTAGAATTAACAACATTCAAAGAATTATCACCACCATCGCCATTCATACTATAAATAGCGCCACCAAAAGCTTCTAATTTTGCCGAAACAGTATTTTCAGAAAAATCTCCTTGAATTCCATCAATTGAAGCCATTTCATTATAAATTGCTCCACCATAAGCACTGGCACTTTGAGATACAGCAGAATTTTGAACAAAATCGCCTTTGATATTTCCTATACGACCTGAAGAATTAAAAATAGCACCACCTTGAGCATAAATACTTGCAGAAGCCTGATTTCCATAAAAATTACCATTAATATTGTTTAAATATCCCTCTTGATTAGAAACTGCTCCTCCAAACGCTCCATTATAGCGTCCTATATCACTTGACAGAGCTTGATTATTATTAAAATCCCCATTTATATCGCCAATAGAGCCCAACAAATTATCAATAGCCCCACCATAAGCCTGAACAGCTCCTTTAACATGATTATCTACAAAATTACCATTAATCCCCGCAATACTACCCTTATCATTATTATGGATAGCCCCGCCAGCAGCATAACTTGAGGTTTCAGCAGAATTCGCTACAAAATCACTATTCAAATTTCCTATTTTTCCCTCGTTGATAATAGCTCCGCCACCTGAACTTTCTCCACCAACAAAATTGCCGACAAAATCACCATAAACATTACCAATCGTCGCCACTTTATCATTATAAATAGCCCCACCCCAAGCGTACTTTCCATTAGCACTGTTCCGAATAAAATCTCCTTGAATATCTCCTATCTCTCCTTGATTAGCCAAAGCCCCACCTTGAGCACGTAACAATCCTTCTGTTTGCGTCTGTGTCGTCAAAGTATTTCCTATAAAATCCGCTTCAATCGCTATACCAGAAAATTGCCCATTATCATCTTTATGCCCAATAACACCACTATTATAGACAGCCCCTCCACGAACATATGTATCAACATCTGCACCAGTAAAATCATAAGTATAACTATTGTCTTTATATAAAGTACCGGATATAGCCTCAATTTTTTCACTATTATTAAGAGCCGCCCCAGCATCTACCTCTGGATTTTCACCATTTCCACTTCCATAACCAGAACGAGTAATTGTATCATCATATTCTTTATTTTCATCAACATTGTATTGATAATATTGCGGAACCAAACTTCCATCAGCAGCAATATCATAAGCCTTATACACATTTCCGGAGACATCAGCATTATATTCATCTTCAGAAATAACAATTACATCATACGCAGAAGTTGCACCCAATCTTGGTTCTGGAACATATTCAGCACACGCAGAACCTACAACACATAAAATACCGCCCAAAGACAAAATAAAGCTTTTCATTTTTCCCTCTAATCAATTATATATAACATATAATAACAGGAAAAAGTTAAAAACCCCTAAAAAGCAAGCAATTTCTCATTACCATACATTCTATTCTGAACATATTTGCACAATTCATGTCGACAAATAGAAGCATATTTCTCCGTTAAAAACTTATCAAAGCAATTCAAGAGGTTAGGTAAAATATCCAATTTACTCATCAAAACAAAAGATGAAACATACGCTAAATCATAGACACAAGCTAAATACATAACAGCTTGGTCAGCAAAACTCTTAACATTTCTCACATCCACAGCATCGTGTTTCATAAAAGCATCCCACACCAAAGGACTTGGCTCTTTAATTTGACAATCCAACAATGATTTAAGAAAAAACAAGTTTTCCATCTCTTTAAAATGACGTGACAAAAGATAGAAATTGGCCACCTTATCAGCATCACGCACCAAATAAATTATTTTCTGAATTTCCTGCTTCTTCTCCGTCGATAAATTCAAATAATCCGCATCTTCATAAAGTTTTTCGATTAAATGCCCATGATGTCTCACAGGAAGCACAATATCGAAACGATTAAAATCAGGATATTTAGCTAATAAAGAAGCTCCATAGACACCATGATCGACTTTTCCGCCATCTTCATGCAAAAAAACTTCATAAAAGCGCCCCAAATCATGTAATAAAACCGTCGCTTTCAACCTTTGTATTTCAGAAAGAGTAGAATTTTGAAAAGCAGTTTCATGTCTCAATAAATAGTTCCCTACTCCCAATACCTGATATGAATGGCATTTTTTTTCATCCATAACCTTTTGAGCATGTGTTGTCGCTTTTTGATAATATGCGCTATATTCTGTATTCAATAAAACCTTAGCCTTTTCAAACCACATAATGAAAATATCTCTCCTCAATCCAATAAAAAAAGGAATCCTAAATAAGGATTCCCGACAAACAAAACAGAAAAATTAGAAACCTTCTGTATCTAAGCGCTTACGCAACTGTTTTCTAGCTCTACGAATAGCTTCAGCTTGACGACGAGCTTTCTTTTCAGAATTTTTTTCATGACAACGTCTCAATTTCATTTCACGAAAAATACCTTCACGTTGCATTTTCTTTTTTAAAATCTTCAAAGACTGAGCTACATCATTACCAATAACAGTAACTTGAACCACTTAAATCACCTCTTTTCTATTCTCTAAAATTAAACGTTGTAGAGCCTTATAACATATATTTTTTAGAATGCAAATAAAAAATTGCATTCCAAAATAAAATATGTAACAGATTTTTAAGAAGTTGCGATATAAACTCAATCAAAAGATATATGACAAGGAAACTAGAATGACAGAAACAACGGATAAAACACCCCAAAACCCACGCAACGTCTATGAACTAATGGAAAACGACGCAGGAGAAGTAATGGTTCTCATTTTTGCCGGAGAAGACAAACCGGTAAATCCGACCTTTACACTAAAAGAAAAAGAAAAACTAATAGAAATAACTCGTAGCAAAAATGATATAATTCTAATAGAAGGTCTGCAACCAGATACCATCGAAAAGATAAAAAATTTAAAAACTTTATACGTCTGTGAAATGAAATACAATGAAAATCCGGAAGCTGAAAATGAAATTGTCAATGCCTACGCAGCGACAGTAAAAAAAAAAGCAGTCGAGCCGCAAAACGAGCTCCCCAAAGCAGAAGCCTCTCAAGAAGAAACTCTCGCCGAAAAAGCTCGCAAAGCCAGAGAAAACCTCTTAAAAAAGAATAATTCAAACAATTAAAAACTCCCAAATGGGAGTTTTTTTTCCTACATATCCATACAACAAAACTAAATTTCCAAGCCTGCACAACGCAAACAAAATCAAAATTGACCTTACAATTTTCCCAATCTATTAAACAATGGCCCCTCTAAAAACAAGAACTTCATCAAAATATGCTTAATAGCTCCAAATAAAGAACACCAATTAATTCTCTTTCGTTAAAACCTTTTCAACATCTATCTTTTTGTGCCTGCCTTTCAATTTTATATTGTTTTTAATTTTAAATATTGGTAACCTAATCCCAGATTTTTGCAATAATTTATGTAAAAAAGGAAACACAAAGATGTTGGATATAAAATTTATTATAGAAAATCCGGAAACGGTAAAAGAAGGATTAGCCAAAAAAGGTTACACCAAAGAACAAATTGATATAGATGGTTTAATTGCGTTACATAAAGATGTAAACAAATTAAAAACATCCACCCAAACATTAGCCGAAGAAAAAAATAAATTAAGTAATTCCATAAAATCCGCATCTAATGATGACCGCCCTGCAATTATTGCTAAGAGTAAAGAAATCGGCGAAGAATTAAAGAAAGAACAAGAGTTATTGGCAGAAGAACAAAAGAAATATGATAACATCATGTGGAGAATGCCAAACTTACCGAGTCCAGAATCTCCTGTTGGTCCAGATGAATCTGGCAACGTTGTAATCAGACGCGTCGGGGAACCAACAAAGTTTGATTTTACACCTAAAGATCATGTAGAACTAATGGAATTAAACGATTGGTCTGAATTAGAACGCATTACAAAAGTATCTGGAGCCAGAACTTATGCCATCAAAAACGAATTATCTCGTTTGGAATTAGCTATGCACATGATGGTGTTAGATAAATTAACTGAACATGGCTTCACAACCATCACCGTACCATCTTTATCAAAACAAAAACCATTATATGGCATGGGATATTTACCATTCTCACAAGATGAAGTTTACTATATGCCTGCCGATGATTTATATTTATCTGGTACTGCTGAATTAGTTTTAAACTCTTTAAGAGCTGACGAAATATTATCTGAAAATGACCTACCTGTATTATATGCTGGCTTCTCACCTTGTTTCCGTCGCGAAGCCGGAGCAGCCGGAAAAGATACAAGAGGCTTAGTTCGTGTTCACCAGTTTCTAAAAACAGAACAATTTGTAATCTGCAAAAATGATATTGCAGAAAGCGAGAAGTGGCACAAAACTTTATTAGCCATTTCCGAAGAAGTATTGCAAGATTTAGAATTGCCGTATCAGGTATTAGAAATCTGCACAGGTGATATGGGAGCTCCCAAATATCGCCAATACGATTTGGAAGCATGGACTCCTTCTCAAAATTGCTACAGAGAAACTCACTCTTGCTCAAACATCACCGAATGGCAAGCTCGTCGCACTAACTTAAGATACAGAGATAACAAAGACGGTAAAGTTAAGTTTGTTCACACCTTAAACAATACCGGAATTGCAACGCCGCGTATTTTAGTACCATTCATTGAAAATCACCAACAAGCTGATTACACCGTACGTATTCCGGAAAAATTACAACCTTATATGAACGGTAAAAAGTTTATTGGCAAAAATGCTAAAAACAAATAAATATAAGTCATAAGAACAAAGGAGAGTTATGAAAAGAATTGATAAAATCATCAATTTTATGCGAGCACTAGAAGAGGTTTGCGTTGTCAAAAGAGATTTGCTCTTATACGAAGGCTCCCCCGAAAATGATGCGATGCATATTTTCAAACTCTCCTTTTTAGTGATGTTAATTACACCATACTTAAAGAGTGAAGTTGACTATACAAAAATGTTAGAAATGGCACTGGTACATGACATTGCCGAAGGAAAAGTCGGCGACTATACAGCAGCAAATCAGATTGCCAACCCAGCCATAAAAGAAGAAAAAAGACATAAAGAAGCTCAAGCCATAAAAGAACTAAAAAAACAGCTCCCAGCACCGTTAAATAAAAAGATTTACGACTTATACCAAGAGTATGAAGAAAAAGAAACACTTGAAGCCAAAATAGTTTCCGCTTTAGATAAATTAGAAGCAAATCTCCAAGCCAACCAATACAAAGATGGCGATGTTCGCTATTGGGGATTATGCGAAAATGGCGGAGAATATTACAAAATGGCCTTAAAAAAGAAACCACTAATTAAAGAAATAGGCGAACCTATTTTAAAAGATTTAGAAACCGCTATCATTACATTATCTAAAGAAAACATGAAAAGATGCGCATTGCATCCGCAAAAACAATAAAGAAAGATTGTCCCATGTTACTATACGTAGATAAAAAGAAAGAACGTCAAAAAAAAATAAAACGTATCCTTTTTATCATCAGTATTATACTCATCATCCTAATCAATTTCATTCAGTTCCCTATTGATTTGCATCAAACAAAAAAACAATTACTCAACTACAGTTCTAAAACCGCAACACCTGAGTGGTACACGCAAGCAGAACCAATAACAATTCTGAGTACACCCAGCAAAAAAGAAATAATTTTTCTTATCCCGAAATACTCCAACAGAGAAAATCTTATCACTTTGGCAAAAGCATTTTCCATTATTCCCAACAATGCCTCAGAAATCAATATTTCCCCAGAAATTTCATTTTCTGAACAAATTTTTAAACTAGCACAAATATTTTCATCTCAAATAAAACAAAATAATAAATCCACCCAAATCATTGTATCATCAGATGCAGAAAAAATACTAAAATTAGCCCAAACAAAAAATTATTTTCCATACACCATAAACAACACTTCCCTCAAAGACTTTATCATCACTCCGGAAGTTCAAGCTTTTTTAGATTCGTTTGCACCACTTCCGTTAGCACCACAAAATAAACAAGAACAGGAACAAGAAAATCTAAAAAAACTAATAAAAGACCATAAAGATATAATTCTCAGCAGCATTCCATCTACCCCATATGCAAAAATAGACTATCCAATTTCTGCACAATACATTCTCCTGAAAAATTCCTCCATTTGTTTATCCTCGCAAGATAAAAAAATATGCTCACTAAATACAAATAAATCTCTGTCATACAATATCAAAGAAGCCTTACAAAAATTCGCCCCACAAGAAAAAGCAGAGCAATTATCCTTATTAACATCTTTTCAAGAAATCCCTTACCAATCGAATATATCATCAAATGACGGGCTGCTATTCCGCTTCGAACTGCGAGAATACATCTTATTACCGCAAGAAATAAAGAAATACAAAAAAAGACATAACAACAAAACCGATATTTTTCGATATATCAAACAACAAGCAGGAATAAACCCTGATTATCATACCCCAAAAATGAAATTCTATAAATTTAAAACAGTGGAGATAGATATAAATGACAACATATAATGGCTATGAATTAAATTACAGCGTTGATGAACTCAAAAAAATGACCTCAGAGGAAATGACAGATATCACCCTATTGTCCCCCCAATCGGAGCAATATCAAGCTCTGACAGAAGGCGATAAAAAAGCATTGCAACACTTAGTTGCTGCAGCCAAAATCTTAAATAATGTCAGCCTACAACAAGATAATCCTCACAATATTTCATTAAAAAAAGCGCTTAAAAAAGAAGCCATAAACGATGAACAAGCCGCATTATCCTTAAAAATGTTTAATTCTCTAAATGGGGTATGTGGTCTAAACGGTATCGATGAAAAACCGATTACCATATTCAAAGATTTAACCACTCCTGCCGGAAAAAATTTCTATCCTCAAGATTTAAGTACAAGCGAATTTCACAAAATCTTACTAAAGATGTTTGCAGAAGGAAAGGATAAAGAAATTGCAAAAATTCTATCTGCACGCACAATGGTTGTAAGAGAACAAGATGAATTAAAAGCCATTGATTATACGGAATACTTCAAAGAAGAATTTTCGGCAATGGCCAATGAATTAGAAGTCGCCGCTCACTATTGCACAAACGACTTATTTAAAGAATATCTATCATGGCAAGCACAAGCATTATTACAAAACAATGAAGATATGGACATGCTCGCTGATAAACATTGGGCAATGATGCAAGACACCCCACTTGAATTCACCTTAAGCCGAGAAAATTACGATGATGAAATGACCTCAACCGTACTGGAAAATCCAGAATTAGCACAACTAATCACAGAAAAACACATTGAAGTCATCGCCAAGGATATGTTGGGAGCTCGTGTTGGTATTGTAAACAAAAAAGGAACCGAATTGCTTTTAAAATTCAAAAACATGATGCCTCAATTAAGCTGTTTAATGCCTCATGCCAGCCAATACACGCAAACAATCAGCACCAATACAGAATTAAAACAAACCATGGTTGACGTTGATTTAGTCAGTCTAACCGGTGATTATGCTCAATGCCGTGGTGGCATGACTGTTGCTCAAAATCTTCCCAACAATGATAAATTATCAATTAAAACCGGTGGAGGAAGACGCAATGTATACCATCGCCAAGTAAGACAAAGTCATGATCCAGAAAGAACACAAAAAATGCTGAATGCATTTTTACATCCAGATTTCCATAAATACTATAACCTAGAAGCGGACCATCTGTTCGTAATTGGTCACGAAAACGGACATTCTTTAGGGCCAAGCTGCGAATATCAAAATGCTCCCGGAATATGTAAATCGATTATAGAAGAAAACAAAGCAGATACCATTTCCATATCCTTCATGCCTGAATACGTTAAACAAGGTATCATCACAGAAGAAGAACTAAAAGAAATTTATACCACATGGATTTTCCGCTTACTATTACGAGCCAAACCAATCTTTCCAACAGAAACTTATAAAATTGTAGATTTAATAGAGTTCAACACTCTACTACAACACAAAGCCATCACTTTTGATGAAAACCGATTAATCCACATTGACTTTGCAAAAGTAAGTCCAGCCATGTATGATTTATTAACGAAAGTAATTGAGATACAGCTATCAAAATCGCCTCAAAAGGCTCGTCAATATATAGAAGAAAATACAATATGGAATGACTTGCACGAATATATCGCTAATACACATAAAAAATTAGGCTTAAAGAAATACAAGAATATTGTAAATTTCTTCTAAAAAGCTTGCGAAACAATAAGAAACAAGATATAGATTGCATAAAAACGACTACAAGGAGATGAACAATGTTTGGAAAATTCGTATACGGACAATATTCATTGTCGGTTGCTTTCTGGAAATTTTCTGTTTTAGGTTTAGTTGCATCAAGTTTTGTAACAAGGTTGCTAATGATATTTCTGAAGCAATCCGTCGGTTACGAAACAAGATTTTTACGAATTGTCTGGAACAACATATCCTTATTGAGCATGAATCCAGCAACATTTACATGGTTATGCTTCTACATTGCTGCATTTCTAGGCACATTAACTTACTGCATAGTATGCATAATCGGGATGTGGAACACCTATAAAGAATATGAAAAAAGTAAAGTCTTGGCTTTTATCTGCATGATGATAGTTTGGGCATTAGTTTATTTTGCCATGAAATATTCAATATACTAAAAAACATAAAAAGCCTCTCTAAAAAGAGGCTTTTTTCGTATTATTCTCACAATAGATTCAAGGTTCCATATAGAGTTGTTATAAACCATATACAGTCCATTGATTCATATCTAAAAAAACTCTCTCATTTTCTCTCCAAAAATGAAGGAGAAGCCCAATAGCTCCTCCTCAATTTCATCTCTATTGAAAAGAAATGATTAAATATCCAAGTTAACCACATTAAGCGCGTTTTCCTGAATAAAGTCTTTACGAGGTTCAACCACATCCCCCATAAGTGTAGAAAAGACTTCATCAGCTTCTTCCATTTGGTCAATTTTAACTTGTAACAGTGAACGAGCTTCTGGATCCAACGTTGTTTCCCAAAGTTGTTCAGGATTCATTTCACCTAACCCTTTATAACGCTGCAATGTAATACCTTTTTTACCAGCAGCCATAACCGCATCAACTAGAGTAACCGGACCGGCAATAACAGTTTCGCCACCTGTTTTAGAAACAAGTTTCAAAGTCTGAGAAAAGTTTTCAGCCAAGAAATCTTTCATAGAGTTAAGGATTCGCGCTTCACCGCTTTCCAAAATAGAAGCGCCGACAATATGTTCTTCCTTAACGCCGCGTAATGTACGATAAAAAGAAATATTACCATTATCTAAAATTTCGGCTTTCCACCCACGGTCATATTCAGCCTCCAAGTTATCCAAACGGACAACCAACTTATCCAATTCATCCTGCAAACGAGTCCTATCTGCTTGCAATTCTTTATCAAACAAACCACAGATAGCCATTTGTTCAACAATATGCTCCGGAGCCTTTGTACTCAACATAGAAACCAGATTGCGTGCTTTCTTGGTACTTTCCACATAAGCAACTAAATCCTGTCCCAAGATTCTCTCACCGTCTGCTTTTTCCAAATATGCATCGTCACAACCGCCATTGATTAAATAATCCTCCATTTCCCTATCATCTTTCAGATAAATAATGGAGTTACCGCGTTTAGCTTTATAAAGCGGCGGTTGAGCGATATAAACATAACCACGTTCAATTAATTCCGGCATCTGACGATAGAAGAACGTCAATAACAGTGTTCTGATATGCGCACCATCGACATCCGCATCGGTCATAATAACAATCTTATGATAACGACATTTATCCGGATTAAAATCATCACGCCCGATTCCCGTGCCCAAAGCTGTAATAATTGTACCAATTTCCGCAGAATTGAGCATTTTATCAAAACGCGCACGTTCCACATTTAAGATTTTACCTCTCAACGGCATAATAGCTTGATTTTTTCTATCACGTCCCTGTTTAGCAGAACCACCAGCGGAGTCTCCCTCTACGATGAACACTTCAGACAACGCCGGATCTTTTTCCTGACAATCAGCCAATTTACCCGGAAGAGACGAAATATCCAATACCCCTTTACGACGCGTCAACTCACGAGCTTTACGGGCAGCCTCACGAGCTGTAGCTGCCTCAACAATTTTACCGACAATAATTTTTGCTTCAGCTGGATGTTCATCTAACCACTCTTTTAATTTATCACCCATAACACCTTCAACAACCGGACGAACTTCAGAAGAAACTAATTTATCCTTTGTTTGAGAAGAGAACTTAGGGTCAGGCACTTTCACAGATAAGACACACGTCAAACCTTCACGCATATCATCACCGGTAATAACTGTTTTATCCTTTTTCAACAGACCATTTTCAAGAATATAGTTATTAACCGTACGTGTCAAAGCCCCTCTGAAACCAGCCAAATGCGTACCACCATCTTTTTGCGGAATATTATTGGTAAAACATAACATACTCTCATTATAAGCTTCCGTCCACTGCATAGCTACATCAACTTGAATATCATTTTGTTCACCGGAAATATTAATAATATTCTCATGCAACGGAGCTTTAGCCTTATTAAGATGAGTAACAAAAGCTTTCAAACCACCTTCATAGTGGAACACTGTTTCTTTCGGTTCATTTCCGCGGTTATCAATTAGTTTCAAATAAACACCGGAATTCAAAAAAGCTTTCTCACGAATAGCACGTTCCAAAACATCATAACTAAATTCGGTTTGTGTAAATGTTTCCGGCGAAGGTAAAAAAGAAACTTCTGTACCATGTTTTCCCGGAGTAGAGCCGGTAACATGAATATGCTCAACAACATTACCATTAGCAAATTCGGCTTCATACTGTTGATCATTACGCCAAATTTTCAATTTCAACCAAGTTGACAGGGCATTAACCACCGAAACACCCACACCATGCAAACCACCGGAAACTTTATATGAATTATTATCAAATTTACCGCCGGAGTGCAATTCAGTCATAATAACCTCAGCGGCAGAAACTCCTTCTTCTTTATGAATATCAACCGGCATACCGCGTCCGTTATCACGAATAGTTGCCGAACCATCCGGATTAAGAATAACTTCAGTTTTATCGCAATAGCCTGCCAAAGCCTCATCAATAGCATTATCTAAGACTTCATAAATCATATGATGCAAACCTGAACCATCATCAGTATCACCGATATACATTCCCGGTCTTTTACGAACAGCATCCAAACCTTTTAATACCTTAATTGAATCGGCATTATATTCTTGTTCACCTTTAACAATTTCTTCTTCTGTTAATTCAGCCATTACCAACCTCTGTTATAATAAATTTCAAGCACGATTTAATATAGCACTTCCGCAATTTTAACCAAGCGATTTTTACAAAAATTCAAAGGTTATCCCCTATTTTTTTCAAAATAAACCACATCATAAAAGAAAGACAGAGCTATAAACAAATACAAGCATCAATCAACCACAAAGATTCGAAATAGAAATAACTCTATTAGAACGAATATCGAAGACCTAAAGACATTTCCATAATATTTTCAACATAATCCGTCCCTCCTGTAATAGAAACATAATGAAGCATTGCACGAGCAGCCCATTGTTGATTCAAATTAAACTGAAATCCCAAACCTACACGCATGCCAATAGCATCATCCTGAAGACTATCCTGAACATTAGTGCCTAATAAGTTAGCCGCAACATCTATATCAAAATCATAAAAAGCAGCCCCTAAAGACATCAAAATATCTAGTTGTTTATCAATCGGTTGGTAAAATAAAAAATCCAGCCCATATGCTGCGTATTTAACTCCGACATCAATACTATTACCATTAAGACTTGTATTTTTATTTTCCTCACTCGACTGTTGGTAAAAAATTTCTGCACCGATTTTTTCACTAAAACGAATACCTAATGATGGTTTAAAAAGATTATATTCATTTTCCGCTATACTTTTATATTTAAAATCACCATCTTTTCCCAAGCTAAGATGCCCACCACCAACATCCATTCCTAAAGTATATCGCGGATATTGAGCATTATCTATTTGATACACCTGCTTATAAACCGGTATATTCTGTTGAACAGTACGTTTCGTACCATTTTGCCGATAATATTCTGCTTGAGCTAAATCACATATTGAAACAGATAAAAAAACGAATAAAAAAACAAACTTTCTCATAACACACTTCCCTTTCTAGCATTAAAAAAGTCATCTTACTAAAAAGATGACTGGAAGTTGAAAGTCTGCCAATGAACAGTGCGGTATATTCACCGCTAAGGCTTATTTTACCGCCTTCCAGTCCACGACTGAAGGCATGCAAAGTTTCGCCTTTACATCAAGCGTCATTGGAGAGGCTTTCAAACCCCAAAACATCCTCCGGACATTTCAATAATACATTAAAGAAGATACGCTTAATAATTAGTAAAAATTCATTTTCAAAGATGTATTAGCATTCATCTACAGCAAGACGAACAAATTTTACTCAAGGCTCCTTTTTCGTGAAAAGATATCCCCCACAAAAAAAAGAAGAAACCTAACGGCTTCTTCTTTTTACATCAAAAACATGATTACTTTCGCACATCAAAAATCTCAAAATTTTCTCTCAAGTGCTTTAATAATTCCTCATTTTCCACCAAAGCCAAACATTGGCTTTCTGTAGTATCCGTATCAGAAGGAACTTTACGATATTTTTGCAAATAATACTCTTTTACCCCCATACTTTTAAGAATATCTGCAATCTGATATAAATCATCAACTGCTAAAAAACGAGGATCACAAGTTGTTCGACATTCAAAAGCAATACCTGAAGCTATAAGATGTTTTAAGCTTTCCAAGACTTTATCAACATCTCCCCAACCACCGGTAACAACTTTATATTTTTCTTTATCAAATGGAGCTTTTATATCAAACCCCACCCAATCAACATGTTTTAATACTTCCGCAAATCTATCTGGACGATATCCCCCAGTATGCAAACCGATTTTATATCCCAAAGCCTTAACTTCTTCAATCGCATCAATGAGGCTATCCTGCACTAACGGTTCACCACCTGAAAAAACAACTGCATCAAGCATTCCTTTTCTTTGTTGTAGAAAATCAACAAACTTCTGCCAAACAATATTTGTATCAGCATTAACATCCTGAAGATGCGTATTATGGCAAAACGGACAACGCCAAGGACATCCCTGCATAAAGACAACAGCAGACATCTTATTTGGAAAATCGACGATACTGAATTTCTCAATACCGCCGATTCTAATAGGGTTCATAAACACCCACCCTTTAGCAAAAGATTATTCTGCCGCCAAAGCCATTGTATCTGCTCTGCAAACGCATTCACGAGCTTCACAACCTTGAACAGCTTTTTCTTCACAGAAACACAATCTGCTATTATATTCGCCTTTTTTCCCAACATTAAATTCTGTTGTCGGACGAATATATCCCATAACTCTGGTATAAACTTCACAACGTTGTCTTTCGGAATCATCCAATTTAACGTCTTCGATATTAATAATATTGCTCATTTGTCTCCCTTTCATATATTATACTATTCTACGCTACTTCTTGCTTTTTTGCAAGCATTTTTAACTTTTCTGCCTTTTTTTCCTGATCACAAATCGGGCAGAACTCATGTTCACCGGCAATATACCCATGTTTTGGACAAACAGAGAAAGTCGGTGTAATCGTGATATAAGGCAACCGGTAATTAGCCAAAACCTTCTTAATAAAGTCACGACAAACTTTAGCAGAGGATATACGTTGATTCATATAAAGGTGAAGTACGGTACCTCCAGTATATTTAGACTGCAATCTAGCTTGCAAATCCAAAGCCTCAAATGGGTCATCAGTATAACCAACCGGCAACTGAGAAGAATTTGTATAGAACGGTGCATCAGGAGTCCCCGCCTGAATAATACCCATATAACGTTTTTTATCTTCTCGAGCAAATCTTGTTGTTGCGCCTTCAGCCGGAGTCGCCTCAAGGTTATACATATGACCGGTTTCTTCTTGAAATTTCACTAATCTATCACGGATAAAATCCAAGAACTTCTCAGCAAAAGCCTGTCCCCAAGCATCTGCGATATTATGTTCATCATTAGTAAAGTTTCTAATCATTTCATTTATACCATTAACCCCAATGGTAGAGAAGTGATTACGAAGAGTCCCCAAATATCTCTTAGTGAATGGGAATAACCCATTATCAATCAAACGCTGAATAACTTTCCGCTTAATTTCCAAAGAAGTTCTTGCAATATTCATCAGTTCATCAACTCTTGCAAACATCGCAGCTTCATTACCTTTATAAACATACCCGAGTCTTGCGCAGTTAATTGTAACGACACCGACAGAACCTGTTTGCTCAGCAGAACCAAATAAACCATTACCACGAGCCAAAAGTTCTCTCAAATCCAACTGCAAGCGACAACACATAGAACGAATTTGCCCCGGTTTCAAAGAAGAATTCAAGAAATTCTGGAAATAAGGCAACCCGTATTTAGCCGTCATTTCGAACAACAACTCTGTATTTTCATCTTCCCAAGGAAAATCCCAAGTCATATTATAAGTAGGGATTGGAAAAGTAAAAGGTCTGCCTTTAACATCACCGCCCATCATAACATTGATGTAAGCTTTGTTAATCATAGCCATTTCTTCGCCCAAATCACCATAAGTATATTCTTGTTCAACACCTGCAATAATAGGATGTTGTTCACGCAAATCTTCAGGGCACACCCAATCAAAAGTAAAGTTAGTAAAAGGAGTCTGCGAGCCCCAGCGAGAAGGAACATTCAAATTATAAATCAATTCTTGCATACATTGTTCAACTTGCTCGTATTTTAATTTATCTTTTCTGACATATGGAGCCAAATAGGTATCAACGGAAGAAAAAGCCTGAGCACCAGCCCATTCATTTTGCAAAGTCCCCATAAAATTAACCATTTGACCTACAGCAGAAGAAAGATGTTTCGGAGCACCTGCTTCAACTTTACCAGGAACACCGTTAAACCCCTCACGCAACAAATTCTTCAAAGACCAACCGGCACAATAAGCTGCCAACATACTCAAATCATGAATATGAATATCACCGTTTCTGTGAGCTTCACCAACTTCAGCAGGATAAACATGAGATAACCAATAGTTTGCGGTAACTTTACCAGAAACATTCAAAATCAAACCACCATTAGAATACCCCTGATTAGCATTTTCCTTAATACGCCAATCCAAATTTTCCAAATATTCATTAACAGAGCTTTCAACGTCAACAACAGTTTTACCATCACCGCGCATTCTATTTCTTTTATCACGATAAAGAATATAAGACTTAGCTGTTTTAAAGTAGTTAGAAGAAATAAGAACCTGTTCAACAACATCTTGAATATCTTCAACAGAAGGCAAAGATTCATCAAACTTATGAGATAAAATCTTCATTACCTGAGCAGTCAAAAGCCAAGCATCATCATTATCAAATTCATTTGTAATTTCCCCAGCTCTTAAAATTGCATTATAGATTTTATCTCCATCAAAATCAGCTAGAGTACCATCTCTTTTTGTTATGCTTTTAAACGGCATTTTATATTTTTTTGCCGTGGGCATTTGCAACTCATTATTTGCCATTTTTTTATTATTCCCTTCTCTCATAAATGTAACAAGTTCTTTTTTCGACTTCAAGAGCACCCTACTACATATTGTGTTAACAAACAGTAAAAATACACTAGATATAGTAAAAATACTTTTTACGACCTCAAATTCGATAACTGAACTCATCATAAAAAAAACATCTATTTTGACAAGGCATCACACCTCAATTTTTTTTAAATTTTCATATCTCACTAAAATTAAAACGATTTTTTTTTTTTAAAAGGTCTATAACCCCCCCTCCAATATCTTTAAAGACGTTACTAACAATTTTTTTAAATATTTTTTTACGTCGCTAATCATTAAAAAGGTTGACCTAGAAAATATCAAACTATATGATACCTGATGGGTAAAATTTCAGGGAGTATAAAAATTGCATAAAACCATAATTTGGGACTTAGATAACACCCTATATTACGAAACAGATGAATACAAAAACAAATTAAATGAAGCAACAGCCACCGCTGCGATAGAAGAGTTCAATATACCTTTAGATTTTAAAGAGGCAACCGCTAAAGTTAAAGAATCATATGCAACATATCGTGATGGGTTAGAAATATTTTCCAGAGAATACGGTATTCCGCATAAAGAACTATACAAATCTTATCACAATTATAAGAGTGAATTAGTAAAGACCATAGCTCCTTACGAAAATTTATTAGCCAAGCTACAGAGTCTCCAATGTCCACAATATGTCTTTTCCACCTCATCAAAAGACATCTGTGAAAAGATTCTAAAACATATCGGACTATATGATTTCTTTAAGAACAAATTCTATTCTGTAGAAGACTTTGATGTGTACAAAAAGAATGAAAGTCCTGATGTATACAAACGTTTATGCGAAAAAATAGGAATTCGTCCTGAAGACTGCATTTTTGTAGATGACAGTTATTCTAACTTAGATTTCGCCAAACAATGCGGTATGACAACTATTCGCATCTATTATGGCAACAATTCCGCCAAAGATATGCAATTTATAGATTCGGCATACAAAGGAATAGATGAGTGTATTATCGGTTTAAAAAAGGAATATAATTGTTAAATTTATAAAAATAAAAGCTACCTTATGGTAGCTTTTATTTATTTACCCTTATCAAATTTTTCACAAAGTTTAGTTTCCACAATATAATTTTCAATAGAATCTAATTTTGCTTGCTCAACAGCAACTTCTTTCCGCCAAGTTTCAACCTTTTCTTGTAATTTTTGCAAATATTCTGCATTAAGTTCCTTAGCAATAACATCAGCCTGCTGTCCTGGAGCAACAATTTTAACCCCAACCATCTCAAAGAGTCTTTCAGCTGTATCTTTAAACTGCGGTAAAAAATAATCTAAAGCCTCAATATAAATCTGCATATGAGTTTTCTCATGTCTAAGAGCAACTTCATACATACAAGAATTTTTTTCTAAATCTTTTAAGACATAAATAGTTGGTACATAATACCCAAGATGAGCTTCTATTTTCTCAGGATACACACACTCATAACCACGACTAATTTCAACTTGTCCGACAGTTAAATTAAAATTAAAACCATCTCTTACTTTCGTTAAACCTATTGGAATAAAATCTTCTGGCATCTCGAGTCCACTGGCTTTAAATTTTTCTTCAGTTTCTTGTCTAAGAAAATCTTTTCCTTTCGTATAATTATACCGTAATTTTCCATAAGAAGATGTAATTTCTACTTGAGGTCTATCAATAACGCTCAAACATTCTTCGACGTAACGTTTCATATCAGCATCAGAAGCATATCCGATATTTACCGACGAAAAAGCAAAAATTAAGGCAAAAAAAACTTTTCTCATATAGAATCCCTCTCAAGATACTCACAAACATGGAGTCATTTTATGAAATACACATACATTATAAGCATAATCTTGTCCAGTTTTTTTACATATAAGTCAGCATCTGCCAACATCTATCCTCAACAATATGCCTTTTTCATTCCTGGTGGAGCCTTTCAACAAAATCAAGACGTACAAGATATTCGCTTAATGCGCCCACGATATGCACCAACCGAAGACGAAAACCAAGAAGCATCATCATCACAAAGAGAATCTTACATACCATCTCAAACAAACAAAGCCACCACATCACAAAGAAAAACATCGGCATCTCAAACAACACGCGATACATCGCAAGCAACATTAAGTTCAAAAAAGAAATCAACACTTCCCATTGCACAGAAAAACACCATACAAAAAATCAAAAATGCCCCACAAAATATATCTAAACAATCATCTCCATCAACAAACATTGTATTTCAAGAAGAAGACAATGAATCTAAGTCTATTTCCCCCGAAATAAGCAAAAAATTAGAACAATATCAACTCGACGAAAACACTCAAATTGCCACCCCAAAAGAAGCGCCAACTCCCCAACCCAAACTATCCCACATAGAAGAACTTAAGCAAAAAAGTTTAACAACCTTACTTAATGAGATTCCCTATCCAGATTCCTCACAACCTAAATTCAAGCAATTATATTCATCATACGGTATGGAATTGAGAGTATACCAACGTCGAGGAAAATTTCCTAGTAATTATGAACAAGAAGAAACTTTAGCTAAAGCTAATTCTATAAAACGTTTTGAAGTAAAATAATACAAAAAAAGAGCGATTCTAAAAGAACCGCTAATTTGTCACAACAAAAACTCTAATCATCACCAATGCGTAAAGCCTCAATAAATGCAGACTGAGGTACTTCTACTTTACCAAATTGCCGCATTCTTTGCTTACCTTTTTTCTGCTTATCTAAAAGCTTACGTTTACGAGTAACATCACCACCATAACACTTAGCCGTTACATCCTTGCGCATAGCAGAAATAGTCTCACGAGCCACAACACGTCCACCGATTGCAGCCTGAATCGGAATTTTAAACAAATGTCTCGGAATTAAATCTTTCAATCTCTCACAAATTTGTCTACCTCTCGACTCCGCCTCGCTTCTGTGACACAAAAAAGCTAAAGCATCAACAGGTTCCTCATTGATTAAAATTTGCACCTTAACCAAATCCGATTGTTCATATCCAACCAATTCATAATCAAAACTGGCATATCCGCTCGTAATAGATTTTAAACGATCATAAAAATCAAAAACAATTTCATTAAGAGGGATTCGATAAACAACCATCGCTCTGGAACCAACGTAGGTTAATTCCTGCTGTAATCCACGACGTTCCGTACAAAGTTTCAGAACCGCCCCCAAATAAGTATCGGGAACAAGAATAGTTGCTCTGACCATAGGTTCTTCAATAGAAGCCACGGTAGATAAATCCGGCATATCTGCAGGATTATGCAACATAATCGTTTCCCCTTTTGTAAGATTGATTTTATATGCCACAGACGGAGCTGTTGTAATAATATCCAAATCAAACTCGCGCCCAATTCTTTCTTGAATAATTTCCATATGCAAGAGTCCCAAGAACCCACATCTAAATCCGAGTCCCAAAGCCGCCGAATTTTCATTCTGATAATCAATACTGGCATCATTAAGTTTCAATTTCGCCAGAGCGTCTTTCAGAGCTTCATATTGACTACTATCCACCGGAAAGATAGAACAAAAGACAACTGGTATAGAAGGTTTAAATCCCGGTAAAGCTTGCTCGCAAGGCCTTTTATTATCGGTAATTGTATCACCGACACTACAATCGCCAACGCTCTTAATACTGGCCGTAATATAGCCAACTTCACCAGCTGACAGTTCATCGGCTTCTTGCATTTTCGGTGTAAACACACCTAACCTATCAACCGTATACGTTGCATTATTACTCATCATCCGAATAACTTGTTTTTTACGAAGCACTCCATCTTTAATACGTACTAAAATAACCACACCTAAATAGGAATCATACCAACTATCAATCAAAAGAGCTTTAAGCGGTGCTTCAACATCACCCTGAGGGGCAGGAAGATGATGCACAATAGCTTCTAACAAATCATCAATACCTAATCCTGTTTTTCCGGAAGTTTCAACAGCATCACTGGCATCAATACCAATAACATCTTCAATTTGGCTTTTAACTTTTTCAACATCAGCAGAAGGCAAATCAACCTTATTAAGAGCCGGTACAATTTCATGATTATTATCAATCGCCAAATAAACATTAGCCAGAGTCTGCGCTTCAACGCCCTGAGTTGCATCCACAACCAACACCGAACCTTCACAAGCTGCCAATGAACGAGAAACTTCATAAGAAAAGTCAACATGTCCCGGTGTATCAATCAAATTAAGCATATATTCCTGTCCGTCTTTTGCAACATATTTCAAACGAACCGTCTGCGCTTTAATGGTAATTCCACGTTCACGCTCAATATCCATAGAGTCCAAAACCTGCTCTGTCATTTCACGACGCTCCAAGCCGCCGCAACGCTCAATAATTCTATCAGCTATTGTAGACTTACCATGGTCAATATGAGCAATAATTGCAAAATTTCTGATTTTTGCCAAATCCTGCATAGAGTTATCCTTAAAAAACAAATTTACAAACTTATATCTGTCATAAAGTAAATTTTATCGGAACGCAACAGATTTTAAACACTTTACTGTTGCAAGTCATACAAAACTATGCTTAAATAGAAGACACTAAAATTATTCTGAAATAATATGGAGGTTGCAATGATTAAATTTATAGACATTGAATTCGGTTCCAGCCGCTATCAAGAACTGTTGGATTTGCGCTATCGCATTTTGTTGCAACCATTAGGATTAAAATTCCTCGATTCGTTCAGAGAAGAAGAAGCCAGTTTCTTGCATATTGGCTGCATAGATTCTATCAGTGACAAACTGATTGGCGGTTTAATAATGGTTCCCCTTGATAATGAAGAAATAAGAGTGATGCAAGTAGCGGTAGACGTCGTCCACCAAGGCGAAGGAATTGGTAAAAAATTAATTGAATATGCCGAAAAGACCGCAAAAGAAATCGGATATAGTACAATGGTGATGCACGCAATGCTTTCCGTTGTTGGTTTTTACGAGAAACTCGGTTTCAAACAAGACGGCGATTTATTTGAAGAAAAAGGCATTAATTTTATTCGAATGGTCAAAGAACTCTAAAAATTCTCTAACAAAAACTCTTTAATCAATAGAGCCGTTTGTAACGGAGTCTGGTTATCGTTACAAATAATTTTATCAGATCCAATTGGATTTTGATACCCTTGTTGATACATCTCAACAATACGATTTTTTTCTCGCTCAGAGAGTTCTCTCGTTCCGCGATTTTTAAGACACATCTCCATAGAGGGAGCTAACGTAACACAAACAAACTTATCATGCTCATCGGTCCACTTGCACCAATTATCAAAACTACGCTGACTCATTGGATAAGCAAAAAACAAGAATTTATACCTCTGCAATTTTTTTTCATTCTGCATAACTTCCGCAAGTCGTCGCAACCGTTCGGCTATTCCCGATTTAAAATCAAGCTGAAGTTTTTCCTGTTCTTCATCTGAAAGCAGTTCATCTACTTCTAGAAAAAACGCATTATCCAGCAACTGAGGCAAGATTCGCCCGACCGTTGATTTTCCAGCATTAATCGGACCGTTAATATTAACAATCAGCATTATTTTAATCCAGATAAAGTGAACTCATTTTGTAGCGTTTGATAAGGTTACGCAATAAAACGCCAATAATAGCCGCCACAGGAACGGCAAGCATTAACCCGAGAAAACCTAACAAAACACCACCGGCTAACAATGCAAACATAACCCAAACCGGATGCAAACCAACATTATCGCCAACCAATTTCGGAGTTAAGAAATTCCCTTCTAAGAACTGTCCGCTCAAAAACACGGCAATAACGTACATCACATGCGTAATATCATTAAACTGAGCAAAAGCTAAGATAATAGCCAAAACAAAACCAGTAATTGAGCCAACATAAGGAATAAAAGAAATAACCCCCGCAATAAATCCGACGAGTAAGCCTAATTCCAGTCCAACCAATTTTAAACCAATAGAGTAATACAAACCTAAAATAACACAAACACTAAGCTGACCGCGAATAAAACCAGCTATAATAGTGTTAATTTCCTGCATACTCTGCATAATACCTTTTTTAGATTTTTGGGGTAAAAGTCCCTCAAATTTTTTAACAAAGGTATTCCAATCACGCAACATATAAAAAGCAACGATAGGCGTAATCAGGATAAGAGAAATAAGGTTAATAAAAGCAAAACCGTTTGCAATCAATCCTTGAAATAATTTACTAGCCAATTTCACACCATTACCGATATTTCCTTTAATCATATCCTCCAAATTTCCTGCAAACAAATCTGGATAACGTTCGGCCAAATGTTTCAAAGTCGGACGAATTTTATCTAACAACAACGCCAAATATTTAGGCGTAGCCTGAATAAGTAACGTCAACTGACTTTCAACCATTCCCAAAAATAAAAAGATAGCAGGAATGACCAATAAAATCATCAAAATACAAACAACAACCGTTGCCCACGTTCTGGACATTTTACATTTTTGCAATTTGATAGTCAGCGGATTCAAAAGATACGCCAATAAAATACCCGCCACAAACGGCATCAAAACGGAACGCAGCATATAAAGAAAGAAAAAGAAAACAAAAAAGATAACAAACCACATATATGGATTTACATAAAACCGACTCTGCACTTTAGTAGATGGCATAATATCCTCCTTCATTTCTTAATTTATAGCCACTTAAAGCCAAATTAGCCTGCAACTTTTCCCAAACACCATTATAAATAAAACTAAAATGAACCTTACCATTTGCCATAGAAACAACTTTCACATCTTTAACTTGCGGATTTGCTTCCAAAAAGCGTTTCAAAGATAACCATTCACTAAGTTTAGAGTAAGAATAAACTGCTTCTATCTTTTGATTAACAAATTCTGCACTATCGTCTAAATTTTCAAGTTTAGCAGCTTTTTTTGTGTCTTTAAAAAACGGTAACACAGCTTCAATCATATCCTGCGGTGTTGCCTCTCCGATGACCACTTCATTCACTTCACGATTTGGAAACGATTTAACATAAACTTTACCATCTTTAAGCGAGTATTTTAATACATAAACATCTTCAACATTATTAAATTCGGATAAATCTTCCAATTCCTCATCTGTCATATCATAAATACGATTAGCCTCAACCGCAGTAATATTTCCCAAATTTTTATCTATATCATGAAGAATAAGGTTTCCTTTGCGAATATCTTTTCTATCAGTAAAAGCCTGTCGCCAAAAATTAGCATCACTCCATAAATCAAGCGAACCATCTATCTGTTCGAGCAAAGGAACAACCAAAACTGTTTGCTCTTCACCAACCACCATTGGCAAATTATTTTCAGTCATATACGCTTTTAAAACATCTTCATTAATAGTAACGCGTAAATCTGCAATATAACGAACATTTGAAGATTTCTCCATTAAAACCATAACACCAGAAATAAAATGCTGAATTTGATTATCATTTAACTTATTCAGCTCTTGCACGCTTTGATTTGAACTAATACTGAGCAAAACTTCATTTAAGGCATCTCTTCTGGCTTTATTCATAGCTTGTTTTTTTGCTTCCACAACATTTTCTGCGGTAACATCAACATTAACATCAGCCTCAAAAAGAGGTTTCGCAACAACATTTCCCGAAAAGACAAATGCCAACCACGCAATAAAGAAAAATCTAAACACGATAAAATCTCCATAATTAACCTGTACTAGATTTATAACGTAAAAGCATAAAAATCAAACTTTTTTATTGCCTTTTAAAAGGTTATGATATTAACTGGAGAAAACTTTTCAAATATACATCATAAAAGGACGATAGAGATGAAAATAACCAAATTTCTTGATAGCCTTTTAGAGAGAGCCTCTAAAGAGCTGAAAACGATAGTATTGCCAGAAGGCGAAGATGAGCGTATTTTACAAGCCGCACATACGATTGCCGAAAGAAAAGCAGCTAAATTGATTATCTTGGGTAATCCAGAAGAAATCAAAGCCTATTTTGATAAAAACAACTGGAGCATGGATGGAATTGAATTATTACAACCGGAAACTTCAGACAAATTAGAAAAATATGCTGACTTATTATACGAATTGCGCAAAGCCAAAGGCATGACACCAAATGACGCTAAAAAGATGGCTTTAAACTACAACTATTTCGGTACATTAATGATAAAAGCCGGCGATGCAGACGGTATGGTATCGGGAGCCAACCATTCTACTGCAGATACTGTAAGGCCAGCCTTGCAAATCATCAAATCTGCACACAAAGATCGCAGCGTATCTTCCGCTTTAATTTTGGTAGCCAATGACAAACCTTATATTTTTTCAGACTGCGCTATCATCATCAACCCAAGCGAACAAGAATTAGCAGATATGGCTTTAGCAAGTTCTGAAACCGCTTTGAAATTTGGTTTATCTCCAAAAGTTGCCATGCTTTCATATTCAACCAGAGGTTCCGGCTCCGGCGGAATGGTAGATAAAGTACGCAACGCCACCAAACTTGCCCAAGACATGTTATTGCTTGACGAATATAAGAGTCTCCCGATAATGATTGATGGAGAAATGCAAGCTGATGCAGCATTAGATGCTGTCGTTGCAAAGAAAAAAGCACCAGATTCCAGAGTTGCTGGTCAAGCAAACGTTTTAATTTTCCCATGTCTTGAAGTAGGAAACATCAGTTACAAATTATTGCAACGTTTATGCGGATGCGAAGCATACGGACCGATGTTGCAAGGTTTGAATGCTCCCGTAAATGACCTATCACGCGGCGCATTAGCCGAAGACATTGTCGGAATGATTGCGATTACGGCAATTCAAGCAACCAAATAATCTAACCCCAATAAGGAAAATAAAATGAAAAAGATTCTCGTATT
This sequence comes from uncultured Alphaproteobacteria bacterium, assembly GCA_949297415.1. Taxonomy (GTDB): domain Bacteria; phylum Pseudomonadota; class Alphaproteobacteria; order RF32; family CAG-239; genus CAG-267. The sequence goes on from CASFSV010000046.1 coordinate 47,020, forward strand.
AAACTCAGGTTCATCTTCATTAAAATACCAGTTATTTAATGTAGATGGCGACAAATATGACGTTATCGCTAAAGGAAAAGCCGACCGTATCGGCATTCATGGCTCATTTGTTGAAATCAAAATCACCGGTGGTGAAAAAAGAACCAGAGAAGTTGCATTACCAACACATAACGAAGCTATTGCTGAAGTAACCAAAGAATTATTAAACGGTGCTTTGAAATCAATGGATGAAATCGATGCTGTTGGACACCGTATCGTACAAGGCGGCGACATATTCAAGAACTCCGTTTTGGTAACAGATACAGTAATAGACCAGATTGAAGAATTATCAGAATTAGCTCCGTTACACAACCACGCACATGTACTAGGCATCAGAGCTGTAAAAAAGCTTTTACCGAATGTTCCGCAAACAGTTGTTTTTGATACTGCATTCCACCAAACCATGCCGAAAGAAGCATTCTTGTATGCTCTTCCGATTGAACAATACACAAAATACAAGATTCGCCGCTACGGTTTCCATGGTACATCACACGCATACGTTTCTCAAAAAGCAGCTGAATTAATCGGCAAAAAAGGCAAAATCATCACTTGCCACTTAGGCAACGGGGCATCTATTTCCGCTGTTGACAACGGAATGTGTTTAGATACATCAATGGGTTTCACACCACTTGCCGGTCTTGTAATGGGCACACGCTGCGGAGATATTGATCCATACATTCCACTGTATATTTGCAAGACCCAAAACAAAACACCAGATGAAGTAAATGAAATTTTGAATAAGAAAAGCGGTATGTTTGGTTTGTGCGGATATTCCGACAACCGTGATATCGAAACATTGTATGGTGTAGAAGAAGCCGCCACCGATGCTCTAAATACATACATTCACAGTATTATCCGTTTCATCGGAGCATACATTGCCGTTTTAGGTGGTGTTGATGCAATTGTATTTACGGCAGGTATCGGAGAGAACGGTTCTTTGGTAAGAAAATTGGTTATAGAACGTTTAGCTTACTTAGGCATTACTTTAGATGAAGAAGCTAACAGCAAACGTGGTGACATTACCGAAATTTCAACTAAAGACTCAAAAGTTCGCGTATTCGTTATCCCAACCGATGAAGAATACATGATTGCCAAAGATACAATGCAAATTGTATTCGGTGCATAAATAAAATTTTATCTATACCCAAACAAAAAGATACCCCCGCGTAAAACGCGGGGTTCTTCATATGCGGATATAAGCATTTACCACTCGCGTCCCCTGAACGGGGTACCCATAATTCTGCCAGACGCAATTTGTTACTATCT
>CASFSV010000047.1 GCA_949297415.1 uncultured Alphaproteobacteria bacterium
AAGCGTGCTTGACCCGATCGATTGTCATCATTGTGCCAAAGCTTACGCGTTGCTCTTTTCTTTTTCTTGAGCAGTATGCTGCTCAGAATGGTTAATAAAAATTCTTTTCTGTATTGTCGTCCTTTTCCTTTGTTATTGCCGGGCTCTTTTTTTCTTTCGTCATCCCCGGGCTTCGACCCGGGGATCCAAGTCAATAATAAGGCCATTTATTTATCTGGATTCTCGGGTCAAGCCCGAGAATGACAGGAAAATAGTGTGGCAAGAACGACAATAAGGATACTATAACACAAGAAAGCGCAAGAGTCAATACTTTGTGAAAAATAGGGGGAGGATTTTGGCTAGGAAATGAAGGAGAGAAAATAGCGCGGGACTAAGGCTGAAGGAAAATAAAAATAGCCGGAATATGTGTCAAAACGAAATTAAAAAAGTCAAAAATCCAGACAGTTAGTTTTATGAAAATTTATTTTGTCAAAAAAAGTTTAAAATAGGACTGGATTTAAATCCTTTTTTGTGGTATGTTAGCCCTGTCTTTAAGGGAAAACTTCCGTTTTAATCAATTCGTTTTAGATAATAGGAACAGGTGATGAATAAAAAGATTTCTTCAAAAATTGCGTTTAATTCCGGTGACTTTGTGGTCTATCCTGCCCATGGTGTCGGTAAGGTGGCCGATATTACGAAGCAAAAAATTGCCGGGAGCGAATTGGAACTTATTGTTGTGAATTTTGATAAAGATAAGATGACTTTGCGCATTCCGATGGCAAAGGCTGAAACAACGGGTTTGCGAAGAATTTCCGCTTCGGATACAATGGACGAGGCTTTGGGTGTTTTGAAGGGCAAGGCCAGAGTAAAGAAAGTTATGTGGTCGCGCCGAGCACAGGAATATGAAAATAAAATTAATTCCGGAAATCCGGTTGCGGTTGCAGAGGTAATCCGTGATTTGTACCGCAGCGAAAATTTGGCCGAACAATCTTATAGCGAGCGCCAGATTTATGAGCAGGCTCTTGATCGGTTGGCTAATGAATATGCTGTTTGTCAGAATATTTCATCAGCGGATGCTACGAAAAAGCTCTTGGAAATTTTAGCAAAGTAATCTGATATTTTTATTATTGGAAAGCCCCGTTTTTTGCGGGGCTTTTTTGTGGCTTGAATTTGACGGTTGAAAATGTATAGAATCGAAGCATATATGAAACGCGCCTGAATGTTTTTTAGACAAGGGAATCGGAATCTTTTTTGGGGATAACCGATTTATAAAATTTGGATGCGAAATTTTTGTGAATAAGTTGCGAGTCGGACGCAGACGGCTGTTGCGAATCTTAAAAAGCTTCAATAAAAATTAACTAATCATTAACGAATTGCGAAAGTGTGCCTAAATGTTCAATGAGAGTGAGTTTTTATTCAGCCAGACTGACGATATTCTTGTTTCGGCTTGCCCGGTGTTGATTGATGAGAAGCAAAACAGAAGTGAGAAATGTTTTCTTTGGGGCTATTATTTGTGTATTGAAAATAATTCCTCCCGAAAGATCAGTCTGCTCGGAAAAAACTGGAAAATTACCGATGACAGAGGTAATTCTATTTCTGATGACACTTGCGGGTTTAAGGGAGAAATTCCAGAGTTGGAGCCAGGGGAGTGTTTTGAATATACCAGTACGGCACCGGTGGCAGCGGCAAATGCGGTTTTTTACGGCAGCTGCCGGATTAAAACAGAAGGCCAGGATTTTGCCAAAGAAGTAAAAATCCCGACCTTTTTCCTTTCAGCTGATAAGCAGAAACAGATGTTTATACATTAATTGTCGTAAGTATGAATGTAGGTGTTGTTTGCTACGTACATATTTAAGTATTTGTGAATGTTTTCTTCCATTTTGACGTTAAATTCATCGAAGAGTTTTTGTACCATATTGTTCCAGTATTTTTCTTTTTCGATGATGTCGGTATCTGCCGGGATTTCAAGTTCACGCCAAGCAACGATTTCTGTTTGAGCGGAATTGGTTCCGAGTTCGTCCGAGATTTTTAAGACGACGTTTAAGTTGGCTTTATAGACCAGGTTGTCTTTGTAAAACAGCTGTCCGGACTCTACAACTTCTTCGGTAACGCTGGCGTCTTTGATGATGAAAGAGGCGATTTTGTTGCTTGAATAGTCAACGGCGTCCAGACGGTCTTTAGCCCAAAGACGAGCCGTTTTTTCGATAGAGATCGGAAAGAGTTGTTCAACGTGCGGGCGTTCAAACTTTGGAAGGAATTCTGAAATGACGTCTACTTTGTTGACTTTGAGTTCGATTACGCCGGAATCTACATAACGCGGCGCATTATATCTTTCAACTTCCGGAGTGTTGTTTGCGCAGCTTGTAATAAATGCAGCAACAGCCAAAACGCTGAGTATTTTTTTTAATTTCATCATTTTAACAGGCCTGTAAAAATTATAGTTACACCGTGATTAGCGTAACTATAACAATTATACATTAAAAAAATCTTAAGTTTCCCAGGCTGCCTTTCGGTGGGAAGTTATTGTTTTTGCAACTCCGCCCGATCATAAACATAATTTTCCGAGCAGAAATGGCAGGTGGCTGAGATTTTGCCGTTTTCACACATGGCATCGATTTCTTCCGGTTTGAAAGATGCTAATGTATCCCGCAGTTTTTCTCGTGAGCAGCGGCAGCCGAAACGGTAGGCTTTGCTTTCCGTAACTGCAAGAGAATGTGTGTGAAACAGCCGGGTTAAAATGTTTTCAGATGTTAAGCCGGCATTGAAGACTTCATCATCTTTCAGGCTTTCCATAAAGATTTTGGCTTCGTCCCAGCTTTCGGAGATTTCTTCGTTTTCTTTAATCTTTCCTCCGATTTCCGGAATTTTTTGAATCATAATGCCGGCGGCGTACCAGTCTTTGCCTTCTTGTCCGGGTGTGTGGAAAAACAGCTTCAAATCCGTATCAATTTGCTCGGACTGCTTAAAATAGCGTAAGGCACATTCGCTTAACGTTTTTCCCTGCAGGTCCACAATTCCCTGATAAAGTTCGGTATCCGGTCCCTGATCTACGGTAAAGGCCAGAAAACCCTCGCCCAGAAAATGCGGTGCGGGTTCTATTTGGTCATCGGTTTTGCGTAAGCGCTGCGATTTTTTTAAGCGCTCTTCATCAAAGCGGGCGCAGGCACGGACTTTGCCGTCGGACGTTACATCAACGACAACCAGGGATACCGGGCCGTTTCCCTGAATTTGCAAAGTGAACAGTCCGTCATATTTCAGCGCCGACGCCAGCAAAACAGCCAGAGCGGAACTTTCGGCCAAGACGGCAGAAACCGGCAGCGGGTATTTATGCTTTTCCAAAATTGTGTTGATGACGCTGTCAAGACGAACCAGACGCCCGCGAAAGGCGCCGTTATCAATGTGAAAAGATACACAATTATCAAAATTATTGTTAGGCAAAATCTTATTCCTTTGCTAAATTATAACCGTTTAATAAGTTTATAATGTATGGGCGGAGAATTTTCAAGTGTTTGCGGCAGAAGAAACAAAAAAGGTCAAAACCGTTAAAAAAATTACGCCAGTGCGGCTGAAAAATATTGCGCTTTATTATCTGAAACGGTTTGATACGACAAAGGCGGCTTTGCGGCAGGTTTTGATGAAAAGAGTGAACGAATATGCTTATTATAATCCCGGGTATGATAAAACGGAGGCAATCGGTTGGGTGGAGAATATTATCTCGGATTTTGAGCGTTACGGGTATCTGGATGACAAGCGTTTTGCCGAAAACCGTTGCCGGGATTATATTGCCGCCGGCAAGGCCAAACGCTATATTATCGGCAAACTTAAAGAAAAAGGTGTGAGCGAAGATGTTATCGAGCAATGTTTTGTCGAACAGGAATACAGCGCTTTTGATGCGGCATTAAAATTGGCAAAGAAAAAGAGAATTGCCGGGTTTCGCAAAGATAAGGACGAGCGCAAAGAAATGCGGCAGAAGGATATGGGTGTTTTGGTAAGAGCCGGATTTGATTATGATACGGTTGCGGCAGTGATGGATTATCGGCCGGAAGAAGATTGTTAAAAATAGTGCGAGATGTAAAAAAGTACTTGATTTCTTGCGCGTTGTTGTGTATGAAAGAAAAGTCCGGCTGAAATGGCCGAATAGATAGGGGTATAGCTCAGTTGGTAGAGCATCGGTCTCCAAAACCCCAAATTGATTTTTCCAAGTATTTAAGTTTTCAGTATTTTTTAAAGTAATTCAGCATGTTGGGCTGAATTTTTTTTTTTGCTCCAATGTACGACGTGTACTAGGGAACTTTGTTTTTTTCTCAATTTTGAGGGATAGTTGAGCAACGAAACAAAGTTTGGAGTAATTTTAATCATGGTGAAAAGTCTTTCAGGGGTACGGGCGAAAGAACGCTTAAATAAAAAAACGGGAAAAATGGATGTTTATTTTTCTATTCGCTATAGAAGAAATGGAAAACAATATGAAGAGGGTATTGGGTGGAAGTCTGACGGCTATACAACTAAAAAAGTTTTTGATGAATTGCAAGTGTTACGGCAAGATATAAAAGCCGGTAGAGCTTTATCCTTAAAAGATAAACGGGAACAATTAGAAGCAACTCAAAAAGCATATGAAAAGGCAAATATAACATTCTCGGAACTGTTTGAAGAATACTATCAGCCGCATATTGAAAATAAAGATAAAAAATCAACTTATAATAGAGAAGTTCATTTGTATAAAAAGTGGCTTAAACCTGTTTTGGGCGGTTTAAGGTTGGACCTCATTAGCCGCATTAGCCTCATAAGGTTGTTGCAACCTATGGAGAAAAAGCGTTTATCCAACCGCACAAAAAATTATGCCATTGCTTTAACGCGGCAGGTTTTCAATTTTGCCATTAGAAATGAATTGTTTGCAGGAGATAACCCTGCAGCAAGATTTGATGAACTAAAAAAAGAAGATAATCGCCGAATGAAGTTTCTTTCAGATGAAGAATTGAACAATCTTTTGGAAGAGCTCAAAAAACATAGTTATTCCGTTTATTTAATGGCGTTGATTTCTGCTGATAGCGGATTACGAGCCGGAGAAATATTCAATTTAACTTGGGCGGATGTAAGCCTTGAAGAAAAAATGTTGTTTTTGCGTGATACCAAAAACGGCAAGAATCGTTTTGCCTATATGACAGACCGTGTAGCGGAAGAATTTTCTAAGCTAAAACAAGGCGAAGGAAACGAATTTGTCTTCCAAAGTAAAGCAGGAGGCAAGATTTACCACGTTTCACGGACCTTTGAAAGAGCTGTTAAGGCACTAGGCTTAAACGATGGTATTACCGACCGGCGACAAAAAGTAGTCTTCCATTCTTTGCGGCATACTTTCGCAAGCCGATTAGTTCAAAAGAGAGTTTCCCTTTACGAAGTAAAAGAATTATTGGGACATTCCGATATTGCTATGACACAACGCTATTCACACTTAGCTAATGAAACGTTACGCCAAGCAGTTGCCCGATTAAATGAATAAAAAGAGAAGTTTTACCAAATTATTTTGTCCATTATTAAAAAGGTCGCAGCTCATTTGCAAGTATTATAAAAATAATGTAAAATCAATGTGTTATTCGAACTATTTTTCTGAATCGACTTTATTAGCCTCAGTAACCAATTTTTAGAGGCTATAAAATGAAAAAAAGAAAATTTTTGTCCAACGAAATATACGAACAAATTTTACAGTACTTTGCTGACAAAGAAATGATTGCTCGCGCTGACTTATGCAAAAAATTTCCAGTCTTCAATTTACGAACTCTTATTGATGAAGAGCGGAGAGGTTGTGGAATAGAAATTTGTGCAAGCACAGGCAATAGAGTCTTCCATACGCCTAAAGCAATTTTAGAGTATATTAAGTGCAAATATACGGTTCTTTCTAAAGATGATATTGCTAGCGGAGATTATGAGCCTGTGCCAGAGATTTAACTTTTTACAATTTTATAAGGAGATATTATATGAAGATGAAAAATCTTTTGATTGAAAAACAGGAGAGAGAGGCGCAAGCCTCTCCACTCCCAAAACGAGAAGATACGGCAATATCTTCTCAGAACATAAACAAAATCTTGGAAACGCGTAATTTCTTTGATATTGCTATGTTCTATACAGAACGTAATATTAAAGTCTTTCCAGTAAAAAGGCAAGGCAAATCCCCACTTTGCCCCAAGGGGTTTAAGTCTGCTACTGCAGATAAAGTCGTATTGCAGGAATGGAATAAAAAATTCCCCGATTGCAATATCGGCATTCCGACCGGACAAATCAACAATATTTTTGTTGTCGATATAGACGGTGAACAAGGTTTTGAATCTTTAAACCGCCTAGAACTTATCTATGGCAAACTTGACGCTCCGACCGTAAAAACCGGTAAGGGCAAGCACCTATATTTCAAAATGCCTGAAAATGTAGAGTTAAAATGCAGTACTAAAAAAATTGCTGACCACATTGATATACGGGCTAATGGCGGTTATGTGGTTGCACCACCCTCAATTCACGAGAATGGACACCGCTATACTTGGGAAAACTTTGTTTCTAATCAAGATTTTCCCGATGCTCCCAGTTGGTTAATCTCTTTGATTATCAATGCCGAAAAACAACCTTTGCCCGTTTCAGGTGTGCTGGAAGAAATCTCAAACGCGCCGCAAGGACAGCGCAACGATACACTCTATAAGCGTTCTATCAGCCTTATAGGACGTGCAAAAAAGGAATTTTTAGATATGGAAGAAATTAAACAAAATATTATAAATGCCGCTATACTGTCCGGATTATCAAAAGAGGAATCTATTAAAACCTTTGAGAATGCTCTGAGGTTTGTGGAAGAAAATTGCAATATTCCGACAGATTCTGAACCTGATATGGATATTCTCAAAACAAAGGATTTATTGCCCGCACCAACCCTAAATACAAAAATATTTAAGGGGCTGGAAAATTGGGTAACTCAAACGGCTGAAAATACAAATGCGCCTGTTGATTATGTCGCTTTTTCATTGTTAGCAGGTGCGGCTGGTATTATCGGATTATCCCGCACCATTTCAACACAAACCGATTGGGTACAACATTGTTGTTTATGGATAGGAATCGTTGGAGAACCAAGTTCTGGTAAAAGTCCTGCAATGAAACCTATAAGAGACATCCTAAATCAAATAGAATCCGAACGTAAGCCTTATTATTTGAGAGCATATCGCAAATGGGAAGGGGCTAAAGCGATTGCAGAACAAAAAGAGAGAAATTGGTATAAACAAATAAGAAAACTCCCTTGCGGAGATGTGGAACGACCAGAAGATACATACATACCAGAAATGCCTAGCACCTACCATCTTTTGTATGGAGATACAACCCAAGAATCCATAACAAAAGAATTAGGCAATAATGTCAAAGGTGCATTAGTTCTGAGAGATGAGTTATCTGGTTGGATTGATGGTATGAATAAATATTCAAGTGGACGATCTGAACGAAGTTTTTGGTTGGAAACGTTCAGTGGCGGAAAATATATAATCAACCGTGTTAAATTCGGAACGGATAGGGAAGAAGTTGAAGATTTAATGGCTACAGTTTTTGGCTCTATTCAGCCTCAAAGGCTCAAGAAAACGGTTAATAATGACAGCGGGGACGGTTTCCTTGCCCGCTTTCTTTGGGTATATCCAGCCCCTATACCGCCTGCTATCCCCTCAAAAAAGCCCTCAGCAACGGTAGTTTATAATGCCTTAAAGAAATTAGATGAATTGCTATCTCCTTACGATGGAAATGTAGAAGAACAAAGAAAATGTTTGTGTTTAAGTGATATTGCACAAAAACACTTTGACGATTGGCTTCTTCCGCATTTACATAAAATACGTAAGGAAGAAGACGAAAAGTTAAAAGATTTTCTTGGCAAAGGTCAAGGCTATGTTTTGCGTTTTGCTTTATTGCTTGAACTGCTATGGTGGGCAAGCTCCGAATATAGCGAACCGACAGAGGTAAGCCTTGAAGCTGTCCAAATGGCGATTGAATTGTATGACACATATTTAACCCCGATGTGTGAAAGAGTTTATAATATGTATTACAGCCCGTCTCAAAATATTGAGGCTCGTGCTTTGGCTCGGTGGATTATTGAAAACAAACCGCAAAGTTTTATTTTGCGCGATGTTTACAACAACGGTAACGTGGCAAATCTTCGCCGCAAGGAACAGGCAGAAAAAGCCGCAAACAGGCTCATTGATTTGAATTGGTTAAGTTGTAAATCTTCTCGCGAAGGAAATACAAAAGGAAGATCACGCAAAACCTACTACGTCAACTCCGAAGTTTACGAACTCGCAGAAAATTTTTAAGAAAGGCAACGACAAAGGGCGGAGTTTTAATTCCGCCCTTTTTCTAAAAAGGAATGTCATCTTCCGGATGTTCTAAATCATAAAAGATTCCTGTATCTCTATCAAAAAAACACTTAATACGTCCATATCTACCCTTTGCAAGCATTATTTCACATTCATTTTCTGTTTTTCGACAATTCTTTTCCCATTCTTCTATTCGTTTTTGGAAATGTTCTTTTGTTTCTTTGTTTTTTATTTTAGGTTCTTCATTTTGAAGATAATAATATTCTCTGTACAAAAATAACAATTTATCAACATACTGTAAAATCTTCCTATCTTCACCACAAATGTCATAGGAATAGGGACGTTTATCTTTTCTATGCTCCAAATTACGATTTAATTGCGATAAAACCAGAATAGGAACATTAAAAGTTTGAGCAAGCTTTTTTATTTCTTTCATTCCCACATCGCTTCCCATAAACGGAAATAGTTGTACATAATCAACTACAATAAAAGCAACATGTTTCTGCTGATTAACCTGTTGAATAATATTTTCCATTTCACACATATCATCAAGATAATCACAAATATACAAAGGCAATTCAGATATACGTTTAGTCGCATTTATAATTGCTTCAAAATCCTCATAAGTTTTTTCAAAACAGACGTCACTATACCGCTGATATCTCGCTTCCCAGCTAGGTTGTTTTGTTTCATGAGAAATAAATCGTGGCAAAAGTATATCTCTTGAAGATTCTAAACTAAAATATAAAACACAATCTCTATTTTGTGGGATTTCTAAAAAAGTTTTCGCTAATTGGTATGTGCAGTTCACTGCAAAAGAAGTTTTCCCCATTGCAGGTCTAGCACCAAGCAAAATAACTTCTCCATTTCGCATCCACTCCATTCGTTCATCTAACACTTTTATGCCAGTAGAAAGTCCTAGAGGTTTGCCTCGGTTCTGATACCTATAATCCAATTCCTCTAAATAGGATTGAACAACAGAAGAAACATGATAGCAATTTTTATCCATTTAATTTTTCCTTTACAGGGAATAGTCGTAACCCCTCACGCCGATTATATTCATCAATGCGCTCACAACTATCGGGAAACCACCGACAAAGAAATTTATCCATTACCGGAAAATCTATTTTAACAGAATGGAGTAACCGTCCGTTGTCTATTAAATACCCCGTCCAATCGTCCGTTATTTCAGGAAACAACTGCCGAACCTCATCGTGGCAGGCAAGCTCATATTTCCAAGCAAATACACCAGCACCATTGGTTAAAATCCGCAATAAGGGATTATTCTTGATAAGCTGAACAAACTGTTCCTTATTCGTTATCCGATAAATTTTATTCTTTATATTTTCTTCCGGTGTATTCATTATCCTAAATCCTTGATATCAATTTCTTTGACCTTAACGCCCATTTCATCAAATATATCAACCATGCCGACAATATCAGATTTGACATAAATATATTCTTTATCAAACTTGATAACTTCTCGACCAGTACCCCACGCAGGGCAACGCACATTTTTCCCGCCATTCCGCACAATAGCAATCGGACCTTTAAGCGTATAAGGACACGTTGTTATTTTAGAACCGATAACGGACATATCTTTCAGATATTCAATCATTGATTTTATCCTTTGTGATATTAGATTGTTTATTCAGAAATTCTAAAAGGCTATTGGCTTTTGATAGATTTTCATTTATATGATTAACTGTAAGAATGTCTTTTTTATCAATTTTTAAGGTTGCAATATCTTTTTTGATTTGCTGAACAAGAGGCATAAAATCAACATAAAAAGAATGTTGCATATCTGCCAATACTTGCAGTTTCGCCTTAAAAATATCATCATTCATATTTTATAAGTCCAAGTCATTGATTGAAATTTCTTTTACTTTATATCCATTTTCATCATAAACATTAACAATAGACGGCATGTTTCTGTCGCGAACATAAATGTAACTATTATCACACTTTAATATTTCACAACCTGGTACAGCACCTGAACAACATCCGCCAAGAGCTATTCCATTTCCATTAGTAAGAGAAACATTTAAAACACCTTGCATAATATGAGGAAAATTATTTATTCTTCCGGTACAACTATCCTCTATAAAATCAATCATTTTCATATCCTTTCGCAAAAAAACTATATTTTCACTACGTCAAATTATGACGCATTGTTTATAAAACCTTGAACATCTTTTATATCTTTTGCCTTTTTATAAGCGTAGGTTGTTGTTCTACCCAGACGATGAGAGGCTTTGTATCCTTTAGATACAACTGCATCCTGTAAATCTTTTATCAAAGATTTACTATTAAGGGTTATTTCCTTATTGTTGCTGGCAAACTTAAAGCAGAGTTTAACCTCTGAAGTTACGCCATCATCAAAAGATATTTCTATTTGTTTGTAGTTTTCACCATTTCCGCAATTTACCCAGTCAAAATAACAAGCATAGAAACCACCTCGGGCATTATTAACCCAGTCAATATTAAACTCGTGTCCGATTAAGGCAGAACTCAGATAATCAAACCATTTTTCCTTGCACCAAGTTTTTATTTCCGCGTCATCACAATTTTTTATCCGCTTTTCTATACTATCCAGTCGGCTGTAAAAACTCTCAAAAATCAGGTTATTTTCAGGATTCGTCTTTAACAAATCCAACATATCTTTACGCCTGAGAGAACAACAATCACATTGCGGCAATACATTTTCATCAGAGGATTTATAAGACCGGACATAGTCCAAAGTTTTCAAATAACAAACTTTGATTTTCCGCCCAGAAGATAAAACACTATTTTTCAAAGTCTTAACATATTTAACAATTTGATTGCTATGTTCTTTCGTATCTGTTTTATCTTCAACAATCAACAAATGGGAAGAGGTAACCGCCAACACATCAATATCTAAATATTGTTTTCGTATTTCTAAAATTTCTTCATCAGCAGGAATCCCGCATTTTTCCAGAAATAAATGCGCGATTTTAAATTCCCTCGGATAAGCCTTTTTATACTTATCCATACCAAAGGCTAACAGATAACAAATAAAAGCGTCTTGGGAGAGTTCACTTGTTGCGTAATCAAAAATATTTGGCTGTTCCATTACCATACTCCAATGTTAGAAAGTTTACCTTATATACACACTCTAATGTGTATTAAAGGGCAAGTCAATCAAAATCAGAGGAAAAAAACACAGCCAACCGCTATGGTATTTTACACACTCTAATGTGAAAATTGTTAATATTCAGGGGTGTAAAATGAACGAAACAACTCAAATGCTAAAAAATTTAGGCAGACGAATAGCCTATTTAAGAAAACAACAAGGAATGAGCCAAGAAGATTTTGCTGAGGCTTCCGGTAAAATGATAAACACGATTTCTAATATAGAACGTGGTTTAAGTGATCCTAAAATTTCGACTCTGGTATCAATTTCAAATGCCCTTAACACTTCCATTGAAGAACTTTTTTCGGAATCCCAAGAGAATCCAACGGAAAACGAGTTGCCAAGCAATATTTTAGTAATTCTTCAAATCCTTAAGAAACAAGACGATAAAACCCTGCAAGTTATTCAAAAACAAATTGAAGCTCTTTTAGAGTTGGTGTAGGCTCAAAGAGAGAATGCTTTTAGTATACTTGATTCGCAGTAAAAAAATACCTACATAGTTGATAGTAAGTAAACAAATGAAGGTATTTAAAATGGCAACAGATCAAATTAAACATCCAAAAGTATTTATTTCGTATAGTTGGAGCTCTCCAGAATATCAAGAACGAGTAACAGGTTTTGTAGATAAACTTATTGATAATGGTATACAAGTCGTATATGACAAATATGATTTAGAGGAAGGGGCTGATATTCATGTTTTTATGGAAAAATCCAAAACAGATTCTTCAATAGATAAAGTACTTATATTGTGCGATAAAAAGTATGCAGAAAAAGCTGATAACAGAAAAGGAGGGGTTGGAACTGAAACTCTTATTATATCTCCTCAAGTGTACAACGATGAAGATCCTGCTGGAAAGAATAAAAAGTATATACCTATTATAATGGAAAGGGATGTTTCAGGGAAAGTGTGCGTTCCAACGTACCTTGAAGGAAAATTGTATTTTGATTTTTCAAATCCAGATGGGATTAACAGTCAGGAGTTTGAAAAATTGATAAGATACTTGTACAATAAACCATTATTACAAGCCCCTCGTCTTGGGGCTACTCCTCATTATATTTTAGATGATACAGCCCCTAACTTGGGGACTTCTTCAAAATATTCTGACGCGATTAATGCATTAAAGAACAGAAAAGAAAACAGGTTATCTTATTGTGATGATTATTTTATATCTCTATATTTAGCTCTTGATGATTTGGTTATTCCTTATAATGAAAATAAAGATGTTATTGAGGAAAACGTCTTTAATAATGTTGAGATTATGAAAACATTGAGGGATGAGGTAATAAATATATTTGATTATTTAATTCGTTATGAACAGGCGGATTGTATCAGATATATAAAAAATGTCATTGAGAAGTTATACTATTACAGTGAAAAGAGGCCAACAGGCAGTGTGTTTTCAGAAATGCAATTTGATCATTTCAAGTTTTTTATTCAGGAAATATTTCTTTATACAATTAGTATGTTGTTAAAAGAAGAGAGATTTGAAGATATTTCAGATTTATTGCGAGATTATTACTATGAAAATGGGGATATTCGAAAATTATATGATTTTAGTAGTTTTGATTTTTCATATCCGTCGTTCGATTATAGAAATAGTCGGCGGGGATTGAGGAGAATTTCGCTAGCGGCTGATAAACTAAAAGAAAGAGCAACAAATTCAAAGCTTAATTATAACTCTATAATGCAGGCTGATTTGTTTTTGTTGATATATAGTCTTACCCATAAGTTAGAAAATGGCGGATATTGGTATCCTATTACCTTACTTTATACAAGTTCCAGTAGTTTCCCATTTGAGATTTTCTTAAAAGCGGCTTCAAAGAAATATTTTGCAAAAATGAACAAGTGTTTAGAAATTCCTGTAGATGAAGGATTTAAAAAATTGAGACAAGTTTTAGGTAATTTGAGAGGTGGCTATTCGTTTTATTCTGTAAATTATGAGCGATTATGTAATCTTGATAATCTTAATACAGTGAATTAGGATAAACTGTTTATAAATAAACTATCCCCAATTTCAACGGGTTAGCGTAATAAGTGTGGACATTTAACGAAAAGAGCGCGAAAATGGGGTGTGGGGCGGAAAAAGCCCGAAAGCTAATGAGGCTAACGCGGCTAATGAGGTTTCCCTCTAAGCCCCCAAAACATTGTGAATAGGTATCTTTTTAAATTGAGGGATAAACGAGGGGCAGGATTTTTTACCTAATATTTTTTGAATATTTTAAAATTTTGCGCCGAAAAGATTCCAAGGTGTATGAATAAAATAAAAAACGCTGAAAAGCAATATTTACAAGGGTTATAAAAAATACTTGATTTATATTTTTTTATATTCTATAAGAGAAAAAGTTTTAATAGGGGTATAGCTCAGTTGGTAGAGCATCGGTCTCCAAAACCGAGGGTCGTGAGTTCGAATCTTACTGCCCCTGCCACTCAAGATAAGCCGTCCGAAAGGGCGGTTTTTTATTGGCCGTTTTTCAGAGTGGTAACTTTGTTTTGTTAAAACGATTCAAATTTGGTTCTGAGGATGAGGTTTGCTGGTGGAAATTGGGGGCAGAAAAAGCGTATGAATATTGGGGCGATTTTGAATTTAAGATTGACAAGGCGGGATTAATGATATAAAAAACAGGCAGATTTGTCTGGCAAAAGTCAGATATAAGGTGTTTTAATTTTAAATAGGTGGATGGGTTCCATGGCAAAAGTTAGTCCGATACAATTTTTCAGACAGGTGAAGCAGGAAGTTAAAAAAGTAACCTGGCCTACAAAAAAAGAGGTTGTGCAGACCTCGATTATGGTTTTGGTCATTGTGGCAATCGCAGCTGCCTTTTTCTTTGTCGTTGACCAGATTTTGGGCTGGGGCGTGCAGAAGATTTTTATGATTGGAGAATAGGGTATGGATGCTCGCTGGTATGTTGTAAACGTTCATTCCGGTTCGGAGAAAAAAGTGGCCGAATCGATTAAAGAACAAGCCGTTTTGAAAAAAATGGACGATAAGATTTTGGATATTATGGTGCCGACCGAAGAGGTTGTCGAGGTTAAAAAAGGCGCCAAGGTCAGCAGCGAACGCAAGTTCTTTCCGGGATATATCCTGGTTAAAATGATTATGACCGATGATGCATGGCATCTGATTAAGAATAATCCGAAAGTAACAAACTTTCTCGGTAGCAGAAACAAGCCGTTTCCGATTACCGAGGCTGAAGCGCAACGGATTATTACCCAAATGCAGGAAGGCATTGAGCGTCCGCAGACGGTGGTTGATTATGAAGTCGGCGAACAAATTCGGGTTTGCGACGGTCCGTTTGCTTCTTTCATCGGGTTGGTTGAGGAAGTCGATCTGGAAAAATCCCGCCTGAAAGTGTCGGTTTCCATTTTCGGACGTTCTACGCCGGTAGAATTGGAATTTTCACAGGTTGAGAAAGTTTCTTAATTTTGTTGAATGTAAAAAAACATCCTCGGAAATTCCGAGGATGTTTTTTTATTTTTATTGCAAAACTTTGACGGATATTGTCCGTTTGTGGGAATTATACCGTTCTATTTTGCAGCAAATTTCTGTGCCGGTTCGTGCTTTTTTGCAACGTTTGGCAGAGCAATAGACATTATCTGCCAAACGCAGATTCATTACAGATCCTTGTAAAGAATCTATTGTTGCTTTTACAATACTGCCCACGGCATGAGCGTTAATGTATCGGTCAATCGGCAATATTTTGGGGGAAACCAGAAGATGCAGTCCGTAGTGTGTTTTTCTGGGATTGCAATGGCTAATAACAGTGACTTCCGTTATGTTCCCTTTTTTAAAAACCTGATGAAGATTCATGTTGCCTCCGGTAACAAAGTAGGCGGCCAAGAATGTTTCTCCGTACATGTTTTTTATTTTGAAAAATACCCGATCATTTTCAATTTTTGATACGGCGGCCTGATATACAGAACCTTGGGCGAAACCGTACAGAATGATACCCTGTTTCATAAAAAATTATTTAAGAATAATAAAATTGTGCTTCTTACTATATATTAAATTTATTAAACATGCAAGAATTTTGTCGAAAGTTGACAAATGAGGCGCTGTGTGGGCGAGTCTTTTCAATATGTTAGGGCTGAAATGCGACTCAAAATGAAGAAAATTTAAAAAAGTGCTTGTAATTTTAAATGTTTGTGGTATACAGAGGCGACTCTTAAAGGCGGGATTCTGTCTTTAAGAGCGCGAATCGTATTGTAATAATTTCGTGGGAGGCGGGCCATCGCCCTGTACCACGACCCTAAACAGAGGTATGAAATGGCTAAAACTAAAAAGAAAATTTTAGGATTAATCAAGCTTCAGATCCCTGCAGGAAAAGCTAATCCTTCTCCTCCAGTTGGTCCGGCTCTGGGCCAAAAAGGCTTGAATATTATGGAATTCTGCAAAGCTTTTAACGCAGCTACCCAGAAAATGGAGCCGGGAATTCCGGTACCGGTCATTATTACGGCTTTTGAAGACAAGAGTTTTACTTTTGTTACCAAACTGCCGCCGGTTTCTTTCTACATTAAAAAAGCCGCCAATATTAAGAGCGGTTCCAAAGAACCCAGCAAATCTGTTGCCGGTCAACTGACACTGGCTCAGGTTAAGGAAATTGCCGAAGCCAAATTGCCGGATTTGAACTGCTCGACAGTCGAAGCCGCTATGAATATGGTTAAAGGTCAGGCTCGTTCTATGGGCGTTAAGGTAGTGGAGTAAGGCTATGCACGGAAAAAGAATTGTAAATGCTTATAAAACAGTTGATAAAATGCAGAGCTATTCTCTGAAAGACGCTGTTAAGCTCGTTAAAGAAAATGCAAAAGCCAAGTTTGACGAAACGATTGATTTGGCTATCAATCTGGGTGTTGATCCGAAACATGCCGACCAGATGGTTCGCGGCGTATGCTCTCTGCCGCACGGAAACGGCAAAACCGTTCGTGTTGCCGTTTTGGCTCAGGGCGAAAAGGCTGATGAGGCTAAGGCTGCCGGTGCTGATATCGTCGGTGCCGAGAATCTGATTGATTCCATTTTGGCCGGAAAGGTTGATTTTGACAGATGTATCGCAACGCCGGATATGATGGGCTTGGCCGGTCGTGTTGCCCGCGTTCTCGGTCCGAAAGGATTGATGCCGAACCCGAAACTGGGTACGGTCACGACGGATGTTGCCAATGCCGTTAAAAAGGCCAAAGCCGGTGAAGTTCAATATCGTGTTGAGAAAAACGGTATTGTTCATGCCGGTATCGCCAAAGCAAGCTTTAGCGAAGAGCAGATTTATGACAACGCCAAAACCTTTATTGATGCTATCATCAAGGCAAAACCTGCCGGTGCTAAAGGCGTTTATATGAAGAAGATTTCTTTGAGCAGCACGATGGGTGTTGGTTTGAAGGTTGATTCTTCCGCTTTGTAGTGGGGCGTTTGCTAAACGTTCTTCATACTTGGAATTTTTTCGTTCATGTACGTTTTTATGTACACATCACTCAAAAATTCCGGTGTAGCAAAAACGTTTATCAAAGCCGAGGACGGTTTGTTTGATTTAAGAAAACGCAGACAAATTTTACAAAGCATAAAAAAGTTTTGGGTGGTGAGCTTTATCACCGCCCGCTCTTCAGAAAATTTTAACAAGAGTTCGTTAAAGAACCGGAGAATTTTCTGAAAACTGTCCAAGACCGTAGGTGGTCTGACCGGAAAAAAAGGCCGGAAAATCGGCATAAAAAACGGGCATATCTTAAATATCCTACGCAGACGGGAGTAGAGACATTTTAATATCTTTTTTCTCCTGGACAGATTAGGTCCCGCTGAGGCGGTTGGGAGATTAAGCAAATTAAATTTTCTAACCTTTTTGTCTTGGCGGTTAAGTGTTGAAATGCATTGTGATGAGCAATGTTTTTATTGGAGACAATTAGTGAATCGCGAAGAAAAAGCACAATTGCTCAGCGAACTGAATGAGTTGTTTAACAATGCCGAAATTATAGTCGTTTCGCACTATAAAGGTCTGACTGTGGCCGAGGTTTCGGAATTGCGCGACAATATCAGAAAAGCAGGCGCTGGCTTTAGAGTTACTAAAAATCGTATCACTCGTCTTGCTCTTAAAGGCACAAAATTTGAAGGCCTGACTGACTTGTTCAAAGGTCCGACGGCAATTGCTTTCGCCAATGATCCGGTTTCGGCCTGCAAAGCTTGTGTTCAATTTGCTAAAACCAATGAGAAGCTGATTGTTGTCGGCGGTGCGATGGGAACAGGTGTTCTCTCTGTTGCCGAAATCAACAAACTGGCTACCATTCCTTCCATGGACGAACTGCGCGCCAAGATTATTGGTCTGTTGCAGGCTCCGGGAGCTCAGTTGGCAAGAGTTACCAAGGCTTACAGCGAAAAAGAAGCTGCTTAAATTTTGGTTTTATGCAGGTTCTGTTTGTGAGTTTTTTGCCCATGTACTTTTATTGTACGTTTCGCTCAAAACTTACGGCGCATACCTCGCCTAAAATGCAAAATTGTTGTGATATTAATTTTTAGAATTTAAGATTTAATTTATTTATTGGAGAAAAAATATGGCCGATTTAGCCAAATTAGTTGATGAATTGTCAGCTTTGACCGTTATGGAAGCTGCTGACCTGTCTAAAATGTTGGAAGAAAAATGGGGCGTTTCTGCCGCTGCTGCCGTTGCCGTAGCTGCCGGTGGTGCTGCCGCAGGTGCTGCTGAAGAAGAAAAAACAGAATTTGATGTTATTCTTGCTGAAGCCGGCGCTAACAAAATTAACGTTATTAAGGAAATCCGCGCTATTACCCAATTGGGTCTGAAAGAAGCCAAAGATCTGGTTGACGGCGCTCCGAAGACGATCAAAGAAGGCGTTGCCAAAGCTGAAGCCGAAGAAATGAAGAAGAAGTTGGAAGAGGCTGGGGCTAAGGTTGAACTCAAGTAATTAAAAGTTCAGTCTTTGGGCTTCTAGCGCAAAAAACTGCAGAACGGTCAAAATTCATGTACCTTATTGTACACTAGAATTTTGACCGCTTTGTTTTTTACGCTATAAGTTCCAAATCTTGAACTTTTACTGTTTGGTGAGCTAAAATTGCAAAAGGAGAAAATTCATGTACCGTGCAGCTTGAGTTTCTAAATTCGAAAAGGAAGTTGTCACCATCCTTTTCTCATTAAGAAAGTCAAGACCTTGCAGAGAAAAATAACAAATCGTTGTTATTTTTCCTTAGCGGTTACTAAAATTTTCTCCTTTTTTATTTTAACTCTATCTAAACTGTTCTTCAAACTTTTATTGATTGCGGCAGTGAAAAATGCAAAAAACTCCGGAAAGGGATTCCGGAGTTTTTTTTGTAATATGAAAACCACGCGCTAGGCGCGTGGTTCCAAAGAGCTTATAGCTTTGCACATAAAAAACTCCTTTGCTATTATGTTTGAGACGGTCTGGCAACTGTCTTAATAAAAGCAAAGGAGTTTTTTTATGAA
>CASFSV010000048.1 GCA_949297415.1 uncultured Alphaproteobacteria bacterium
AAATGTCAATAACTTTTTTTAAAAATTTTCACTTTTTTTTAAAAAAATTTTCTTCCCTTCCCTAACCCCTTGTTTTACCTACTTCTCGCTTTTCCCTTCTCCGTATATTACTCCTGCCCGATATCCTAATCCTTCGGAAACTATATTCTTCTTATATATATTATATGGTTATTATATGGTTCAGCATTTCTTATATTATATAACTTTTCTTTATATAACTTTTCTTTGATGAAATTTCCTCTCGTTTTCTTTTTGTTAACTTTATTTGTTTTATGTTGAAGTAAAGGAGATGTCATCAATGAAAAGAATTTATCTATTACTTATTTTGGTTTTACTATGTGGATGTGCAAAAGAACCTACCCCTATGTTAGGGTCTGATGGACGCGAGATTCCTATGGTTTTTCAAAACTTTCCAGATATACCATTTCCAGATGATGCTTTCTTGGTATTAGAAGACTCCAAAACAATGGGAAGTGGTGAAAACTGGATTGGTAGCATTTGTTTTACCGTTAACTTCAATGCTGGGCGTGTTTTTGACTATTATGTTGCTGAAATGCCAAAGAAAGGATGGGTAGAAATTGCTGTTGTAAGAGCAGGAATCAGTCAGATGACTTATGTTAAGAATGGACGCGCTGTTCAAATCCTTATTCAAATGGAAGGTGACGACTCCTCTTTTGTTACCGTAACAGCTATTCCGAATCAGGCTAGTGTCAAAGCTTTATCTATTTAAAGGACTCCGATGACGTTTAATTTTTTTACATTTGGTGGATCTCTGTTCTGGGAAGATGTGTTTTTTTATCAAAAATGGCGAATCCAACGTCATTGCGGAACTAAAAGATACCGACTACTGGACTCGTGGGATATTCGTCGCGCCAGTGGTTCTTTTGAGGAATGTCAGAAAGCTTTCATTCGTTATATTGAAAGTTACGAAATTACAAAACAAAAAGGGAATCTTGTAGTGCTTTTGCATGGATATATGGATAGCAAAAATATATTCAAGCCTTTATGGCGAAAATTGGTTTTAACAAATTCTACTGTGGCTGCCATTAACTATCCTTCCCTTTTTCGAAATTCTTTGGCTTCGGCTTATCAACTTCTTTTCTTCCTTAATCATATGGAAGATATCACGGATGTTTCTTTTGTTACTAAAGGTGCCGGAAATTTAGTCTTGCAGCAGCTTTTTAATCTGCCTATCAAATTGCAAACTTTTCAAACAAAAATGAGAATCCAAAATATTGTTGAAATCAACCCTGTTGTATCTGGTAGTTTGTTATGCGATTTAGCTGCTAAATTCAAATTATCAAGATTATTATGCGGCCCCATGATTGAAGATATGACTGAAGAAAATATTAAAAATATGCCTGACTTACCGAGCCAATTTAATGTTCTTAGAATATTCTCAAACTCGAAAACTTACATGGCTTTTCTTAGAATCCTAAAACTAATCAGATTTCCTATTCCTGAATTTAATTACAAAAAAAGGAATTTTGTCATTGTTGCTGGCGATACTTTTAAGACTCTTAACAACGAAAAAATTCTCAATTTTACAGTTAAATTTATCAATAATGGAAAAATTTAACGATATTGTAATATTTTTTTAGATTTTTTTGTGTTATAATAAAGTAGTTTAAAGGGAGTTTCCGAGGTTCGCATGAAATCGGTGATTAGTACAATTGTGATATTTGTTGGGCTTTATATCATTGTTAGCAGTGGTATTATGGATTTGCTTGCGCAAAAATGGCTACTCTATATTGCTGTCGGGAGTGTTATTATCGTTTTGCTGACAGCTGTTGCTCTTATTGGAACTCCTTTTTCTAAGCCACTAATTAAATTTAAGGGACGAGGTGACGACCATGATGAAAATACCGACATCTCTTAAACTCATTTTCTTTACATTTGTTTTTTACTTGCTGTCCTGTTCTCTTGGATTTGCGGAGGAGGAGAGTATGTGTCCGTCTCTGAGTGATTATATTAAAGAGGGGACCAGTAATGGTGCTACAGGAGCTAATGATCATTGTCTTTTATGTAGTATCTATGAAATTGTTATGCAAGCTTGTGCTACTGTTGTTAATATTTCTTGGAATAGTTTTGCTGCTCCGTTACAAGGAGTGGTTGCTGTAGCTGCTTCCATCTATATTGCCGTTTATACCTTAAAAAATATTGGTAATTTTTCTCAGCAAGATCCTTCTGCTTATCTTTCTAATGAAAAAACAGGAATTATTCCTTTGTGCGTAAAAGTTGCTGTCGTCATTTGGTTACTTGGTCATCAGACATTTATTTACGAAAATATTATTTGCCCAGTTATTGCTACCGGTATGGCTATCGGACAAATGGTTACCGGCGGAGGATTAAATGGCAGCTTTGGCGGCGCCAGTGATGTATCTGCTTTATTTGAAGCGGTTATAGAGAATGTTCGAAATTTTAATGATAGGCTTTATGAAATTGTTGCTCTGGGACGTTTGCTTATGTGTCTAGCTTTTTTACCTAAGGACGTTTTAGATTGGCATTTTAACTTAGTACCCTTTGGAGCTGTTTTGTATATCTTTGGTTGGTTTCTTTTAATCGGCGCAGGTTTCTACTTATTAGATGTATTATTTAGACTCGCTGTTGGATGTATGTTGTTGCCTATGGCTATTGCTTGCGGTGTGTCAAAATTTACTTCTGTCTATACTAAAAAAACTTGGAATCTATTTGTTAATGTCTTTTTTAACTTCGTTATGCTTGGAATGATTTTAGAGTTTATTTTAGAAATGATTATGGCTTCATTTGAGGGAACTGAAGAACTTCGTACATTATTAAGTAAAGATACTCCGCTAAACGATTCTGACTCGGATAAAATTGCAGAAGAAATTAAAATTAGTTCTTTTATCTTAACTTCTATTTGCTGCATGGTGTCCTTTAAACTATTTATGGAAATTGAAACTATTACTGATAAAGTGTCTTCTTCTACCTCTGTTGGTAAACTTGCGCAAAAAACTAGCGGGCAAGCTGTTCAATTTGTACAGAAAAATGTTGGTAAATTGGCCAAAGAAGGAGTTAAATTTGCGGATACTGCTCGACTTGAAGCCGGCAGAAGAATTTCTGAAAGCAAACGTGGTATGCAGGTACGGCAAATGGGACGAAATATTAAAGCCAAAATTAAAAGGTATGTTGGATTAAGATGAGGGATTGAGTCATGAAAATATTTAATAGACATAATCTCTTAGAGAAGCTTTTGAAAGGACTTAAATATATTGCTCCTTTGGGATTGGTTTTGCTTCTTTCCGCATGCGGAGATGAGGAACCCTGTCCTACCGTGCAAGATTATCTTAATGAAGGTATAAGTACTCAATGTACCGGATGTAAAAGTCCTGAAGACGGTAATTGCTTCTTATGTCGGCTGTTCTCAATCATTACAGAGGCCTCTGCAGAAGCTGCTAAAACATCTTGGAATTTATTTGCTGCAGACTTGATTCCTGTTGTTACTCTAGCGGCAGCTATATATATTGCTATTTATGTTCTTAAAAATGTTGGTTCTTTTACAAAACAAAACGCTGCTGATTTCTTAACAGGTGATAAACGTGGTGTTCTTTTACTTATGTTTAAAATGGCTGTTATCGCTTTTCTTTTAACTGATACATGGTTTGTTGACAGAATTATTTCCCCTCTTTTACAAGCTGGATTGGGAATTGGAAAGACTCTATCTGTTACAGACGCGCCTGTAACATATCCTGATGGTGCTGGAACCGGATACGATGCTATGTTTGAAATGGTCAATGCTTCTGTCAGACAGTTTAATGATGAAGTCTACAAAACTGTTGCTATTGGTCAGGGCATGATTTGTAATGCTACTCATGACAGTATTTTTAGTTGGTACTGGTTAATGTTAGTTTATGGATTTATTTTATTCATCTTTGGGTGGGTTTTGGTTGTCGGCGTTTCTTTTTATATTGTAGATATACTTATTCGTCTTGCTTTTGGAGCTATTATGCTTCCTTTTGGTGTTGCCTCTGCTATTTCTGGTATTACGATGCCCTATGCTAAAAAGATTTGGGAAATATTCTTAAATGTATTTTTTAGTTTCATTATGTTGGGAATTGTCTTAGGTCTTACTATTCAACTTATAAATCTTAGTATCGGTGTGGATGGTAAAAATGGCAATGGTATGAGTGATGACGCTATAAGAGAAAGTGGTGGGAGCACCTTAAATACCTTTATGACTGATCTTAATGCACGTTTGGATGAAAATCAAATTGAAGAGCTCTCTAAAGATTTGTGGAGTAATGGTTCCTTACTTCTTACAATTGTTTGTTTCTGCGTTATTGTTCAAATGGCTGCTCAAATTGGAAAATTAGCTGATAAAATATCTGGTACCGGAGGCTTAACTAGCGTCGGTAGTCAAGTTGGTGCTGCGGTATCTCAACCTCTGGTTAAAGGGGGTAAAAAAATTGGAAAAGCGGCAGGAGGTTGGGCTGGTTCTGGTGTTAAATATGCCGGTCATGTTGCTGCAAGAGTTACACGCGCGGATAAACTTTATAGATGGGCTGGTAATAAAGTTGAGGCGGCTCGTGGTTTTTTAACTGGTAGTGGTAAACAAGGCTATCGAGCCTTTTGGCATAAGAGGTAAAAAAATGATGATACGAAACTGGATATATAGAATTTTTGCCTCAAGAACATTTCGCTTAATGTTTAGCGTTGTGTTTACCCTTCTCTTATGCGCTTGTGATAAAGATGAAGATAAATCTTCCAGCGTTGAGGGTAATTACGCTGGCCAAGCTGCTTGTTGGCAAACCAAAATTATAGATATTGTACTTAGCCAAGTTAATAATATGTTTAGCGATGCTGCCGGAAAAGTTACAAGCGGCGGTCCTCTTGTGGTTATGATTGGGTTTTCTATTTGGTTAGCCTTTAGACTACTCAAAATTTTACCTTCTTTTAAAGAAGAAAATCTAGGAGAAATTTGGACGGAAATTATTCAAAAACTGTTTTTATGTTCCTTTTGCGCTTGGGCTGCTTCCAGTTCAGCTTTAATTTCTTGGACGCTTAGTACTTTTGTTGTTCCTATTTATAATACTATTATTGAACTTGGAGCAAATATTTTAGAGCAAATTGAACCTAATAAAACGATTGATTTGGGCGAAGAAATGGGGACAATTACGTTCTCTAGTAATTATAATACTTGTTCAACTTCTGGATTAAAAGCTAGTGATCTCAGTGGTTCTATTAAACCTATGGCTAATTGTATGGCGTGTATGATTAGTGACCGATTAAACGGAGGAATTCGTATTGGGGTTGTACTTGTTTCTTCTTTAGATTTAGGAGCTATGTTTGTCGGCTTATCCATGATGGCTCTTTATACCTTTGCTAAATTTGCATTTATCTTCTTTCTTGTAGACTCTTTATTTAGACTTAACTTTGCTGCTTTTCTCTTTCCGCTTTTAATATTAGGAGTACCTTTTAGTTATACAAGAAAATGGAGTAAACATGGATTTGAAATGTTCTTGAATTCTTCAGGTATCATGCTCTTTTTAGGTACATTGATTTCAATATCTATTTCTTCTTTGGAATTTATATTGGAATTTTTTGCTAAAAATGCTCTCTTTACCGAAACAAATTTAGCTGGGCAAGGTCCTGTTTTGCTTTCTTTATGGCTAATTGCCGTATTGGTCATCAATATTCCAGGTCTGGCTTGTACTCTTGCTGATAAATTTATTGGTGGCGGTAGAGGATTAGAATTTCAAAAACAAGTTTCTCAATTTGCGATTAATACGGCTAAACGTGCCGGAGCTGCTATTCTTGGTTCTGTTACCGCAGGTGTAACTAGAACAATTACAAATACAATGGAAAAGTATCAAGGTACAAGAGAAGCTCTGGATAGTGTTAAAGCTATAAAAAGTAAGATTAATTCTAAAATTAATTCTATGGCGGGGTACAATGATGACTAGATTGATGAATAAATTGCTTTGTTTCTTGTATTGCCATAAACTAATCGTTGTGGTCGGCTTTTTTCTTATTGTTTTGTTTTGTATTGATTGCGCTTGGGCGGCAACAACAGACTGTAGCGATTTAAGTGATGAGGAAAAATATCTTTGCTACTGCAAATCCGATACAATTGATAAAAAATACGTAGAAGCTGGATGCTGGTCTTGCGACGTTATTTATACTCTTATGATGTCAATGACTAAAGTGGCTAATGCTGTTTTTGATAAAACCATTGCTCTTTCAAAAATTATTCTTGGAGGTGGGGCTTGTATTTGGATTGCTCTATATTTCTTAAAAACTCTCGGCTCTTTTACAACGCAAGATCCTTCCAAAGTTATTGATGGGTTACTTACTTTCTGTTTTAAAGTGGCTTTTATATACGCCTTGCTTGATTCCGGTATTGCTTCTATTGTTGGGTATGTTGTTAATCCGTTATTGAGTATCGGTCTTGACATTGGTACTGTCTTTTCTAAGGCTACAGGATTTTAAGGAGGGTGATATGTTAAAATATATTCTTCATATTTGCCTTATTCTATTTATAATTTGTGCAATTCCCTCCCGAGCTTCTGCTCAAATATTGGGGATAAATAATGCTCCTCAGATTACTGTTGGTGGTGCTAAAATTACGGCTATGGATAGCCTTGTTGACGGTATTTCCAAAATGACTAGAACAATTAGCGATGCTTCTAAAGAAATGATGAAAATCGGTGATATGCTTATCTGTAATTCTTTGCATGGCGAAGCTGCTCAAGTTAAAATTGGTATAGAAGGTTTCAGTGTCACTCTTTATTTGGTTGCTCTTGATATTTTTGTCAGTGGTTGTGTTTTATATGTCTTGGGTTTCTTTATTTCTATTATAGCATCTTTTTATATGTTTGATATTGCTTTTAATCTGTCTTTATCTATCGTTTTATTACCGATTGTTCTGGCGCTGTGGCCATTTGCTTGGACTAAGGGGAAATTGAAAATTGTTGTTGAATCTATTGCCTATTATACAGGATTATTCATCTTCCTACCTTTGGGAATTTTAATCGGAACAGAACTTGTTGTGACTATTATTCAAAATGCTTTCGTTGATCCTTCTGGCGCTCCTATTCCTATTCAACAGGTTTTTGATGAAGATAAATCTGATATTATTCGCGATAATTTGGGCGTATTTACCTTGACTTTTCTCAAAGTTTTAATTTCCTACATTGTTGCTATACGTATTATTCCGCTTATGGCTAATGAGTTTTGCTCTCACTTCTTTGACGGAGCTTTAGTCGGAAGCCCTATGAGTGAAAAAATGACACAAGTTATTGCTTTGGCTAAGCAAAAAACTATCGGCAA
The DNA here is from genome assembly GCA_949297415.1 of uncultured Alphaproteobacteria bacterium. Taxonomy (GTDB): domain Bacteria; phylum Pseudomonadota; class Alphaproteobacteria; order RF32; family CAG-239; genus CAG-267. The sequence continues at coordinate 7,291 of CASFSV010000048.1, forward strand.
AGCTACTAAATTTGGTAAGGATGTTGCTAAACACCAAATAGGTAAAGCTATCGAAAGTAAAGGAAATAGTAAAGGTGGCTTTATGGGTGGTGTTATGGCTCGTTACGGTAAGCAACTTGCAAAAACGAAAAAGTAAGGAGTGGATAACATGAATAGATTGTTAAAATATATTTACCGAGGTGCTCCTCTCTTTATCTTTTTATTTATTTGTTTGGCAGCCCTTCCTGCTCAAGCAGGTTGGTGGCAGGCTTTTAAAGATGCTGCTCTTGATGCTGCCGGACGTGCGGCGGCGGCTATTTTAGGTATTGATACTGAAGATAACTGTACGCCTCCATCTATGGATTCTTCTTTTTGTCTGTTCTGCCCTATGTTCAAGACTATCTTTAATGCAAGCAGTCTTGTCGCAGCTAAATCTTACCAAACTTTCTCTTCTGATTTGGGAAAACTTATTTTATATTTCTTGGCTGTTTCTTTGGCTTTAATAATTTTGCGCAATATTGCTGCTATGGGCTCTAAGGATCCCAGTGCTTTGTTAAATGATATTTTCAAAAAAACTTTCGTTTGTATTGCTATTTATATCATTATTACTCAGGATTATTATAATATCCTGAACTTAACATTGACTCCAATTTTTGAAACAGGATTTTCTTTTGTAAAATCAGGAGGAACCTCTTGTGCAAATGCTGGTAATATTATCGGTTATTCTGCTAATCCTGGCTCTGGTAGCGAAGGAGGATTGCCTATGGCTGTGGGCACATCTATCGTTTGTGCTGTGGAAGATATCGAACGCAAAATAAATGCTTTATTCGAATTCGGAAATTGGGCTTTGTGTTTAGGTAATGGGCCTAATCGAGTTTTCCATCTCTTGCCGAATCCTGTTTTTATTTTGGATGGAATTATTCTTTATATTGCTGGTGTCTTTTTCATGGTTACTTACCCTTGGGTTATGGGGGATGCTGTTTTGCAATTTGGGATTGCTACGGCTATTTTACCTTTTGCTGTTTGCGGCTATGCTTTCAGCGGTACTAAAAGTTATTTATCTAAGGTCTTTTCTTGGTTATTAAACTCTTTGTTTGTATTTATGTTTATGGCAATTTTAATTTTGTGCATTCTCGGATATATTGGGGAACTTTTAGGGGCTGCTCTCACTAATGGTCTAGCGGATCCTGAAAAAGTTTTTTCCGATCCAAATCAAGGTATTGCTTTTTATGGACCTAATATGCTTAAAATTATTTTTATTTTAGTTATTGGATGGGCTTATATGCCGGCTATTGCTGATTTGGCAGAACAATTTGCCGGTGGCTCCGGCTTAAATGCTGCCGGCAAAATTGGTGCTGCTGTAAGAAATACTATTGACGAAAAAACTCGTAAAGCTGCTGATTGGGGTGTCGGTGTTGCCGGTAATGCAGCTAAAACCGCAGGAAGAGTAACTAAAAGACGTGTTCAGGCCGGTGTTCGTCGAGGAATTATGGCGGGGGTTAATACGTTTGGTAGTGCCAATGCTTCTGGTGGTAAAACTATTAGCTTTGCTGGTATGAAATTTCAAACTCAGCGTAATGCTGATGGTTCTCAAGTTTTACGTAGAGAATTTACATCAATTACCGGGCGACGTCATGTTATGATTTCTGATAAATATTCCACCATTAAGAAAGAATATGCTCGTGGTTCTGGACGGGAAATTAAAAGTGAAGTTAAATTTAAACATGGATTTATGCAGAATCATCTTATTGATGATGCTACCGGAAAAATCAATGTCGGCGCAGTGCAAACTCTCTTAAACTCTCCTTTAGCTCAAGATCCTGAATATAAAAAAGCCCTTATGTCCCAACTTGCTGTCGAAATTATTAAGAAAAAAACCGGTAAAGATATTGGGGCTTATTACTATTCTCGTAATATACAATTTGATCCTAACGATCCTTTTAACCTTCATATCGAACAAAAAGATAATACAGGAAAAACTACGAGTTTCGGTATGAAAATTGATCCAGCAACAGGGCAAGTTGCTGTGCAATTCCACCGCGAACGCGATAGAAATAGATTTGAGAAATTTGGTCATAATGTTAATCAAGCTAGAAAACGTACCGGAAGGGCAATTAACATTGCCGCTGTTAGCTCTCTTATTCAAGCAACAGGAGCAGCGGTTCCTGGTATTGGCTATGTAGCAAAATTGCCAGGTGGACTTGTTACTTATACTGCTAAAGTTGACGCTTCCGGTCAGAGATTTTATGAGCGAGAAGCTAGAAAATATCTTTTCTTTGGTGCTAAGACAAAAAAAATATATGATCAAAATGGTGTTGAAGTTGAGCAGGATACATCTCGCAAATATATGAAACATATACAAAAAATGATGGATATTCAAAATAAAATAACTTCTGCTTCAAGTACATCGCCTACAGCCACCGGCGGAGAGATGGCTAGAGTTGGAAATAAAATTTATGCCAGTAATATTGATGCCGCTACAGGTGAGATTTACTATACTCAAATTGAAGTGGTTAAAGGACATAATCTAAAAGTAACTAAATTTTATAAAAATGAAACAATTATTGAATATCAGGACAAAGATGGGCACACCTTAAGAGATAAGCATGGTACGCGACTTGTTAAGAGGGAAACTATTGATATCAATCAGAGTGTTCGAAAAGATATTGACGGAACTAAAACTTTTTCTCATGGTGGATCTTCAACCGTTATAAATGATAAATATACAGCCGAGTACGAAACTATTTTTGATAATGGTCTTGTTAATATTTCTACATCCGGTTATAAAACTGAAGGTGATTTGCGCAAAGGTGCTGCCAAAACTGTCGGTGAAAAAACTGTTTATAAATTTTCTGCTTTTGCCCAGCAAGGTCATGACCATTTCGCGGATAAAATTGATGGCAACCAGATTATAGAAAATAATGGTGATATTGCTCGCGACATGGATCCGACATTTGCAGGGCTTGATGGTTATAAAGGTGACTTACTCTTTGGTTTAGATGATTTAGCAGGGGTTCAAACTATTAAAGGAAAAAATGTTCGGGATTATGTACATGATGATATTCTTACAAAGGGAAGAATTAAAAAAACTAATAAACTTACAGATTCTGATATTGATTGGACTATGGATAGTTTCTATGTGGCAGATAATAATGGTAATATTATTGGCAGAGTTGATGCTAGTGGTACTATTGCCGGAAATAATGGCTCAAATATAGGTACTGTTAGCGGAGGAATCGCTTATGACCTTACTGGTCACCCTATTGGGCGTGTTATTTAATATGCTTCTTCTCTAATTGCACAAAACCGACTTCTTTTTTTCATTAGAGATAGTTGGTTTTGTCTTTTTTTCTCTTTTTACTCTATGTTTTGTTTAAATTTAAGCATTTAACCTTATCCTTTTGCTTTTTCTCCGTATTTTTTCTTTTTATCCTCTTTGACAAAAGTTATACGTATTTGAGGAATTTTAGCTTTTTTGACTTGCATATTTTTTTGGCAATATTATTATTAAGTAAAATTATTTTCATGTGAGGTGTATTGCTATGGAAGAAATTGTATTCCCGAACCAAATTAGAATTAATCGTAAAATGCGTGGCGTTTCTATGCAAGATCTAGCTGATAGATTGGGCATTAGTCTTTCTGCTATCTCTAAAATCGAAAAAGGCTATAGAAGACTTAATCAGGAACAGCTTATCTTGGTTGCTGAAGTTTTAGATTGTTCTTTGCAGGATTTATATGTAAATGAACAAAATTCTCAACATGAAGTTGTTATGGCTTGGAAAAAAGAACAAGAACGTCGTCAAGAAATCAATAAAAGCAGCGGTCTTAAAGTTTTGGGAGCTGCACTCAGATATATTAGAAATGAAAAGTCTTTGACTTTAATTGAAGTGGCTGAAAATGCTGATATGACTTTGTCTGTATATCATCGTATTGAAATGGGACAACGTGAGGTTTCTGACAAAGAATATAAAAGTATTGCAAAAGCTTTAGGGATGGAAGTCGATGCGCTAAAAGAAGAAATTAAAAAACTTGATGCCGCAGGTGCTTTAGAAGAAATTATTGCTCATAATGATACAAAATATAAAGTACAGAATATCGTTCGTGCAGCTAATGACCATAGTAATTCTTATATTGATTTAGAAGCTTTGAAAGTTCCTGTTTTTGGCGCTTCTGGGGCGAATGGCTCTATTGTCGTGGACAAGTCATTGGTCTCAAAAGAAGCAATTAAACCTGCTAATTTATCTGACAAAAGAGATGTTTATGGTGTCAGCTTATGTACCAGAAGATTAGGTTCTATTTTATCTAATCGGGCTGTAATGTTTGTTGCTCCCAGTGAAGTTGCCAGTGTTGGTGATATCGCTCTCTATTATAAAACCGAACAAGAAGCATTTGTCGTCAGTATGCGTGAAGATGAAACTGGACAACTCTATGGGTTAATGTGGAATCCTGAAGAAAGAATCTATTTTAGTAATGATGATTTTCAAAAAATTCATAAGGTTGTTGATATCGCTTTGTAATTTTTTTAATTTTCATTCTATAGAGATTCTTCTCGTTAATCATTTTTATAAAGGTTGGGATTGTGGAAAATTTAAATGATGTAGAATTCGGTAGCGATAAAAGCGGCGAAGAAGCTCCTATTCTTGTTGCTCAGCGCTACCTGAATATCTTTAGACAGGTACATATTTTTAATAAAGCTAAAAGAGATGAATTTGATGACGAACTTTTGGCTTTACCTACGAATATTACTGATTTCTTCAAAAGAATGCCTGGTGGTCGATTGCTTGTTGAGCATATCGAAAAAGTTAAAACCGAACGGGGAATCGCTTTCGTTAAAGCTAACCGAGAAGATTTTGACGAAGGAGCGGGCAAAACTGATACACCATCAGTTGCTTCTAATGGCGTTGTTCAGGCGGTCGCAGGAAATATCACAATTGATGCTTCTTTTGCAGATGCTTTAGCGCAGGCTCTTGCTAATGCTTTTAAACAACTTCCTCAATCGCCAATTTCTACATCGGGCGGAGCATCCACTATTACCGCAGATTTTGGCAATGCTTTCGATATTATTGCTGAAGAAATTCGTACCTCCCGAGCATCTTTACTTGATGTCTTAAAAGAAACTCGCAGCATTACAGACTCCGTTATTGCTTCTCAGGTTTCTATTTCTCGTATCTTGGAGGGAATTTTAGCTACTCGTGACAGAGATGATACCGATATTGCTGACCTTAATAATAGAATTATTGCTTCACAAGCTTCAATTACAAAACTTTTGGAAGGCCTTTATACAGCCAGTAATAAGAAAAACGCAGAGATATCAGAATACTTAAATGTTGAGAAGCGTTTACAACGTTTTAGAGAGGAAATTTCCAGCGATTTGGATATCTCTTTGCAAAAAATGCAAGAGTTGTTTAGACTCTGTGCGCAGAGCCTACAAGACAGAAAACTTGTTATTGAAACACGTTCATCTGAAGCTCCTATTTCGGTAAATTCTCATATTGAAAATGCAGAGAATTTTAATATAGCTTCAACAACGAATAATACCTCTACTAATACTATCAAGTCAGGAAATATATCTCGGGATTTTTCTGCTGAGCAGAAGCGTCTTTCTGGAGCAGATACTCATGAAACTGTTATTCATTCAAAAGACGATGAAGGTGCTTTTGTTTCAGAAACTAATAATTGGCAAGAAGATTTTGAACATAAAAAAAAGAAAAAGTCACAAAAGAAAATTAGAGACACTCAATTTTTAAATGAAGCTCCACAACAAGTTGTTGGCACGGCTACTTCGGTAGTTAGTCCGAGTGTTTCTCGTGCTGAAACACCTATTGTTTCTGTGGAGGAATCCAATTCAAATGACTATTCTGAAGATTATCATATCCGTCATGAGCAAGTTCCGTCTTTTGATGGCGTTATTCGTAATAAGGCTTTTAAGCACGAAGATAATTTTGATAACGTCCGTTTGGATATTCCACCTCTTGATACCGATAATCTTGATGAGAGAAATATTATAAATAGTTCAAATTCCTCAATGTCATCAGCTCAAGAAAAACAGTCTGATTTGACAATTTCTGATAATCTACAAGATTTCAAATCTAAACAAGATTCTGATGAAGCTCTCCTTCCTCAAGATGATTTGGATTTTATTTTGACAGACGTTAATGATGAACACTCTTCTGTTGATGATGTTCCAGATTTTTCGGATATACAAAATCCTGATTATTCAAATGTTGCTGATGATGGTTTAGATTTTGCTCTTCCTGATACGTCTTTCTCTGATTCCGATGAGACTGAGGATAGACTTGATTCATCTATGGGATTTGAAAATATAAGTAATCCTGAAAATAATAACACTGATGAAGATGATATTTCTACTGAGTTTGATGATGATTTAGATTTCGCTTTACCTCATACGCCCTCAACTGCGGAAAATATTTATCCAAAATCTAAAACTTCAGAACCTTTAGAACATAATCAAGATATGGGGGTTCCTCATCTTGATAATGTTATTTTACCAAATGATGAAAAATCTTCTCTATCCGAGAATATTCATCAACAAACTTATGCATCTAATTCAGTAGTACCAAATGATGATAGCGGGGCTATTTCTTCTTTTGAAACAACAATAGAGGATAACAACATATCTGAGCTAAACTCTGTTGTTTCTACCAATACTTATGCTAATGAAGCTTCAGATACTTCGGTATCTATAGATTCATTCATGGAAGATCATACTGACCAACCGTCTACCTCTATGACTCAATCAGTTCCCGATGCTGTAAGTTATAGTAGCGCAAATGATATTTCTCCGCTAGATGCTTTTATGGCTAATAGTACTGAAAATAAAGATGTTACCGGCACCCCCCTACAAGATATCGGTGTTCAAGATAATAATACTTTTGTTTCAGAATCAGATGCTTTCATGAAGAATGGTGACAACATTTCGTCAGATAATAATGAAAAATCTTTTACTGCAGATAACAATGTTAATGAACCTTTGTTAGAAGCTTTTATAAAAAGTAATGTTCAAAATGAAGATGTTACTAAACAATCGGCACAAAGTTTTGAAGTTCAAGATAATAATACTTCGATATCCAGACTTGATGAACTTATGGAGGATAACAGCAATCATTCAATAGATATCAATGAAAATCATTCATCTGTTGTTGATAATGATGTTAGTATTTCTCCGTTGGATGCGTTCATGGCTGACAGAAATAATGTTTCATCTTCGGATAAACCTCTTGATAATACATCTATAGATTCGAACGTAAATATTGCTGGTGCTGATGATGAAAATCTTTCCATTGAAGAAGCAAAGCCCAATGAACTTAATCAAACTCAAAGCCGTTACAGCTCTCAACTTGATAAAATTCGTGAAGCACTGACTTCCGATAATATTGATATATCTTCCTTAGACCAACCTATTGAACTTGACGATTATAGTGATGATGAAAATGTCGGAAAAGATAATTATGATGATATTTTATCCAATGCACCAACGCATTCTGGTGTAACTAATACTAATTCGTCTCTTGACACTTCATCTCATCAAGGAACCTCCGAAAATGACGAAGATTGGGAATGGGAGTATGTTGATGAAGATGGAAACCCAATTCCCGAAAATGGAGATGACGAAGATTGGGAATGGGAGTATGTTGAAGATGATGATGGTAATGATGCTAATGTAGATGATAATAAAAAGTAAAAAATATTTTACATTGTATTCTGTTTTCTTTATCTTATGTGTAATAAGGGGGTATTATGGCTGATAATGAAGAGTTGACTGTTACAAAAGAATCTCTTTGGTATATAGATAATTATATACTTATCAGAGATTATTACGATCGTACTGTTTCTCGAATTGCAGCAAGATGTATTCGACAAGGAAATATTGCTGTTGAAGATTATCCCTTTTATCCCTACATTATAGATGTTTTAACAGAACTATGCGAAACCGGTGATTATATTATTGAGCATCGTGAATTACACCCTTTTGTTGAGAAAAAAATTAAAGGTGGCGTTGATGCTTTAAAGAAAAATTTGAGTTTATATAAGCAAGAATTAGAGAGAAATGCTTCTGTTGATATGGCAGCAAAAAAAGATGAAGATTTAAGTGCAGCAAAAGATGCTTTTGGAGGATTTACCAACCAGGCTGACGATCCTACGAAAGGGGCTGGACAAAGTATTGATGATGTTGTTGCCAAATTAATGGCCGAACAAGAAAAACTCATTGAAAAAGAAGAAAATAATGAAAGTAAGGGTGAATAAAGTGAAATTCAGTTTGCGAAAAAAAAGTCTTGTGATTCTGTTTTCTTTATTATCTTTTGTCGCATGTAATGCTTATCAAAGTGATGAAGAAACTATTATTACAAATACTGCTGTCAATGGTAGCTCTCCTGATAATTTTATTATTCTTCCTCAAGAAAATCCTTATATGCTCAGAACAACCTTTAGAGCTAATGATTTAGATTTAGAAACACCTTTGCGTTGTAATGTTAACTGGAAAACACAGGAAATGGTACAAATTTTACCTCATAATAATGTGTCTTTTAGAATTGAACGAAATGATGTTAATGATCCCCTTCCTGATTTTGAGGTTAGAAATTTTACTTTTGATAATATTCCTGCTGAGCAAGCTCTTCTTAAACTCACTCAAGAAGCCGATATTACTCTTGTCGCTAAAGATGCTCCTTATCCTAATCTTTACGGAAAGAACTTAAACGGTAGCTTCAAAGAAGTTGTTGATATGATTGCTCGTTCTGCTGATTTGTTTTATAGATATGACGCTAAGATGAATTCTCTTATTTTAAGTCGTCGAGCCAGTTTTACATTATATGCTCCAAGTTCCAGAACTCTTTTACTTGGTTTTTTAGATATTTTGAGAGGTGCTGGAATTACTGATGTTATTACTAACTGGCGTGATTATACTGTTTCGTTTGAGACTAATCTGGAAACCATGAATAAAATAAATGAGCTGATTGCAGATTTTGAAGATAATCCAGCAATGATTATGTATGATGTCAGTATTTTTAGAGTCATCCCTAAGGAGCCTTGTGGAGTTGTTTGGAATGATTTACTTAAAGATTTTAAATTCGGAACTATAGCTACAGCACAAACTGGAGTTATCGGTCGTATGTTAACCGTTACTAATGATTTATCTATTGAACAACTGAGAAAGTTTGTTAGTAAGTATGCTACAATAGAAGATATTTCTGAAGGACGTTTCGTTGTCCCAACACGTTGGTTTTCTCGTTTTGATGTTGGACGTTGCGGTAAACTAGATAATATGGAATATTCTTTATCTATTTTGGCTCGCGCTTCCTTAGAAAAAAATAATCGTATCTATTCTGAGGTAACTCTTGATACGACAGAGGGGGAAATCACTAAATTTAAAGTGAGAAATCAATTAGGTGAAAATTTTCTGATTATTGGTTTGCCTAGTGAAATTTTTGGTCCTGCTTTTCAAGGAACCGAAACTATTGTGTTTATTGTTCCGAGATTAGTCAGAATGCTTAAAACTGATGAGAAAATTAAGAACAGAATTTAGAGAGTTTGTAAATGAGTGAAGATAATTTAGATAGTTTTCTATTGCAAAATTCGGAGGATGTTTCTTCTCAAAATACTGTTTCAAACACTCAGTCTTTTCCACAAGGAAATTCTCTGCCGAATAGACCTAAATTAAAAAAGATTAAACGGCCCAAAATCAGACCGACAATGGATATTCCTCAAGCGCCAGATAAAATTATGCCAGCTTTTCAATCAACTTCTGTTGCACAAAATGTTGCAACAGATACTGATAAAGCTGCTCTTTCTTCATCTCTCTCCGCAGGAAAACAACTTTCAGATAATGTTGATAAGATTACTTCAGAGGAAATGATTGCCAATACCTCTGAAAATATTGTTTCATCATCTAATAATGAACTTTCTAATGTCTCATCAGAAGAAATGCAAAATACCAGCCTTGTTAGAGCAAAGGATGCTCAATATATGGTTTCCAACGAGAGTGGCTCCGATTTATCTTTTTCTTTAGATGATTTCGCTAATGATTTTGAATATGATGAAGATGGAGAGGAAGAAATCTTACAAGAAGATGCCTCCTATATTAAAAAGAATGTTTTATATATTGCAGCAGGCATTTGTCTCTTTATCGGTTTATTTATCGGAAAAGCCTTCTTTTCGTCGCAGACTATTGAAAATCATGGGTTGGAAGGTATTGTTGCTAATCCTGATGTTCCTGCAGGCAGGCCTCGCTGCGGGTTAACTGATAAAAGCCAAGCTTGTGTTTTTTATTTAATGAATTGGGAAAGACAAGAGCTTAACGGAAGAGATTTTTATAAATTAGCTGCTTATTTTACTGGACGTGAAGAATATATGATTGAAACGGAAAATTTACGATATGCTACGGTTAAAATTAAACCAGGCGATTTTGCTCAATTAAATATTCCTGCTCTTAAATAATTTTAAAGTATAAAAAAATAAAACCTCGTTTCAAGAGGTTTTATTTTTTACAGATAATCCTTTTATACTATTTCTCTGTTGTCGTCTTATCACTCGTGCTTGCTGTATTTTTCTTCTCTTGTTTTTTTTCTAGGTGTGCCGTTTGTGCCTTTTCTTTAATTTCTTTTGAAGCTTTTTTACCTGCTTCTACAATATGAGGAACTTCCGCTCTTATTTTATCCATAATTTGCGGCATCTTTTCCGCATTATATATTACTATTACGACAATTATAACCAAAACCCATATCATAAATTTTCTCCTTTCTTGAGCATTTGATGTAACACTTCCGTCGCATCATAAGAATATTTCTCATTAAAACTTTCTTTTAATGCGCTTTCATAACGTGCCTGAATCTCGCTTAAATCAATCTTCTTAGGTTTATTATGAATAATTTTTTCTATGATTGCAAATCTTATTAACGACTTTTCAGTTAAGAATCGATCTGTTTTGCAAACTTCTACCAAGTCTTCTATTTTTCCTGAGCAACAACATACTGCATCAATTCCTGCGTCCAAACTTTTGTGTGTCTTTTCTGCGATACTTCCTCTTAAAGCGTGCATATCTATTGCATCACTCAGCAAAAAGCTGTCAAATTGTAAATATCCACGAATTATGTCTGTAATTACTTTGGTAGACTGAGTTGCCGGATTTTGCGAATCAATATTTTTTAATAAAATATGTGAAGTCATACCTAGTGGATATTGATTAAAATTCTTTATATAGCTTATCTCCGTATTTAGTTCTTGTTGCGTTAAAGAGCTTTCCGGCAAAGCCAGATGTGGATCAGATAGAGAAGAAAAATGTCCTGGAATATGTTTTATACATGGACATATTCCCATTTCCATATAAGCAGATGCCATGGTCGTACCACATTCGACAATTTTATTGGTCTCTTCACTAAAGCAGCGACTCTCCAATACTTTATTTTGCGGTATAATCTTTTTATCTATTACCGGAGCATAATTTACATTGATTCCTAAATCCCTTAAATCTGCGGAAATCAAGTACGCATGATAACTACTGTATATTGCATCTACTCTTCCTAAAGCTTCTGCTGAAGCATATTTCCTTTCCTTTATGTTTTCTAATCGGCATACTCGCCCGCCCTCTTCATCCACTGCTATTAAAATATTTTCGCGATTGATTGTTTCTTTTATTTCCTGAATCAGCTTCTTTACTTGTTGCCGTGATTGAATATTTCTAGAAAATAAACTTATTCCTAGCGGATTATATGTCGATAACAGCTTTTTTTCTTCAGCTGTTAATACTGTTCCACTACAGGATAATATTGCGGCCAATATCGGTTTTGTCATCGTTTCAATTCTGCTTAATTATGCTGCTAATTTGTTTCTTCTTGAGTAAATTGCTCAACTCTACAGCTTCCTCGCGATTTTTAAACGATCCTACTTTTAATCTATAGAGTATCGTTCCCTGTGCTGTCTTTATTTCCTCTATTTCATACGGATATTTTTTGATGAAACTGTGTCGAGAAGACAAATTATTCCACAAAGATTGCACAGCTTGACGACTTGATGATGCAATAATTTGAGTATACCAAGTGCCTTTAGCAAAATTGTTATTCTTTGCCTTGTCTACAACGGCTTCTTTTTTTACTTCTTCCGTTGTTTGTGTTTTTTGAGCTTGTGCATTTATGGTCTTTTGTAACTTTACCTTTATGTCATCTATTTTTTCCGGAATTACCACCTTATCTTTGCTGTTCGTCTTAATACCGGATAATTCTGTTGATACGACTCTTATTTCTTCATTATTGTTTTGATTTAAATCTAAGTCTTGATTATTTAAGCTATTATCATTATTGATACTTTCTACCAAATTCTGCATTTCTTCAGATGATGAAATTGTTTTATCTAAATCTATTTTAGGCATATCTGGTGCCGGACGGATCTTTACTTCTTCCTGAATTTTCGGAGTATTGTCCACTATATGATATATCTCTCTATCTTGATTATCAATTTCCATCCCTCCCGGATCATTTGGTAAAACTTTGGCCGCTGTTACCGGTCGTCTGATTACCGGAATTTCTTTTTCTTTATTCATATTATCTGCGGGGCCTAAAAATAACCATCCTACGACTCCTCCCACAACTATTCCTGCTAACATTCCTATAAAGCCATTTTTAGCATGTCTTATTTCTTCTTGTCTGTCTTCTATACTTTGAATGTTCTGGTCAGCAACTCTTTGGTGGAAGTCATTTTCAGTATTTTGATTTGTGAAACCTTGCAACATATGTTTTTCCTCTATTTTATCACATTTGTTATGACTATATCTCAAATATGTTTACAATCATTTAATACTGTATCTGTTAATGTTTCGTAATGAAAAATTTATTTTGAGGTACAAAATGAAAATCGCTACCTATAATATTAATTCTATAAAAGCTAGATGCGGTAATCTTTGCCAATGGTTAAATAAAGAGAATCCAGATATCGTATTTTTACAAGAAATAAAATGCGAAACCGAAAATTTTCTTTATTTTGAGTGTGAAAGTATGGGATACCATGTTGCTGTTTTAGGACAAAAAGGATATAATGGTGTTGCTATTTTATCTAAATTCAAATTTACAATTTCAGCTAAAAATTTACCGAATTTTCAAGAAGATTTATCTGCTCGATATATTGAAATTTTAGTTTATCATCCTCAAATTCCTTTTTATGTTGCCTCCATATATGCTCCAAATGGTTGCGCTCCCACCAAAGAGGCGGAGCAAATTAAATTTTTCAGCAAATTAACTTGGTTTGATAAATTCTATTTGCATGCTTCTGAACTCCTACAATCTGGCCATCCTATTATATTTGCCGGTGATTTTAATGTTATGATGAACTCAATAGATGTTTTTGATGAAGAGCGTTTTATTAACAGTCCTCTCTATCGTACCGAAGTCAAAAACAAAATTAAAGCTTTATCTTTTTTAGGCTTTCATGATGCTTTCAGACTTTTACATCCCAATGTGGAAGGATATACTTTTTGGGATTATTCCGCTAACTCTTTTGTAACTAATTCTGGTTTAAGAATAGATTATATTTTTGTAACAGCTTTCTTTGCTGAACGTTTGAGGGATTGTTTTGTAGATAAATCTTTAAGAATGATGAACAAACCTTCTGACCATACAGCTTTGGTAGCAAATTTTGAGTTCTAAAAATGCTTAAAAAATTTTGGTGTATTTTATTTGGTTTATATATGTCTATACAGCAAGCTTATGCTTATGAGTTTGCTAAGATTTCTGAACTTTTTAATATGCTTCAAAATAAATATACCTCCGAATTAGATTTAGAAGATATATCTCTGAGTAGTCTCAAAATTTTATCACAAATTGATAATTCTTTTAAACTTTATCATAGTGACAGCAAAGCCTTTTTATACCATGATAATCATCTTATTGCTACATATACACTGCCTCAAGAAAAAAATAATTCTGTTTTATGGAGAAATTTAACACAGGATATCTTAAATAAGTGTTTGCATTACTCTTCTGATTTAATGGAAAATTCACAATCTTTAGAAACTCTTGTCTTTAATGCAATGGTTCATTATTTAGATAAATTTTCAAGAGTTGATAATATTCCTTCCGCTCATATTGTTTCCAAATATGACCATCAGAATAATATTGTGTATTTAAAACCTACTTTGTTTTTTTCTGGTATTTCTAATGATATTAAGAAAATTATTTCCAACCATGCTAATCTTGATGGTATTATTTTAGACTTAAGAGGATGCAAAGGCGGGAATTTTAGTGAAGCACTAAAAACTGCTGACTTATTTTTAGATGGTACAATCATTGCTTATAGCTCTAACAATAAAAAACAACAAAAATATTATAATGCCACCCCCGGTGATATTCTTGAGGGAAAGCCTATTGCTATTCTGACAGACTCCTATACGGCTTCTGCTGCCGAATTGATTGCAGCTGCTCTTAGCGAACAAAGTAGAGCTACTATTATCGGAACAAAAACTTATGGAAAAAACAGTATTCAGGATATCTATCAGCTTGATGATCAGATTTTATTTTTAACAAGTGGTTATTTTTATACACCTTCCGGAAAATCTATCCATCAAGTCGGATTAATGCCGCAGATTTGTACGGGTATTGATAATAGTTGCCTTTTACCAGATACTCGGGATAATTTGAAAGATATTAAAATCGCTACAAAACTAATAAAAAGAAATTTCAGTTAAAATTCTTGTTGACATTAGCAATTATAATTGTATATTGCTCGTAAAGTTTTTTGTGTTTAACCTTAATTTATAAGAGTAAAATAATGGCAAAAGCAGTAAAAGTTAAAGTAAAATTAGAAAGTAGTGCTGGTACAGGTACTTTTTATCTTGCTGAAAAGAATCCTAGAACTCATCCTGAGAAGTTGGTTATGAAAAAGTATGATAAAAAATCTAAGAAGCACGAAGAATTCGTTGAAAAGAAATTGAAGTAATTTCGTTTCATTTGAAAAAAGCGCCTTTAAGGCGCTTTTTTGTTCTCCTCTTTATTAGTTTGGAAACGCTTTTTTATATTCTTTTTGAATTTTTTCCAAATTTACATCCGTATATCTTTGTGTCGAACTCAATGAAGCGTGTCCTAATAATTCTTGTATGGATCTTAAATCAGACCCCTGAGCTAGTAAATGCGTTGCAAAAGAGTGTCGCAATGCATGCGGTGTAATGTTATCAGGCAAATTTAATTTTACTCTAATCTTTTGTAACTTTCTTTGAATGATTCTAGGGGTTAATCTTTCTCCTTTGGCCCCCAAAAACAACGCTTCTCCTTCTTTTAATTTATATGGACATGTTTTTTTATATGCTTCTATCCGTTCTATAACTATTGGTAAAATTGGAACATATCTATCTTTATTACCTTTTCCTTTTATTTTTACAAATTCTGTATGATTGATGTCTTCTACATTAAGTGATAGTGCTTCTGAAATACGTAACCCACATCCGTATAATAAAGTTAAAATAGCTCTATCTCTGGTTCCTATCCATGGTTCACTACAATCTTGTGTGGCTTGATCTATGACATCAAACATCGTATTTACATCTAAAGAACGTGGCAGCACCTTGGGTAATTTTGGGGTTGATATTTGAAAAATTGCAGTATTTCTCATTATCCCATTATCATCTAACCATTTGAAAAAATTTCTTACAGAAGACTCTTCTCTGGCTATTGATGTTCTACTAATACCTCTTTTAGCTCGTAAACTGAAAAAATTTCTGAACCCTCTTATATCAATTTTTTTCAAATCATTTAATGAAACTTTTTCTTTAGCCAAATACTCTAAAAATATTTCTAAATCGCTGACATAGCTTTGTATGGTGTGTGGAGAATAGTTTCTTTGGGTACGTAACCAATCTATCCATCGTTGCATTTGCTTTTTTAATTCTCGATCCAACATAACTACCTCCCTATATTAACCTCTTAACGTATCTTTTCTATCATCAAGAGGTTAATAATAGGTTATAGCTTTTAGACTCTAATAATACTTAAAATCAGTCAAAAAATCTTCCATTTCTTGCTCATGCTCCAGTTCCTCTTTCAATATCTTTTCAGATATACGAAATGTTTCTATATCTTTATCTTTGCATTTTTCACATATTTGTTGATATCTGGCTATGGCACATCTTTCTCCTACTAAATTTTGTGATACCAATATTTCCGTATTACCATCTTTTGGAGCTTCATATTTACATTGAGCTTTTTCTTTCCATTCTACTGGATCTAGCAATGGACACCCTCCTAGTTGTAGAATTCTGTCTGCCAACCATTCTGCGTGTTTCAATTCTTCATTACCATGCTCTTTTAACTCTTTGGCTATTTCTGCTCGTTCTATACCTTTAGCTACTTTTGCCCCAAGCCAATACTGATAGTATGCTAGCCATTCTTCCGCATAGGCTGTATTTAATATACTTATGATTTCATCTTTTTCTAACTTACATATTTTTTGCGCTAATTCTCCCATTGTATTCTCCTTTTTAAATTTATGGACCTTTCTTACATAATCTCCTTTCTTGTTTTATCAACGCCCCTTTTGATATATTTACTTCACTTTAAGTTTTATCTTGTATTTTGATTATAGTTTTTTTATAAGGAGTTACACATGGTAAAAATTGCTCCCAGTTTACTTGCTGCTGATAGTGCTTGTTTAGGAAAAGCTGTTTCTGATTTAGAAGCCTCCGGAGCCGATTTTATTCATTTTGACGTGATGGACGGACATTTTGTGCCTAATATTACCTTTGGGCCTAAAATCCTTCAGGAATTAAAAAAATATACATCTCTTCCCTTTGATGTGCATCTTATGGTTACTAATCCAGATGAATGTATTGCATGGTATGCAGATGCGGGAGCTGATTTAATTACTTTCCACCTGGAAGCTTCTGACAATCCTCAGCATACACTTCAGCTGATAAAAAAACACCAGTTGAAATCGGGAATTACATTAAAGCCGTCATCTGATATTAAGCAAATTATTCCATTTATTGATTATGTTGATTTAGTATTAGTGATGGGAGTACAACCAGGATTTGGTGGACAGAAGTTTTATCCAGACACTCCTGATAGAATTAAACAAACTAAAGATATTATCGCTCATCGCCCCGTTTTATTAGAAGTTGACGGTGGAGTTAATTTTCAAAATGTGTCTTTATGTGTTAATGCCGGTGCTGATATCTTAGTTGCAGGAACGGCTGTTTTTCAGAATGGTGCTTTATCTGAAAATATAAAAGCTTTGAAAGGAAAATTTCTATGAGTTTAGTTATGATTATTGAAGACGAAGAACCTTTAGCTATGCTTTTAAGTTACAATCTTGAAAAAGAAGGTTACGAAGTTGCCACTGTTGCGAATGGCTTAAATGCCGTTAGTGAAGTTGAGCGACTTATGCCTTCTGTTATCTTATTGGACTGGATGCTTCCTGAAGTTTCCGGTATAGAAATTTGTAAGATGATACGTTCCAAAGCTGATATTAAAAATATCCCTATCATTATGCTTACTGCCAAAGGACAGGAGGAAGATAAAATTCGGGGTTTAGGCGCTGGTGCTGATGATTACGTTACCAAGCCTTTTTCTGTGCCCGAATTAATGGCACGAGTTAAAACAAACATGCGCAGAGCTCCTTTATTTGAAGAAAAAGATAAAATCATTGTGTTTGATGATATCACTATGGATTTATCTGAGCGAAAAGTCTTTCGTAATGGGCATCAACTTCACCTTAGTCCTACTGAATTTCGCCTGTTAAAAATGCTTATAAAAGAACCTGGAAAAGTATTTTCTCGCGAAATTTTGTTAAAATCTGTTTGGGGTGAAAATATTTTTGTAGAATCGAGAACTGTTGATGTTCATATCAGAAGATTACGCAAATCCCTTAATCAATATGGTCCCGATTATATTCGTACAGTTCGTGCCAACGGATATTCTATTGATAAAAATTCTTCATCCGATACTACTGAAGAAAAAGAGGATGAGCTCTAAGCCATCCTCTTTTTCTATATTTGTTTTCGTAAATCTAAGGCTAGTTTTATTGTGCCATCATCCATGTAATCTAACTCTCCGCCTACAGGAATACCTTGTGCTAATGTTGATACTTTTACAGGCTTGTTTTTCAGCATAGATGAAATATAGTGCATCGTTATTTGCCCGTCTACAGTTGCTGGTAATGCTAAAATTATTTCATTTATTTCTTCTGTATCTATTCTTTGTATAAGCTTATCCATATTCAAATCTTCAGGCGTAACACCTTCTATCGCCGATAGAACTCCGCCCAGAATATGATATTTTCCCTTATACAATCCACCTCTTTCCAACGCCCATAAATCGCTTATATCTTGGACAACGCACAGTAAATTGTTTTCTCGAGCAGTTGAACTGCATATAGAACACAGCGATTGTGTATCATAGTTACCGCATATCTCGCATACTTTAATATTATCATATACATCTTGTAGCGCTTTTATTAATTGCGGTATTTGTGTTTCCTTTTTTCTCAATAAATGTAACACTATTCTTCGCGCAGAACGAGTGCCCAGCGACGGAAATTTTGCAATTATCTTGATTAAATCTTCTATATATTGTCCAGACATTTATATTCCTAGAATGGAAGTTTTAAACCACCCAAATTTACTCCGCCGGTTGCTTCTTTCATACCTTCTTCCGCAAGAGCTTCCACTTGCGCATGGGCGTTATTATAAGCAACCATTATTAAATCTTCTAACATTTCTACATCATCTGATGCCAAACTCTTATCGATAGAAATTTTTTTCATTTCTGACTTTCCGTTTAAAACAACATTAACCATACCATTTCCAGATGTTCCGGTGATTTCTGTTTCAGCTAATTTCTCTTGTGCTTCTTGCATTTTTCTTTGCATCATTTGCGCTTGTTTCATTAGTCCTTGTATATTTAACATCTGTTTATTCCTCTTCTTCAAAATAGGTTGAACTGTTATTCTCTTCAGAAATCTCTGGTTCCTCTTCAGCTAGGTTGTCTAGGTTTTTACGAACGACCGTTTCTATTCTGGAACCCTTAAACTCTTCTAATATTTTCTTTACTAATGGATATTCTGCAACATTTTTTTTCTTTGCTTCCACCGCTGATTTTTCTTTTTCTGCAATAGTCTCTCCTAGCTCCCCTTTTACTATTTCTATTTCCCATTGTTTGCCGGTTGCTTCGCTTAACAATTTATGTAAATTCATTATAAAATCTTCATGAATTGTTGGTGCAATATTCATTGCTATGTGGCCATTTGAAAATTCTCTAATGCAAACATCATTTTTTATGGAGTATTCGATAAGTGCCTTTTTAGCCCCTTCAAGATAGCGCAAAAAATCTTCTACTGTATTAAAAACAGTAGTCATTGTACTATCATCTTGGGAAATTTGTGTCGTTGTCAGATTTTTTTTTTCACTTCCGACCGAAGGAGATGAATTTGCACTATATCCACTTAGATTAGAGTTTTTTTTTACCTCATTTAAAATTTCGTAAGGTGTTGGCAAAGACGCTGAATAAGCAATACGAAGTAAAATCATTTCCAATGCTTCCACTGCTGATGGTGCCATATTAATTTCGCTAATTCCCTTTATCAGCATTTGCCAGATTTTTGATAATATTGCTAACGAGCATTTTCCGCTTAAATCTGTAAATGTTGTCTTTTCTATCTCACTTAAACTTGTGGAATTTAGTAGAGTTGGAACGATTTTAATTTTTGCTAAGTCGTGAGTGATATTTATCAAATCTTGCAATATTATAATTGGGGTTGCACCATTGGTATATTGCTCCGAAATATCTCTCAAAACCGCTTCCATATCCCCTTTTACAAGTTTCTCAAATAATGCTAAGGTTTGGCTTCTGTCTGCAAGCCCAAGCATTTTTTTCACAGTTTCAGCATTGATGTTCCCATTACTTAACACTATTGCTTGATCTAATAGTGATAACCCATCTCTCGCAGAACCGTCTGCTGCTTTAGCTATAATATCCAAGCATTCACTTTCAGCTGGAATATTTTCTTGCGCTAATATTTTGGTAAACAGTTTTGTCAATGTTTCCACTGACAGACGTTGCAAATCAAATCTTTGACATCTTGAGAGAATCGTAACCGGAACTTTTCTGATTTCAGTTGTTGCAAAAATAAACTTTACATGAGACGGGGGCTCTTCCAATGTCTTTAACAAAGCATTAAATGCTCCTTTTGACAACATATGAACTTCGTCGATGATATATACTTTATAGCGTGCATTGGTTGGAGCATAACGCGCGCTGTCTAACAATTCTCGTATATCATCAACACCTGTATGTGACGCAGCGTCAAGTTCCATAACATCCATATGGCGGCCAGCAGCAATTGCTTTGCAATTATCACACACTCCGCATGGGTGAATTGTTGGACCTCCTTTTCCATCAGGACCGACACAGTTCAATGCTCTCGCGATTAAACGTGCCGTTGTTGTTTTTCCAACTCCGCGAATCCCTGTCAGAATATAAGCATGGTGTAATCTGTTATTTTGAATGGCATTTGTTAATGTCTGTACAAGTGCATCCTGCCCCAATAAATCTTCAAAATTTTGAGGACGATATTTGCGTGCTAGCACGACATATTGATTTTCATTTGTATTTTCTTCTGCCATTTCTTTTATCTTTTGAGGAGAAGGGTAACAGACCTTATTTTAACTGTTACGGCTGCTTCCTTCCGAACCTGACCGAGTTGGCAGCAAAACAACCCTGCACCCTTCATTTTGTACCTATTCTTTATGAATTATATACTGTTATTTTGCAAGTCAAAAAGCAACTATTAACATTAATTATTGTATAGCCACTTCAAGACTTCAGAACTGCTCTTTCCATAAAATTTCGGCAATTTTTCATATGGGACATAGCGAATATCAATTTCACTATCTATGTAGTCCGAATCCTTATTGTCCGCTTTGGATACAACTTTTGGACCTTCTTTGGTTACTTCTACCATTTCAAGACTATGATAGCTTTGTCCTGTCGGTAAAATCTTAAAGAATCCATTTACCCCGATAAAACCACTATTTTGTGTTAATGTACTTTCTATATTTTCATCGCTTTTTCCTGCTACTACTGATGCTAACAAAACACTATCATAGGCAAAAGAATATATACTTTTCGGCTGTTCACCAAAAGTTTCTTTATATTTATCGGTGAAATACGTTCCGTAGCTTTTAGAAACCATCGGATATACGCCATGGTACAATATTGTTTCTTTACTCAAATTGGTATTATCCCATGCCGATGTTCCCATAAACAAAACATCTGGGTACATCACATCATTATACGCAAACATTGATGCCAGTGATTTTAATCTATTTCCGCTGTCTGCAATCATAATCGTATCAAAATCTGCTTGTTCAGACATTTCTTTTACAAGCATTGAAAAATCAACATTCTCCGCACTATAAAATCCCACCTTATCCAAAGATACATCTTTTGCAATAGCTGACATTATTGCCGCTTTTACAATATTTAATCCGCTATTTGTGTCTGGGACAAGCAATGCCATTTTACTACGCCCTTGTGAAGCGGCATAAGAAATAGCTCTATCTACTTGTTCCCCATTCAATAAGCCTATACTATATATGCCTTTTTGTAAAACTTGTGGAGATGTCGTAAATGAAACCATTGGAATATTAGCAGACAAAGCTTCTGATGCTGCGCCTTCAACCTCTTCGCCCATCAGCGGACCAAGTATTAGCTGAGCACCTTCATCTATCGCTTTTTCCGCAGCTATCTCTGCACCTAACTTGCTACTCTTTGTGTCATAGAATTTCAAGGTCAAACGATTACTTTGTAAATCGTCTAAAGCCATAAACATTGCATTTTGCATTCCCAATCCGATATTAGAGGCTTTTCCAGTCAACGGCAGCAGCACACCAACATTGAGTTGTCCCTCCACAGGTATCGGTTGGCTGATTGTATCATAATCTATAATATCATAACGTTGGTTTGACAATTCTATCCGATTATTTGTCAGATGGCTATTACATCCAAAAATTCCAAAACAAAGAAAAAATATAGCGATTTTTTTTAACACTTGCTTTTATTCCTAAAATATTAAACAATTATGTTATTCTATTTAAATCAAAAATACTTTTTTGTAAAGAGCTATAACATGTTAGATGCAGGTTTATATATTGTTGCCACACCTATTGGTAATTTGAAAGATATTTCACAAAGAGCTATTGATATTCTTAGTGAAGCAACCATTATTGCTGCTGAGGATACTCGCGTTAGTAAAAAACTGTTT
This sequence comes from uncultured Alphaproteobacteria bacterium, assembly GCA_949297415.1. Lineage (GTDB taxonomy): Bacteria > Pseudomonadota > Alphaproteobacteria > RF32 > CAG-239 > CAG-267. The sequence goes on from CASFSV010000048.1 coordinate 29,524, forward strand.
TCTTTGCTCAATATCCCCGCCAATAAAACTTTTATTCCTTATGAGGATCATTCTGAACAGAATAAGTTTCAATACATCATTAATCTTATTTTAGAAGGAAATAGTGTAGCCCTTATCAGCGATGCCGGTTCTCCTCTTATTTCTGATCCTGGGTATAAGCTTGTCAGAGAATGCCGAAAATTGGATATTAAAGTTACCACCCTTCCCGGTCCGTGCGCTGTTATTTGCGCTTTACAGCTTTCTGGTCTTCCAACGAATCGCTTCATGTTTGCAGGATTCATTCCTAACAAAGATAAAGCTCGTCTTGATTTATTTAATGAACTAAAAAGCATCAATTCAACTTTGGTTTTGTATGAAACGGCTCAGCGTATAGAAAAAACACTTATGGCTCTGGTGCAAATTATGCCCTTGCGTGAAATTGCCGTTGTTCGTGAAATAAGCAAGCTTTATGAAGAGTGTATTCAAGGAACAGTTGAAGACGTTATTGAAAAAATTTCTGCTATGCCAATTAAGGGAGAAATTGTTTTGGTTATAGCGCCCCCTTCTGAAACAGAATCTGAAAAAAACACACTAGATATTGATGCACTTTTGATTGAGGAGATGAAACATTTCTCACTCAAAGAAGCGGTTAAAAACATTTCGCAAAAATACAATCTCAAGAAAAATGATGTTTATGAAAAAGCATTACTCCTTAAAAATAACCTCAAATAATGCCGGAAAATTAGCCGAATTTATGTGCCGCTGCTATATGCGATTGCTTGGTTATAGAATTGTTGCGAAAGATTATCGTTGCGGTAGAGGGAAAAACACGCCTTACGGAGAATTAGATTTTGTAGCCTTAAAGAATAAAACTCTTATTTTTTGCGAGGTAAAAAAACGTAAAAGAAATTCTGATTTTTTATTTGCTTTATCAACTCGTCAACAGAAGCGGATACTAAACGGGGCACAGTATTTCATCCGCAAGAATCCGCAATATTCTTCTTTTTCACAACGTTTTGACGTATTCTTTGTTAAATTTCCATTTCATATAAAGCATATTAAAAACGCTTTACATCAAGATTTTGTAGCGTGATTAATATATTACTTTACTCAAATATAAACCGCATGCAGGCGCTGTTGCTCCGGCGTATGCCCGATTTTTCTTTTCCAATATTATCTTCACATCTTCAGGCGTAAGTTTTCCATCACCTACTGATTTTAAAGTTCCTACCATATTACGCACTTGATGATATAAAAATGAACGAGCTTCCACTATAAAATCAATTTCGTCGCCTTGAGTAATTATTTCTAATTTATCTAATGTTTTAAGTGGAGATAAAGCCTGACATCCAGCCCCTCTGAACGAGCTAAAATCATGATGTCCAAGCAAATATTGAGCCCCCGCTTTCATTCTATCAACATCTAATGGAAAGCCGACATTCCAAACTCTATTTGCTAACAAAACCGTTGGTGCTCTACGATTTAATATACGATATATATATCCTCTTCCTTTGGCCGAAAAACGCGCATGAAAATCTGAAGAAACATTTTCTACCTCTAACACAGTAACAGGCGCTTTAAGCTCTCTCAACCAAGCATTAAAAGCCTCTCGGATATGAAATAAATCCATTTTTGTTTCTAAATCAAAATGTGCCACCTGTCCTAGCGCATGCACTCCTGCGTCAGTTCTTCCGGCTCCAAATACATCTATTTCTTGATGTGAGAATCCATGCAATGCTTTTTCTAGATAATATTGAACACTAACCCCCTCGTCTTGTTTTTGCCAGCCGAGGAGGTTAGTGCCATCATATTCTATCGTTATTTTATAACGCATTTCTTATTAAGCTACTTTAAGCATTGTATCTGGTGAAGCGATTGTTCTGGATAAGCCCAATACATCTTGTATTTTCCAGATGACACGAAGAGCATTCAAAGCATCTTCGCCACTAATTCTCGGTGTTGCTTCGCCTTTAACGCAGCTAATAAAGTGAGACAATTCTGCTTGTAATGGTTGATTTGTCGGAATAAACAACTGTTCAACACTACCTTTTAAGCCGTAATTCATCCATTCTGGAATATTTTCTTGATTTACATACGGCATACGTCCTTGTGAGTGAACGTTAATGCTTTGATTGATAAAGTCCATATCAATGTAGTTTGTATCTGTTGTTACAGTCAATGTACGAACTCTGGCTTGTGTTATACGGCTTGCTGTTATATTTGCAGTTGCGCCATTTTCAAATTCAAGCAATGCTGTAATGTAGTCTTTTCCGCTTTCATTTCCAGGTGTCCTTACTGCAGAAGCCTGTACATTTACTACAGGGGACTTCACTAAGGATTGAATTACTTCAACATCGTGAATCATCAAATCCATCGCTACGTCCACATCTGTAATTCTACCGCTGGCTGCTGACATTCTTTGTGCTGTCAAAGAACGAATTTTGCTGGTATCAGATAAAATCTTACCCATTTGTTCTACAGCCGGATTAAAGCGTTCAATATGACCTACCAGTAATGTTACATTATTCTTTTTAGCTGCACTGATTAATCTTTGGCATTCTTCTTCTGTTGTAGCCAATGGTTTTTCCATCATGCAGTGAATACCTTGATTTAAGAAAAATTCTCCAACTTCGCAGTGTGCAACAGATGTTGTTACAACACTTACCGCATCTACATTTTTTGCAACTTCTTGCAACGATGAGAATGCTTTAACTCCGAACATTTCTGCAGCTTTTTTCGCGCTTTCTGGGAAAATATCATATACACCAACTAATTCAACTCCCGGCAATGTCTTATATGTTTTTAGATGGTTTCTGCCCATCATTCCTGCGCCGATTACTGCAACTTTAATTAAATTAGACATATTAAACCTCTTTTAAAGTTCCTTTTGAGGTTTATATAACATCATTTATTTTAAAATGCTTCTAAAAATATGTTACAAATTGTTACAATATCTAATCAATCTCTGCAAGTCTTTGGGCTTGATCTTCTGTAATTAAAGCATCAATTATTTCATCAAGAGCTTCACCGGATACAACATCATCCAATTTATACAAAGTTAAATTAATGCGATGGTCTGTTACTCTCCCTTGAGGATAGTTATAGGTGCGAATTCGCTCGCTTCTGTCGCCACTTCCTACTTGTAATTTACGCTTTTCTGAATAGGTCGCATCAATATTTGCTTTTTGTGTATCATATAATTTAGCGCGCAAGTGATTCATTGCTTTTTCTTTATTCTTATATTGAGAACGATCATCTTGGCATTGTACAACTATTCCTGTCGGAATATGAGTAATTCTCACAGCTGACTCTGTTCTGTTTACATGTTGCCCACCAGCACCAGACGCTCTGTATACATCAATTTTTAAATCCGCCGGATTTATATACATATCAACTTCCTCAATCTCAGGCAATACAGCAACGGTTGCCGCTGAGGTATGAACTCGTCCTTGAGATTCAGTTACCGGAACACGTTGCACTCTATGCGCTCCGGATTCAAATTTTAGCTTTGCAAACACATCCTTACCGGTGATTTTGGCTGATGCTTCTTTGTAACCACCTAATCCATTTTCATTTGCATCTAAAATCTCAAATTTCCATCCCTGCTTTTGAGAATAGCGTTGATACATTTCAAACAGTACCGCTGCAAACAACGCTGCTTCATCGCCTCCTGTTCCGGCTCTTACTTCAAGAATAGCATTCTTTTCATCATCTTCTTCCTTTGGCAATAAGAGTATTTTTATTTCTTTTTCCAATTCAGGAAGTTTTTCTTTCAGTTCGTAATACTCCATTTCCGCCAAGTCTCGCATTTCTTTATCGAGATTAGAGTCTTCCATTAATTCTTTTGCTTCATTAAAGCTTTTTTCTTGTGTTTGATAGTTATGAATTGCATTTACGACAGGCTCTAATACCGATATTTCTTTATTCAATTTTACAAGTTCTTCTGCATTGATATTTGGAGATGAAACCAATGCTTGAACTTCTTCATAACGATTTACAACACCTGCCAGCTTTTCTTGAAAATTCATCAATTTTTCCTTATTTTATGTTATTTATTTTTAATCTAAAGAATCCAATGGTATATTCATTTTTCTTTTCTTAACCAAAATATTCTTTTCTGTGCCTTTGACATAAATCTTTACATTTTCAGGTCTTCCTACTGATAAAAACAAATTTCCAATATAGTCAATCTCTTTTTTATCTCCTTCGTGATAAACACCTTGGAAATATACTTTTTTCTTATCTTTTAATTCCACCCAACTTTCTCCGATAAATTCTACAACTACTTTATTATTCTCAGCCTTTTCTTCTACAGCAATAGGTTCTTCTGGAATCGGAGTTTGTTCAACAGTTTTAGTGATTCCTGTTTCTTTTATTTCAGCCTCAGGCTCTGTTTCCACTCTGGTTTCTACAATTTCTGGAGCACTATCACTCGTAATTGTGACTTCTTCAGCTATATTTTCTTCAATATTAGTATTTTTTTCTTCAACGTTTTGTGTTGGTAATGTCGAAGTTGAAGTCATATTTGCATAAAATGACCATGCTGCATAAATTGCTAATAAGGAAACTATTCCAACAATTATATGCTTGCCACTGATCTTATTTACTTCTGCTTTTTCTATTTTTTCCTCTTCATTATTTTGCTCTTCCATTTGAGAAGCATTTTTATATAATTTTACTGCACGTTCTGGATTTAATCCTAAATAACGAGCATAAGTTCTTACATATCCCACGCCATACGGAATCGGCGGAAGAGTTTCATAATCGCCTTCTTCCAATGCCGTCAGATATATTTTTCTGATACAAAGTTCGCTGGAAATTTCTTCCATGCTCTTTTTACTTTTTAATCGGCTACTCTTTAAAATCGTACCGATATCATCTATGTCTATATCTAATTCTTCTGTATTCTCCATAGCTTTCTCTTCCTTAAATTATTCCATTGCACGTATTAAAACATACTTTTTAATATATTTCAATAGTGTGATCCGCCGCATAGGATTTTAATTGCGGTCGTAATGTTTTGCGTGATGATGACAAAATATTATTCAAATAATCTCCTATTCCCTGTGCTGATAAAGAACGTATCATTGCTTTTACTTTTCCATATGATGCACTTGATACCGATAGATTTCTGAAGCCTAAACCTATTAGTGCCATTGCATCTATTGGTGAACTGGCCATTTCTCCACAGACTGAGCATGGAACTCCAGCATTATTGGCTTCTTTTATAATTTTTTTCATCAAATTTAAAAATGGTGCTGACAAAACATCATACCGTCCATTTAATCTTGGATTTCCTCTATCACTGGCAAAGAAAAACTGGAATAAATCATTTGTTCCTACAGAAATGAAATCGCAATATTTAAGTATTTCTCTTAGCTGAAATACAACAGAGGGTACTTCTATCATCATTCCTAAATTTATCTTTGTCGGTAATTCATATCCTTCTTTTTTTTCTCGTTCATAAGCAAACATAAATGTTTCTTTTGCTTCCAAAAATTCATCTAAATTTGATATCATTGGAAACATTACGTTTAATTCCTTGCCAGATGCAGCTCTTATAAAAGCACGCATTTGTTTACGCAGAATAGCTCTTCTGTCTAACGTTATACGGATAGAACGCCATCCAATGGCTGGATTATCTTCTGTGATACTGTTCCAATAAGGCAATAACTTATCTGAACCAACATCCAAACTTCTGAAAATAATTTTTTTACCATCTGCTGCTTGATATAGTTTTTTGTAGCATTCTACTTGTTTTTCTATGTCCGGCATTTGATTTGATGACATAAACAATATTTCTGTACGATACAGTCCGACTCCATCGCAATTCGTACTTTTTATATAGTCAAAATCAAAGTCCATTCCTATATTTAAATATAGATTTACCCTTTCCCCATCTTTGGTACGACTCTTATAATTGCGAAGCTTTTGTATTTGTTTATATTGTTGGCGCTTTTCTTCCATTTTTGCTGTTATTTTTTCAACAACCGATTTTGATGGATTTACATAAACAGCGCCCTCTGCTCCATCTACCGCAATTATCGAGCCATCTTTGATATCTTTAAATAACCCCTCAATTCCAGATATTACAGGAACATTCAATGCTTTTGCTACAATTGCCACATGCATTGTTGGTGTACATTCTTCTATTATCAAGCCTCTGATTTTTTTGTAATCATAATCCATTAAATCCGCTGGCCCCATTGAGGTTGCTACAATAATGATATCGGTGTAATCATTATTCATTCCTGAATTACAGTCCTCGCCACTTAAGTACAAGCGCAGCCTATCTGCAATATCGCGTAAGTCATGTAATCTTTCTTTTAAATAATCATCAGCAGCTCCAGATAATCTGTTCCACATTTCCGTATAAGCCTGCTCAACTGCTGCTTCTGCTGTTAATCCAAGATTGATATGATTTATAATCCGATTGTACCAACCTTTATCGTTTGCTATCATTCGATAAGCATCCAGAATCTCAAGGTGTTCCCCTTTCTGCATCCCTTCTTGATTTATTTTAGCATTCAAATCTTCATTCATTTTCTGACGTGCGGACTCCAAATTTTGCAATTCTTTATCCTTATCTTTTGCAAAAATTTGTGTAACAGCTTTTCTACGTCTATGAACAACAACATTGCCCAATCCGTAGCCTGAATTTATTATCGTTCCCTTTAATCTATCTTTCGCAACAATACCGCGGCTTTTTATGTACTTTCTGATGTATTGCGACAATTCTTCAGAGGATAAGAATTCACTTAGAAACATACAAATTGTTTCTAAGGTTTCTGCTTCAATTTCATCATAATCATGGGGTAAGGGATACGATACCAACAAAACACCGACTGGTTTATTCCAGCGTCTTAGAGGACTGGCAACTTTGAATGCTTCTTTGGTCTTCACAAAAGAAGTGCGATTATCTGAACCAGCTTTTCCAACAACTCCCTCGCCTATTCTTTCTGCCTTCTTCTCTTCTCCGATAGGATACCCTATTATATGCTCTAAAGTTACATCATCTGCTTTTACATAAATATCTGCAGATAATGCCGTACTTTCTTCTGCAATTATCTTGATAACTTGATTTAGTTTGTCGGCACTATCTTCTTGACCTAATTCATGGTGTATCCTTTTTATCACCTCTAGTGCAAAATTTTTAGTTTCCGACATCTTTCCCTCTCTCTAAATTTCTTACTTGTTTTTTTCTTTATACATCCTATTATTCTTTTATTCCAGACTATTTTTTTAGAAAAGGATAAAATATTATGACGACTAATTACAAAAAAGGAGATCACGATACTCGCCCTTGGGGTACTTGGGAAGTTCTTGATGCTGGAGAACATTTCTGTGTAAAAAAAATTGCAGTTAATCCTAATGCTATTCTTTCATTGCAACTTCATAATTTCAGAGCAGAACATTGGATTATTGTTGAGGGTGACGCTATGATTGTTTTGGGTGATGACACATTGTATCGACATCAAAATGACTCCGTTTATATTCCTGAAAAAACAAAGCATCGCATTAAAAATACATCTTCTTCTCGGCCGCTTATTTTTATTGAAATTCAAACAGGTTCAGCTTTGGATGAAAATGATATTGTCCGCTTTGAAGACTCTTATGGCAGAGTTCTGTAATCTCTGTTGAAAAAACATAGATTCATTTTTACAGTTCCCTCAAAGTCGTCTATTAGTATTTGTATTAGATAACTGTGAGGGATTTTTTTATGTATTCAACTCAAGACTATGAAACGGCTCAACAAGGTGGAATCGTCATTTCCGCTTATAATGAGCTTTTGCAGGAAAAAGTCGCTGGCGACGAATTTTGCTGGGGATTTTATCTGCGTATTGAGAATAATTCACATAGTAAAATTAGTTTGTTGGGGCGTGATATATCAATCACAGATATTAGAGGTCGTTCTGTCTCTCTTAGAACAGAAGGTTTTGATGGCCAGTTACCTGAGTTAGAACCTGGTGAAGTGTTTGAATTTGAGGATTATGCAACTTCAAAGTTTAGTGCAGTTCTTTGCGGTAGTTGTCAAATCGCTGATAGCTCGCATAAAATTATGGATGTAGAAATCCCTGTTCTTAGTTTGATTGCTAACGATAATCAGCAGCGAATCCTTAATTAAATTAAATCCCCCTTGCAGGGGGGGATTGTTTAGTCTTGGTATTCTTTAATTGAATAATTGTTTTTGACATACATATTTAAGTATTCGTTTATATTTTTTTCCATACGTTGATTGAACTCATCAAATAGCTTATAAACCATATCATTCCAATATTTCTCTTTATCTGCTATCTTTGTATCTACAGGTATCCTTAATTCACGCCATGCGTTAATCGTTGTTTCTGCCGCAGACATATTCGACTTATCTGTTATCTTCAATACAACTGACAAATTTGCTCGATATTTTAATCTATCTTTTTGCAACAATTCTTCTGATTTTTCTATTTCTTCAGTTACCGATGCATCTTTAATAATAAACTCCGCTATACGATTTGATGAGAATCCATCAGCTTTCAATCTATCTTCAGCCCACAACTTTGCTGATTTTTCTATTGATACCGGAAATAAATGCTCTACGTTTGGGCGAGTAAAAGAAGGTATAAATTCTGATATTACCTCGACTTTCTCTACGTCCAATTCAATTGGGGCCATTGTTTGAAATCTCGGCTCACTATATCTCAAAGGAACAGCATCAATGTCACTTGTTGTTGAACAGGCAAACATAAATAAACTGCTAAACACTAATACAATATTTTTTAACTTATTCATAGACTTATTCCATTTCTATTTCACTTTAGGCCTTCTTTTATATTTGGACTTTAGTGCATAATGTTTAATACTTATTTAATACTAGTTAAGTTTTTCCATTATCTCTGGAATCGTAAATTCATAAACCTCTGAACAGAAACCACATTTTGCAGTTATTTTTGAATTTTCATCAAGCATTGTGGCCAACTCATTTTCGGAAAATCCTCTCAGCGTTTTTAATAATTTTTCTCTACTGCAACGACATTTAAACTCATAATGATTATCTTTAGTTAGAACAAGATTATTGCTATGATATAAACGGTGCAAAATTTCTTGCAAACTCAGATTTTCATCAAATAACTCTTCTTGGGTTAATGAATTCATCAAAATTTCTGCTTCATTGCGAAGTTCGGGTATTTCTGCCATATCAATATTTTTTCCACCTAATTCCGGTATCTTTTGTAATATGATTCCTCCGGCTTTCCATGCTCCTTCTTCCGTTTCAGGAATATCTATATATAATTTCAGCATCGTTTCTATTTGTTCGGATTGCTTGAAATATCTTAGCGCACATTCTTCTAGTGTTTTTCCTTGCAAATCTACAACGCCTTGGTGATAATTGTTTTTACCGTCATCTATAGTAAATGCTAATGTACCTTCGCCCAACAGATGTGGCGTGGCTTCTATTTCTCCCTCATTTTTGCGTAGAGCAAAGGCTTTTTCTAATCTTTCTTTATCATAATTTGCACAAGAACGCAACTTTCCGTCCGAAGTCACATCAACAACAATCGTTGAAACAGGACCGTTTCCTTGAAGTTGCAAAGTAAACAGACCTTCAAACTTTAGGGCATTAGCTAAAAGAACTGCTAATGCAGTTGTTTCACTCAATGCGGCTGATACATTTTTCATATAACCGTGTTTTTCTATTATTGTTTTTAATACATTTTCCAGACGGCATATACGACCGACAAATAGCCCATTATCAATTAAGAAAGATGCACATTCATCAAAACTTTTGTTAGACAATTTTTTATCTCCTATTATATAAAGAAATATATTTAAGTTTGAAGTTAGTATATAAAAAGGTAATTTTCAAGTGTTTACAGAAAAAACGAAAAAATCGCAACCGAAAATACCAACAAAAGCTCGCCTACGTAATATTGCCCTCTATTATTTGGAGCGTTATGAAACTTCTGTTGAAAATCTGCGCTATGTTTTAAGAAAGCGTATTGATAAGTATGCTTTTGTAAATAAAGATTATTCCCCAGAACAAGCCTATCAATGGGTTGAGGAGATTATTGAGGAATGTATTTCTCATAATTTTGTCAGCGATGAACGCTTTACTGAATTCAAAATCAACAGTTATCTTCGTGCTGGTAAATCTCGTCGTTATATTGAGCAAAAACTTAAAGCTAAGGGAATCGAAGAGAAAATCGTTAATCGTGCTTTTGATAATACCGAATACTCCGAATATGACACTGCTTTGAATTTTGCTCGGAAAAAGAAAATAGCTTGTTTTCGTTCTGATGATAATATACGCAAAGAAATGCGGCAAAAAGATTTAGGTACTCTTGTTCGTGCAGGGTTTAGCTATGATGTTGCTTCAGAAATTTTAAATAAAGATTGCGAATAGATTTAATTTACATCAGCCACTTTAAGATTTTTATCACGCCCATTTTTGCTACGGAATTATGTGCCGATACGTTTTTGCGATGCAGAATTTCATCTTTATTCTTATGATAAAATTCATAAGCTCGTAACAACATTTCTTCATTAGTCAACGTTGGTTCGAATCCTAATTTTTGTTTTACTTTCTTCGTGTCAAAAATAAAATTTGAGGCAATCATCTTATATTGATATGGTCCCAATGGCGATATTCCAAGCCAGAAACAAATTTTCATCGCCCAAATCATCGGTAATTTCGGAAAATGGAACAATCGGGATTTTGAACCGGATTTTTTAATTACATATTCATAAACTTCATTGAAACTTTTAACATTATCGGCACCGATATTAAACACTTCCGAATAATTTGCATCTAATGCCAATTCACAAGCTCTTGCCAAATCTTTCGCGTAAATAAATTGATAGCGATTTGTTCCATCACCAACCATCGGCAATTTTCTTCCTTCATCAATAAATTCAAAAAGTATCCCCAATAGTCCTAATCTCCCCTCATCCATTATTGTCGGGCTACGAAAGATGACACTATTTATTTTATCGGGTTGCGACAATAAGATTTTTTCACCTTCCAATTTAGATTTCCCATATATCTCCACCGGGTTGGGCGTCTCTTCTTCGGTTACTTCCGTATCAAAATTCTTTGCCCACAAACAATTACTTGAGATGAATACAATCTTTTTGACACCATAGCGAAGGGCAAAATCATAAACGTTTTGTGTTCCGTCTACATTAGCATGCCACAATTTTTTCAAATCTTTTTTTACGTGTGCCAATAATGCCGCACAGTGAAATATTGCATCTATTTTATGAGTGGAGAAAATTTTTTCCATTAACTCCTTATCGTTAATGTCGCCTTGATATGCCGTAAAATTTTTATGCGTAAAGGCATCCGGTTCCAAGTCAATACTGACGCACTCGCTTCCTTTATCCAGCAAATATTGCTTTAGTATTGTTCCGAAAAATCCGGCGCCTCCGGTGATTAAATAGCACGGCATTATCTTTCTCCTTAATGTTTGATAAATCATAAGCGTAAAATAGTAAAATATTTGCTAATGTTCTGACGCACCTATTTAAATAAAAACTACTGTATCTTTATGATTAACAACGGTGCTTTTGCCGGAATTATTTATAATCCTCTGAAAAAATAATTTGGGGCGGAAGTTATATAAAATAAAGGCACCAAGCTCTTTACTCGGTGCCTTTATTCTTGTGTAAAGAAAGGTTAGATTAAGAAACGTAATCCTAAAGAAAATTCTGTTATTCCTTTTATATATTCATCATCACTCATGTGTGTGTAGCGCAACATTCCACGCAAAGCAATATGTTCTGTTAGATTATATTGTGCACCAATTCCCATTCTTAACCCTATTGTATCATCTTCATATTCCGCGCCATTAAATTCTACACTGTAATTGTATTGAGCGAATCCTAGTGAGGCCAGTATTTCAAGTTCTTGAGAAAGTGGCAAATATCCTTGAAAATCAATTCCATATGCATCAAATTGTGTTGTTATATCTGTTGCTTGCAAAAAAATACCAACATCTTCTTTTCCTGACTGTTGGTAAAAAATTTCTGTTCCGAAATTCTTATTAAATTTTATTCCTATAACTCCTGCTAATGAATCATAAGAATCTGAAACACCTACTTCCTCTAACTCGTTTGGCATACTTGCTTCTGTGTGTATAGCATCTATTCCTATATAGGGGCGAATACGATTATTATCATCTTGTGAATAGGTATTTATATTTCTGGTATATTGTCGTTCTCTATAATAACGCGCATCCGAAGTTGATATCGGTTGATAGCGGACTTCTTCATTATTGTAACGATTATTATAATTGTCGCTATATTGGGCATATGTGTTGCCGGCTAAAACGGTGAATATACCTGCTAACATTAAATATTTTTTCATATCAAACTTCCTTTTTTCTAAATTGTTAAAGAAAAAGTCGCTTAACGAAGCGACTGGAAGTTGAAAGCTATATACAGATAGTGCGGTATATTCACCGCATAGGTTTATTTTACCGCCTTCCAGTCTTTAAACTGAAGGCATGTAAATGTTTCGTCTTTACATATAGACGCTGTATAAGAGGCTTTCAAACCTCAGAATGCTTGTCTGACATTCCGCAATTAGGCTATATGATAGATAATTAAGATAGAGTTAAAAAATTTCTTTTAATAAAATTGTTTTTATTCTTATTGAAACCACGTATGCTTGTCTTTGCTCTGCAAAAATATTTTTCGTTTTATTTTCAGATGTATTGACATACTTGTCGGGAGGAGGTATAAATGCTGTCATAATGGGTAAGTGTGTTTGTATATCCCAAATTTGGCTCTCGGTTTGAGGGCTTTTTTATGGGCAATTTACAAATGGACAATCCTATTTTTAACCAAGAGCTACGATGTTTTTTTCGTGGCTCTTTTTTGTTTTAATTTTTGTTATGAAAGGAAGAATCATGTCGTTTTCTTATAATTTTGAAGATGATATTCTTGAACATCAACGACTTGTGGATGCGGATAATGAATTGGAATTGAAAAGATTGTTGCGAAAATATGGCTCGTTAGAGGGAATTGAGAAAAACGCCGATATTCGAGATTCAATGGCTTATATGATGGCTAATCAAAATGGGCTGGCTCAGAAAGTCTTAACACAAGAAACCGGAAATTCGCTTTTATCATCTCAAGGCACACAATACGCCAAAAATGATAAAGCTAACTATGCCAATGATGCAAATTTACCAGCCTATGTTAAAACCGGCAATGCCTTAATTGACAGAATGATTCCTGTATTAGTAGATGATGAAAAACCTATTTATCATATTTATATTGATAAGACGTGGAATAAAACTACAGGTATTGGTGCAAATATTGATAAATGGGAGCAATTCAGAAAATTAAATTGGCAAGTTGATGGGCGAGCGGCAACAGAAGAAGAAAAAAGAGCAGCTTTTAATTCCTTTGATGCCGAAACTTCAGAAGGGAAGAAAAATGTTGATAAAGATGGAAATTTGCTCAAAAAAAATAATATGAAAGCTTCTTTTTATGCAGATAAATCTCCTTTGAGAATTTCAGATGAAGAAGCATGGGAAATATTTCTTCAACATATAAAAGAGGATGTTGCCTATCTTCATAGGGAATTTCCGGAATTTGATTCTTTTCCTCCGGAATTACAAAATGTTTTACTGAATATTAAATTCAATACAGGTAATGTTTCTCAAAAAAAATGGCCTAAGCTCAGAAAAGCTATTGCTGAAAAGAACTTGTATGGTAAAGACGGAATAATTTATAATGTTAACCGAGAAGATGTTAGTTTAAAACGGAATGATTGGGCTAAACAGCAAATCCAAAATATTAAACATTGGTATTAAAATAAAAAGGGGCGGTTTTTACTGCCCCATATCTTTTTTATCTATGACAAATGTTTCCACACCACTTGAAAAAATTTTTTCTAATACAAACCATTTACCGTCATAACAATATTCTTTTTGCTCATTGCAGCCTTTTAATACATAACGAACAATATGACTATATGTTTCTTTAGTTTCTTCAACATAAAAAGTACAATCTAATGTCACAAACATTGGTGTGTTTTCCAGCATTTTACATCTTCCAACAACCTCTTTTCCGTATAAGTCATAGTATGTGACAGAAGTTGGCGTTAAAAAGGTTGGTCTTGAATCTCGTGATATGGGAGATAATTTTTTATAAAACAAAGGGTTTACAAATTTATCTTTGGGAGCGTTTTTAGACTTTGAGGGGATTATATAAGTAATTGTTTCATCATAATATTTGATAGGTCTGATTTTTTGATAAACGAGCCAGCCCCCTTTATCCAGACACATATTTTCTTCATTGCAGGGTTTTAGAGTATATGTGAAAACTTGTGT
>CASFSV010000049.1 GCA_949297415.1 uncultured Alphaproteobacteria bacterium
ATCCATTTCCGCTAGGGGTACAAGGTTCTTCGCTTGGGTATTCTATCGGGCATTGTTCTGAACCGGTACGGCGGTAGCAGGTCTGTCCGTTCTCGCTAACACTCGTACAAATATATCCACCGGCTTCGCAAGTTCCTTGATCGGCAAAGGCTGTGGTGTTATTGCAGGCGTAGGTGCATCTATAGCAGTTTTCTTCACCCACGGCACCTTCTATAACTTCGCTGTCTACTATAGTAAATGTACCCGCTTGGCATTTTTGAGTAGATGTTCCCGGTTCACAAGTTTTAGCTACGCATTTTCCGCAAGAAACGCCGTCAACTTCTCCATTGTTGATGACATCCCAACCACTAGCGCCTTGAGTTCCGCAATCAGCAGGGGTTTGGATTGAAGTGTTGTAACCAGTAGGGCATTTTTCTTCAGGATCGTCATCATCGTCATCAAATAGGAAATAAGCACCGGCTGCTCCTGCGCCTAGTAACCACCATGCGGCTGGATGTATTTTGGTCTTTTCTCCGGCAATGACGGCGCATATTGGGTCATCATCGTCATGACACGCAACTTTTGTACTGGCTCCGAATTTTAATAAAAGTGCATATGCATTACGATCTTGTGCTTTTTGTGCAAGGCATAATGCCGTGTTGTTATTACGGTCTTGTAAGTTTATGTAACGCTTAAATTGTTGTAATCTTGTGATATTTCCTGTTCTTGCCCAATCATATAGGTGAGCAGGGGTTAATCTGGTGGCAGCTTCGGCTGTTCCTAAGCATAGACTGCAAAGTAAACTAATGATTCCTAGTCCAAAACTAACACGTCTTTTTATTTTATTCATACGTATCTCCTCTGTCCTATTTTTATTATTTTTTTTCTAGGACAATATGTTTTTTGTGCACAAAAACCGGCGCATATGATACACCTTGGAACTTTTCTAGCATATAAAATCTTATTTGTAAAGATGTTTTTTTGTATAGGATTTGCTTTTTTAAAGTCTAATTTAAAAAAAATATATATTTTTTAACCTTTAGTTAATCTTTTGATTTGTAAGACACGAATCGTGTTCATTGGTTAATGGTTGGTTAAAATTATTTTGTCTTTTTCTTGGACAAAATTTTAAAAATGCAGACTTAATCTATTATTTCGCCTTTCTTTATTCCGTATAAGATGCTTCGTTGCATCCAGCCTTCGATATGATTTTCAAATTCAAGTAGGCAAAATGATGGTCCACATTTCTTTATCTTGGCAACTACTCCGTTTTCAGCACGAGCGATGATATCTGAGTTTAAACTGTCTTTTTCGTAAATGTTATTTTCGCCTTGTTCTATGATGAGGGCATAGCGTGTGTTGGTTAGTAGGTTTTTACGTATCCATGTTTCAGTACCCTCATAGTCTCTGATTTTGCGCCATTGGTCATATTCGGCGATGATTTCTACAGGGTGATTCTGCTGTTGGTATATCCATTCTATCGGATAACGAATATTTGGACCTGAGCGAGCGTTGACTTTATCGGCTCGCATGGCTACAAAACGAGTTTCTTCCGGTGATAGTTCATGTATTGTAACAGCATGCGCGTTTAATGTGATTATTAAACCTAGAATTGTTAAGATAAATACTCGCATTTTTTCCTCAATCTCTCTTATTCTGTTTTCAGAATAGTAAGTAGGGGTTAAAAAAAGTTTAAGTTTGTGGAAAAAATCCTAGAGCTTATGGGGAAACTTGTTTAGAACTTGTACTTAACACCTAAGTCAAAGAGCTGAGGATCATTCTTTTGAATGAGGTAATTGTATTTCGCATACAATGAGATGTCTTCGTATTCGTAGTCAATAGCAGCCTCTAAAACGGCTCTGTCTCTTTGATATAAGTTTGCATAGTCGTTGATATAATACCAACCGTTTGCTCCATTATGCTGAGCTTGTATCTTATCGTATGGGGTTGCAAACTCATGATAGTA
>CASFSV010000050.1 GCA_949297415.1 uncultured Alphaproteobacteria bacterium
CGGTCACGTAGACCATGGTAAAACAACATTGACCGCAGCTATTACAAAAGTATTGGCTGAAAAAGGTGATGCTGAATTCGTAGATTATGCAAATATCGATAAAGCACCGGAAGAACGTGCTCGCGGTATTACCATTAATACCTCTCACGTTGAATATGAAACAGATAAACGTCACTATGCACACGTAGACTGCCCAGGCCACGCTGACTATGTTAAAAACATGATTACCGGTGCGGCTCAAATGGATGGTGCAATCTTGGTTGTATCAGCAGCAGATGGTCCAATGCCACAAACTCGTGAACACATCTTGTTGGCACGTCAAGTAGGCGTACCTGCAATCGTTGTATATATGAACAAAGTAGACCAAGTAGATGATCCAGAATTGTTGGAATTGGTTGAAATGGAAATTCGTGACTTGTTGAGTTCATATGAATTCCCTGGCGATGAAATTCCTATCGTTAAAGGATCTGCATTGGCAGTATTGGAAAATGGCGATCCGAAGATTGGTCATGATTCCATCATTGAATTAATGGATGCAGTAGATTCATACATTCCACAACCAGAACGTCCAAAAGATAAACCGTTCTTGATGCCGATTGAAGACGTATTCTCAATTTCCGGTCGTGGTACAGTGGTTACCGGTCGTGTAGAACGTGGTGTATTGCACGTAGGTGATGAAATCGAAATCGTAGGTATTAAACCGACACAAAAGACAACATGTACCGGTATCGAAATGTTCCGTAAATTGTTGGATGAAGGTGAAGCCGGCGATAATATCGGTGTATTGTTGCGTGGTACCAAACGTGAAGAAGTAGAACGTGGTCAAGTATTGGCAGCTCCTGGCACCATTACTCCGCATACAAAATTTGAATGCACATGCTACATTTTGACAAAAGAAGAAGGTGGACGTCATACTCCGTTCTTCAACAACTATCGTCCTCAATTCTATTTCAGAACAACAGACGTAACCGGTTCAATTCAATTACCTGAAGGAACTGAAATGGTAATGCCCGGTGATAACATCACCATGACAGCAAACTTGATTTGCCCAATTGCTATGGACGAAGGTTTGCGTTTCGCTATTCGTGAAGGCGGTCACACAGTAGGTGCTGGTCGTGTAACAAAGATTATTGAATAATCTTATCGATAGCATGAAAGAATAAAAAGGTCGGTCGAAGTGCCGGCCTTTTTTGTGTGTTTGATTGGAGGTGGAAAATGGAAAGTACAGGGTGGAAAATGTGTGGGGGAGAACGTAAATGTGAGGAGGATAGAACAGGGAAGAGATAGAACAGGGAAAAGCAAAACAGGGGTATCGGCTTGGGGGGGTAAAGGTGTTGGAAATAGATTGGGGGTGGTTTAGAGGGAAGGGGGAAATAGAATGGTGTCTAGGCTGTAAATAGTGGCTTTTGGGCTGTAAATATAGTGGAAGAAGTAACCGATAGGGGAAGGAGAGAAAGATAGATGTTTCTATTTTGATTGGTATCGAAATGATGAGGAGGAATGAAAAACAAGGAAAGTCTGTATGTATAAAATCTAACCAGAGAGTTAAAATAGTATTGCGATAGCTTTGGGCAGAACATAAGAAACAATAGGGAACTTGACAGATGGGGATAAGGCAAATAGCGGTAAGAGCTTTGGTTGATATATGGGGGAATTGAAAGACAAGATAAAGAAAAGATAAAAGGGAGAGAGGCGAGAATGAGATAAAGAAGAGATATGTTTCTTTCTGGATAAGTAGCGGAATAATGAGGAGGGCTAAAAATAGGGAAGGTCGGTATGTATGAAAATCTATACTAGAGTATGAATAAAATTAGGTAATGCATATCCAAAGTCGAGGTTGAATATCAAAAATGCGACGCTATCTTTGTTTTTATATCGGGTATAATTATTTTATGGAGGGGATTATGAGGTTGTGTAAGGATGAATTGTTGCTTTTAGGCGGAATGTTTCAAGTGACAGCTTTGTGCATCTCTTTGTTTATGTCTGAAATTGCGTACGCAATTATAGGACTTTTGTATATTTGTTTTTGGTTGGCGGTTGTTGCTATCGTGTTTAACTGGGTACCGAAGTTTGTTTTTCAGATGAATGATAAATTTCCGCGTATCTCTGTATTTATGGCTTCTATTGGATGGATACCATATTTTACAGTTTTTTATGCGCTGTTTTCTACGGGGGTTGATTTTATTGTTTCCGGTTCGGATAGTATTACCGTATTCTTAAATAACTACATGCCTTTGTATGATGTTTATAAGATGGCGATTGGTATTTCCTTGTTATATGCGGCGTATAAGGTATTCTACAAAAAAGAAGATTTGTTGATGGCTTGTGAACATATTGGGCATTAGTTTCGATTAGTTTTCTGATTAAAGCAGTTCGCTCTTTGCGGGCTGTTTTTGTATAGAGCGGGGAAAGTGGTTGAAATATTTCTTGACATATTTTGGGCAAATGCTATTTTTTTGTCAGAAAATTTATTATTTTATCATTGTATCATTTTAAACAGTATTATTTATGGAAAAAACTCAATTAAAAGAAAAAGTACAAAAACATGTCGATAGCTTGTTTTTGACGTTGTCTCAAAATCTTGATGTTCAAGTTTCGGAAGATGTACAAAATCGTTTTACTAATTGGTTGTCTCAAGAAGCATTCGATGTTTTGCTGGCTCAAAAGAAACAAGGGCTTATTGATGCAACGGAACAAATGTTTACTGAATTGCAGAATGATTTGGGGATGACTTTCAGGGAACAGACAAAATCTGATTTGTTAGAGATTTTGTTGACGGAGGCAGGTGTTTCGTTTGAAGATAATCCTACGGAAATTAACTCCAAAGATGTATCTTCTGATAAGCCGGAGATTCATTCAGAGGAAAAGTCTAAATCTGAAACAAGAGTTCCGTCTGACAAGGAAGTTTTGGTGTTAGGTACGCATGCTGAAGCAAAGCAGAATGATGTTGCAGAAAATGTGGCAGGTGGTAAAGATTTAAAAGCTCCAAAAACTAAATCTTTAAAGTCGCAGAAAACGTCATCTTTAAAAGCACCGAAAGCAGCACCTCAAAAAACTCAAGAAACGGAGTTAAAAGAGGATAAGCCAGAAGCGCAGGAAAAGTTATCGCAAGTAGCTGAAACCAACGCTCCTCAAGTTGCAGATGAAACTGTTCAAAAAGTGGATAAGGTGGCACCCAATGAAAATTCCGGTAAACCGTGGACGGAAGAATGTCATGATCCTGAAATTATTCGGAAAGTAAATGAAACGTTTGCTCAATACTATGCAAAAGATTTTGATAAGGAACACTATTCTCGGGATATGTATATATGGAATGTTTTTGATCCTAATTCGTTAAGAAAAGAGCTCCTTTGTAAGGCTTTTGAAGGGTTTTGGGGTATAAAGTTAGACGCTTCTATTTATCTTCGCTGGAAAAGATTGGGTGATATTTATGATTCTGTTCTTTATTGTCTCAAGGAAAAAGAGGATATCCAAGAACAAGAAACTGAAACCAACGCTCCTCAAGTTGCTGATGAAAAGGTTCAAAAAGCGGATAAGGTGGCACCCAATGAAAATTCCGGTAAACCTTGGACGGAAGAATGTCGTGATCCTGAAATTATCAATAATGTAAATGGGGTAATCGCTCGTTATTATGAAAAAGGAGAAGATGATGACAGGGAAGATTATTCACGAGATATGGGAGCTTGGAATATTTATGGTTTGAATCGTCAGTCCAGAGAATCGTTTCGTAATGAGATTGAAGAACTTTTTGATATAAAGCTTGGTAAATCTATTTACTCTTTCTGGAAAACATTTGGTGATATTTATGATTCCGTATTTTATTACCTTAAGCAGAAAGAGGATAAGCAAGAACAAGTAGCTGAAATCAACGCTCCTCAAGTTGCTGATGAAACTGTTCAAAAAGCGGATAAGGCGGCAACCAATAAAAATTCCGCTAAACCGTGGACAGAAGAATGTCAGGATCCTGAAATTATTCGGAAAGTAAATGTGACGTTCGCTTGTTACTATAAAGGGGATTTGGACAAGAAACATTATTCACGTGATATGAAGGTGGAACAAGCTTTTGCCTCTAATTCGTCAAAAAGAGAATCTTTTGGTAGGGATATTGAAGAAATGTTTAATATCAGGTTTGGTAAATCTGTTTATTCTTTTTGGGAAACATTGGGTGATGTTTATGATTCCGTTCTTTATTGCCTCAAGCCAGGAATTGTTGAACGGCAAACTTCTGATAAGCAAAAAGTTTATGGCGTTAAAAAACTTTGGGGTGATTATAAAGTTGATCCCAGTGATTCCTCTCCAAAGATTCGCAAAATAGTGGATAAGGTTAATCAGGCGTTGGTAGATAAATTGGGCATTGACAAGATGCAGATTACTCGAGAAAGTCGTTTTAAAGATGATTTGGGAGCAGATAGTTTGGATCAAATTGAGTTTATTATGGAGTGCGAAAGGGATTTTAATTTTTCTATTCCGAATAATATGAGTGAACAGATTCAAACGGTTGGAGATGCATACGATTGCCTTTATTACCGTATGAAAGAGTAGTTTTGCTTCTAATTGAATTTCTGAAAATTGAGATTAAAAAAGCATCTTGCCATTTGGGTGAGATGCTTTTTTGTTGGTCATATTAGCTCGTGACTAGTCGTTGGCAAAGGTTTCTTTGACTTGGGTGATATTGACGCACTGTCCGTTATTGTTGATTTCTGCCAACACACCCCATAAGGTTAATTCTTTGCCGTTGGCCGGAGTTAAGCGATTTTGAACGGTTAACTTTTCAGCTAATCTTTCCATCGGGGCCGTTGGTTCAAACCCTAAAACTGATTCAAAATCTCCGCACATGCCGACATCGGTTATATATCCCGTGCCTTGCGGTAAAATACGCGCGTCAGCGGTCGGAACATGGGTGTGCGTGCCGGCGACCACACTTACTCGTCCGTCTAAATAATAGCCCAGAGCGATTTTTTCAGAAGTGGCTTCGCCGTGTATGTCCACCAAAATCGCATCTATGTTTTTGCCTAAGGTATAGAGTTTTAATAAATTATCCAAAGGTTCGGTAATGCTGTTTATCGGCGGCATAAATAAACGCCCTAAAACTTGCGCAATCAGTAACTTTTTGCCGTTGATGTTTAAGATTTGCCAACCCTTTCCGGGGAGGGTTTCCGGATAATTCAAAGGGCGGATAATTTGTTTGTTTTGATCTAAATAAGGATAAATTTCTCGTTGTTGCCAGATGTGGTTGCCGGAAGTGATACCGTCTACGCCGGCGTTTAATAAATCGTTGGCAATTGATGGGGTTAAGCCAAAACCATGGGCGGCGTTTTCGCCATTAACAATGATGCCGTCTATGGCGTATTTTTCTTTTATTGCTTTAATGTGTTTGATGATAACGTTTCGGCCGGCTCGTCCGATTATGTCGCCGCAGTATAATATTTTCAACAGTTCCATATCCTTGTTGTGTGTTTATAAAAAAGGCGGACCGCCCACACCGTAAATCGTTCATTCTATCCGATACCCGCAAGATAAGGTGGGCACCATATAACAAGACCACGATCTTGTCAGAGACAGTTCCCTAATGAATAGTGTTGGCCCGGAAGACATGCGGATTTCTACGCGAAGGGCAGTCCCATATTTATATAGGTCATATTATACGGATTTCAACTTTGTTGCAACAGATTTTATTGCTTCATTTAAAGAATTTATACTTTGAGCGATTTCACTGTCAAGTTGCGCTAAATCTGCTTCTGTTATTGCGGATGTCGTCGGAGCGGGAGCAACAGTTGCCGATTGTGCAGAAGACGCTTTTTTGAGTTCGCTTAGTTCATCGGCCAGCAATAATCCGACCATCGCCAGAAGTTGATTTTCATTAATGTGTCCTAAAGCAGAAATCAGTGATTTTGCTTTTTCATCCAACATACGGCCGAGTTTCATAATCTGAATTTCTTGCCCATTGTCGCAGGATATTGCATATTCGCGGTAGTTTATGGTGATGATTACTTGTGCCATTATTTCACCGCCTTGCTTAGGGTTTCTATTACAGAATCGATACGCGAAACTTTTTCATTAATTTGTTGGCGCAAAGTTGTCAGCTTGTCATTTAATTCATTATTTTTAGCTACGCTCTCGCTTGCAGCTTCATCCAGCAATGCGGCGGTTTCTTTTAAAGACTGCAAGGCAGCGGATGTTTGCGGAAAATATTTTGCATTTGATTCCATTTTTAACTTCCGTTTCTAAAAATAATGTGATAGTTCTTTATATTATTAAGGCTTAAACATTGGATTTACAAGAGGCAAAAAGACTTATGCAAAAGTTTATTATACGCGTGGATAGCGAAAATTCGCAAATATTGGAAAAAATGGATGAGGAGTGTTTTGTTTTGGCGACATCACTTGATGCGGAATATTGTCGCAAGTTTGTGGAGAAGGCTGTTGCTGAAAATCGGGTGGTTTTGTTTTATGGCGATAATGCCATAGAAAAAGCTAAGCAATATGATGCGGATGGCGTGATTTTGGATTTGGGCGCCGAAAAATTGAAGGAAAAAATGGCTGATGTGCGTAAACAACTTGGTAAGCGTAAATTTGTGGGCTTGTTTACACGCAATCGTCGCCACGAAAGTATGATTGTTTCTGAAGTTGAACCGGATTTTGTTATTTTCAAAGTTTGGAAAGACGGTTTTGAAAACGTTAAGGAACTGACGGATTGGTATAATGACTTTTTCCTTATCCAATCGGCAGCGTGGATTATGGAAGACGGCGTTCCGGCGGAAAATTTGCGGACGGATTTTGTGATAAAATAAAAGTGAGATTTGACTGTCAAATTTGAGCAAATAAAAAAACGGCGGTTCCTGTTATGGAACGGCCGTTTTTTTGTTGGTTAGTGTTGCAAGTCTGATGATTGAAACTTGCGTAGCGCTTCATCGCAGAGCTTTCCTCTTTTTAGCAAAGCAAGGATAATCTCTGGTGCGTTTGGTAATTCAAGTGCTTTAAGTTGAGCATCATTGCAGAGATCTCCTTTTTGGGCTAATTTAAGAATTACTTTCGGAGCGTTCGGTAACTCGCAAATCTTGAGTTGAACTTGGTCGTTGATGTAGCCTTTTTCTGCTAGAGCAAGAATAACTTCTGAGGCATTTGGCAATTCACAAGCTTTGAGTATGGCATCCTCGCAGATCCATTCTTTTGTTGTTTTAGAAACAGCCAGACACCCAGTCGTCCATTCAAAATATATGTGGAGATGATCGAGATATCTTGTTTCTATCAGAGCAAGGATAATCTCTGAGGCATTTGGTAACTCAAAAATTTTGAGCTGGGCTTCATCATAGAGTCCTCCTATTTTTGCTTGCTCAAGGATAATCTCTGAAGCATTTGGTAACTCAAAAGCTTTGAGTTGTGCATCTTTTCCGAGATTCCCTTCATCTAACCGAATATGGGTAATTCCTAGCAAAAAACCAAATCGGACATTAAAGCCGAGGAATCCTTTTTTTGCTTGCTCAAGGATAATCTCTGAAGCATTTGGCAATTCACAAGCTTTGAGTTGTGCAACATCGCTGAGGCTTCCATTTTTTGCTTGCTCAAGGATAATCTCAGCTGCATTTGACCATTCAAAAATTTTGAGTTGGACCGCTTCGCAGAGCCATCCATTTTTTGCTTGTTCAAGGATAATCTCAGCTGCATTTGGTAACTCAAGTGCGTTGACTTGGGCTTTACCGCTGAGCCATCCTTCTTTTGCTAAAGCAAGGAGTAACTTTGGAGCAGTGCGCCATTCCCAAATTTTGAGCTGATTTTGCTCGTCGTGTAAATTCGATATATCTATAAGGCTATATAAGTGTAATAGATCCTTTAGCCTTAAATCTATATCTTTTTTTACAGACCATTTTTTTCTGCCGTCGGATAGCAGATTTTGTGTTGGAAATTCAGGGCAATTTTCAAGAATGAGATCCAATTCCAAAATTCTCATATTGCCGAGATAACGAATGTCCACTCGACGATAGTTCACGAGAATGTAGTAAATTATATTACCCGCGCTTAACGCACTGATAAAATTACTTTCAAGTGAACTATCTTCGGTAGAGAGAAGATTGGCTTTTTTTGCATATTCAACGAAAGGTTCATCGGCGTTTTGCCACATAAAACTGAAGCAGATATCTCCATTTTTGATGCTTTTGCCGTTTCTTTTGTAGATTATGCATTTGTCTTTCTTCTGGATTAAACCATATGGTCGTTCCAAATCCTGAGGGGTATTGACCTCGGATATAGCGGCTGACTGCTGTGGTTTAATGGGCGCACGTTGCTTCTTTTCTGCTTGAAGTTCCGCATACATCTGTTCCGGCGTTGTAGAAACGCAGTTTACATTTTTTTCTTCCATAATAGTTTAATTTTAATTGTTTGACATGATAATTGTTTTATGGGGCAGAGTGTAGCATATATTTCGTATTCGTGCAAGAGGAAATTTTGTCTAATTACGATTTTTGAGGTTAGGGGGAATTAAGGGGGGTAGGAATAGGTTTGTCTTAATGTTGTGCAAATAAAAAAACGGCGGTTCCCGGAGGGGAACGGCCGTTTTTTGTTGGTTAGGGTTACAAGTCTGATGTTTGAAACTTGCGCAGCGCTTTTTTGCGAAGTTTTCCTCTTTTTTGCAGAGTGCGGATAATCTCTGCCGCGTTCGGCAACTCAAGCGCTTTAATCTGAGCTTTTTCGCAGAGGTATCCTTTTTTAGCCAGAGTAAAGATAATCTCTGCTGCATTCGGTAACTCAAAAGCCCTGAGTTGAACTGTTTTGTAGAGGTGTCCTTTTTTAGCCTGGGCAAAAATAATCTCTGCTGCGTTTGATAATTTGAAAGCTCTGAGTTGAACTCCTTCGTCGAGGTGTTCTTTTTTAGCTTGAGCAAGGATTATCTCTGACTCGTTAGACAACTCAAAAGCTTTGAGCCGAGCTTCTTTGCGTAGGCGTCCTTGTTTGTCCTGAGCAGGGATTATCCTTGATGCTTTTGGCAATTTAGAAGCCATAATTCTAGCTTCACTGCAGATGATTCCTTTTGCAATCAGAATACGAATAATCTCTACCGCATTTGGCAACTCAAAAGTTTTGAGCTGAGCTCCTCTGCAGAGGCGTCCCTGTCTTGCTTGCTCAAGGATTATCTCTGAAGCGTTCGGCAACTCAAAAGCTTTGAGCTGGGTTTCATTGCTGAGGCGTCCTTCTTCTGCTTGCTCAAGGATTATTTCTGCTGCGTTTGGCAACTCAAAAGCTTTGAGCTGGGCTTCTTTGCGTAAGCGCCCTCGTTTGTCAAAATCAAGTACCGCATACATCTGTTCCGGCGTTGTAGAAACGCAGTTTACATTTTTTTCCATAATAGTTTGAATTTTAATTGTTAGACCTAATTATTGTTTTATGGGGCAGAGTGTAGCATATATTTCGTATTCGTGCAAGAGGAAATTTTGTCTAATTACGATTTTTGTTGCAAAATAAAATTTTTGGTCTATCTTGTCGCTCAGGTGGAGCTCTCAGATTTTTTCTTTGAGGGTTTGTACGAAAATTGTTGTTGAATATTAACATTGTAAATATGGAGAACAAATAAATGAAACAGTTAGCCGGATCAATCAGAATTGGCTGGGTTATCGAATATAAAGGAAAACCTTGGACTATTACTAAAGCTCAACACATTAAACCGGGTAAAGGCGGCGCTTTTATGCAGGTTGAAATGAAGTCTGTTGAAGAAGGAACAAAAACTAACGAACGTTACAGAACTGAAGATACCGTTGAAAAAATGATGGTTGAAGATAAAGATTGTCAGTTCTTGTTTGAAGACGGTACCGGCTTGAACTTTATGGAAAACGAAACTTTTGAACAGTTCTCCATGCCAGCTGATATCTTGGGCGACTCTAGACCTTTCTTGACAGAAGGTATGGTTGTTCGTATTTCTCATATTAACGACAGACCGATTTCTGTGCAATTACCGCAACAGGTTATTTGCACCGTTGTTGAAACCGAACCGGTTATTAAAGGTCAAACCGTTACTTCTTCTTATAAACCTGCTGTTTTGGATAATGGTATGCGTATCGGTGTGCCTCCGTTTATCGCTGCAGGCGAAAAAATTGTTGTCGGAACTGAAGAAGCTAACTACGTTGAAAGAGCAAAATAATGGCTTATATCTCACCAATGCTCACTAATATCGTTAATGCGGTTAAGAAGGCTTCGGTTAATCTTAATCGTGATTTTAGCGAAATTGAGCGTTTACAAAACTCCGTTAAAGGAAGTATTGATTTTACCAAAATCGCTTTTGATAAAATTCAAAAAGGACTTAGAAATGAAATCAGCAAAGTTATGCCGATTGTACCAGTGGTGTTTGTCGGACAGAAAGTTCCTCAAGAAGGAATGTATTTTGCTGTTTCTGGGATTGAAGGCTTGGCTAACTTTGCACACGGAAATCCTGAATTTGCAATTTCAGTGGCTTTAATTGACGGACAAACCATTTTGGATGCCGTTGTTTATAATCCCGCTCGCGATGAATTGTTTTTTGCTGAAAAAGGCAAGGGCGCATTTAAGGAAGGATTTAGAAGCCATGAACGTTTGCGTGTGGCTGCTCGTCAAGAACTTGAGGGCGCTTTGATTGCTGTTAAACCAAATGCTAATGATACAGAATTGTCCGCAAAAATTCTCAATAATTCCTTGATGCTGTGCAAAGATGTGCGTATCAGCGGAGCCGTCGCTCTGGATTTGGCTTATGTGGCTGCGGGTAAACTTGACGGCGTGATTGCTCCTTCTTCTATGCTTGCAAGCATTGCTGCAGGTATCTTGCTTGTTAAAGAAGCGGGCGGGCTTGTTTTGGATATGGAACAAGATGATACGCGTACGGAAGATTTGCCGATGGTTTTGAACTCTGGTAATCTGATGGCTGCAAGTTTTAATCTAAGCCAGAAAATTGCTAAAATTTTAAAATAAGTTTAAAAATTTACAAAAATGTACTTGCATTATATAAAAGTGTAGTGTATAAGAACCGTAAATTTTTTAGTGAAGTTAAATTTTGGAGATAATAATGAAAAAAGGTATTCACCCTGA
>CASFSV010000051.1 GCA_949297415.1 uncultured Alphaproteobacteria bacterium
CGGTAGTTTTGCATAAATGGATTATGCTTTGGCTGTCGGGGAGGTAAGAGCAGATGTCAGAGCTGTTACTATCTCCGTTTTTTCTTCCGTTTTCTCCGGAAGTTCTTTTGCTTTCCCAACTGATAACTTCCCCGAAATTTCTCCTTGAAGAGATAATACGTCTTCTAAGTCCATTTCAAGGATGTCTTCATAGACAAGTTTTTGTCCGTCAATTTCAACAAGTTCAGCTATAAGAGCGTAGGGGATTTCATCTGAAGTCTTTGCCTTGATTTGAGCTTGCAAAAGGTCTTTGCCTTTGCCCTTTTCAATGATTGCAATTTTTCCGGATGGTAATGTTAATTCTTTTGGCATAATTTTTGTCTCCTAAATATTTGGGGTTTAAAATATTTTCTGACCCCGTTCAAAAAGTGTTCAAAAACGTCTGTATTAAATTTTTCGGTTCGGGGTGGTATAAATTATCATCTGAGTAAATTTAAACGGCTTAAAATCGATTCTAAAAATTTTCTGTCATTTTTAATGTTTCATATCTTCTCCTTGTTTCAATTTCTACAGGTGAATATGGTACATAGCAGGCAATTAGAGCAAGTGCCAATGCCCAGAACCTGTCAGCGTGTCCGTTGACTTCTGCTGTATCTGCATCAAAGCGGATATTTCCTGCTTTTGTTGCAACTCTTCTTATTGAGTGTAAATCTTCACGAATATCGTGGTCTGTGGGAATAAACACCGATTTATCTTCAAAGTTGGTTCTCAGGTTAAATGCCATCTCCTCTTTGGATTTATTCGTGAACATTACAGCCTCGACTCTGTATTTCCCGAAATCTCTTTGAGCGGTTTCTGCTAACTGCATTCCAATACCGGTTGAGTCAATACAGCATCTGCGGAGTTTCGGGTGTTTCAGAATTTCTGAAATAATTTCGTACTGGATATGGAATGGTGTTTTTTCCAAGGTTTTAACTTTTCTTGTGTATTTTGAATTTTCAAATCGTTCCAAGCACCAGATAACGGTTAAATCTTTTCTTCTCCCTATATCTATTCCGACATACAGATCGCCTTTTATCTCATCAAGCGATTTTAAAACATCCGGCATCTCGCAAGTTGAAATCAAATCGTAGGGAAGAAAGGCACACGCTTCGTCAATCGCAACACAGCAGTATTCTTGTAACCACGTGTAATCGTCAAAGCAGTTTTTTCGTTCTTCATTAAGCCACTCCTCACGTTCTGCTTGAGTTGTTGGTCTGCCGTAGATTTTATCAATCAAGCCTTCATCTACTGCAAGCTGAATCGGGGTTTTGTGGTGCGACCAGTTTAATTTCCCTTTTTCAACTTGATCCAGGAATCTGTAATAAAGACAGCTTTGACCGTTATGAGTTGAAAGAATCCTTAAAGGATATCCCCACGTAATACAAGGTCGTGCCGCTTTCCAAAGTTCAGCAGGGTTGTTGTGAAATGCAAATTCATCAAGTACAACTTTTCCGCCTTTGGAACGAAAACCTTTAGGGTTTGAGGATAATGCGTGAATTTTTGTGCCGTTTGAAAAAGCAATAACGTAGGCTTTGACATCTTTTTCTTTATCCAAGACCTGTTCGCCCAAGTCTTTTGCGGCAACATTAAATAAAT
Organism: uncultured Alphaproteobacteria bacterium; assembly: GCA_949297415.1. Classification (GTDB taxonomy): domain Bacteria; phylum Pseudomonadota; class Alphaproteobacteria; order RF32; family CAG-239; genus CAG-267. The sequence continues at coordinate 1,618 of CASFSV010000051.1, forward strand.
TCGCCCATATTTTGCAATAGTCAATGTACTCACGAGCGGCGGATTCATCGGCTGATGAAAACCACACCGCAGGAACGGTGCGTTTAACACAATCCCTTACGTCCTCATAGCTTTGAACATAAGTTGCACCAATTCTTCGGGATTTCTCCCATATTTTTACTTTTGAATTATCGTTCAGCCATCTTAATTGATATGGCAGAAAAAACGGGGTTTTATTCTTGGTCGGCATCTGGTTGTTTTATTCCGAGAATTTCTTCTTCAATTTGAGAAATAAGTTCAGGGGTTAAGCCTTTGGGGCTTTCTTTCTCTTTTTTCTTTATAGTGTCCTCATACTTTTTGGAGGTTGTGAATAATGGGATAAATCTGCACAAAGCATTCATTCTTGCTGGATCTACTTTTTCTCCGGCATCCATTTCTTCTGAAATTTCATGCATAATTTTTCTGGCAAATTCGTATAATTCTTCATGAAATGACATTTTGGATTTTAAAAATGCCGCACGCTTTTTATCCCATTCATACTGGGCTCTC
>CASFSV010000052.1 GCA_949297415.1 uncultured Alphaproteobacteria bacterium
GGTTTGGTCAACGGGATACTTCGTTAGTAGCGTTGGTGCGAACGAAGAAGTAATTAAAAATTATGTAAAGTATCAAGGACAAAGGGATTTAGGTCAACTCCGTTTGGAGTTGTAAAGAAAGGCACCTTAATGGTGCCTTTCTAAGAACCCCGGGTTTACCCGGGGATATCTATGTATGAATTGGTATTATTATTTATGAAAATTTTGTAAAAGTTGCTTTTTACCAATTTTCAGTAAAAAGTTGTGTATTTATACGTTTTCAGTTTAAAATGCTAAATATATAAAAATTGTATTGCAAAGTGTATAGCATTTGTAAAAATTTGTTTGATTTATTCTTTATGGTGTTATGGTATGGAAAATTAAGCAATAAGATATTTGATAGGCTAGGGGCCTTTTTTAGGTTAAAATTGTTAGTAGCTATTTTATATGAAGGAAATATTTTGACTAATTATAGATATACAGCGATTATAGCGACAGTTTCTAATGCTTTTTGTGATACTGTTTTGGATTATACAGTCGGCTTTTATAATTACTATAAGGTTCTACTGTTAACATCAATGATTGCTTTTATCGGACAAATCGGAATAGGGCTTTATTCAGGAATAGCTTTTTCTCTTTCAGCATTACCTTATGTTTTTATTCATGCTGTTTTGATTTTATGTGGGTATATTTGTTTTGTTAGAGCTCTGAAATACCTTCCTGTTGCGTTGGTAGGGTTGGTAGAGTCCAGTAGTTTGTTTTTGACTTTTGCGATTGATGCCGTTTTAGGGTATGTGGTTGTTTCTTTTTCGTTTATACTTTTATTGGCTTTATTTGTTTTTTCTATCTTTTTATTTACAGAAAATTGTGTTCAAGATAAACAAAATTGCATCAAAATAATTAGACCAATTGGTTTTGTTTGGGTGTTTGCTTCTGTCTTGTTTTATTTGGTGGCACCATATTTGGTAAAAGTTTCTAGTTTTAAGGGGGCTAATGAAATTGCTATAAATTTAGGTTATTATTTCGTTGCTATTCCGTATTTTTGGTTTCAATTGCACTTTATAAAAATAAAACAAAATAGCACTGAGCAATATTCGGTGAGGTGGTGGCAAAATATATATCCACTTTCTCTTATTATAGGGTTCTTAGAGGCGGTGTATTATGTGTTTGAAACTTTTAGTTTTATAAATGATACTCCAACTGTAGTTGTGGTTATTGAGCAGACAAGATTATTTTTATTATTTATTTTTTCAATTTTTCTTAAAAGGGATAAATTTTCTTGGAAAAAATTAGTTGCTTTAATGTTGGGAGGTTTATCTGCTGTTGGAATATATTTTTACTAATGTTTTTTTGAATTAGGATATGAATAGAGAGGAGAAAATATGAAACTTGTTGTTGATGTAATGCCATGTGAGGATACGATTAATAGTATTCTTCATTTTCAAACAGATGATAATTCTTTATATTGGCGGGAAACGTTATTTCTGGTATATCCTAGCTTAGATAAAAGTAAAGGGCTTTATGCAGTTTGGGATGAACGAAAAGAGTATTTGAGTGAACGGTTGAGACTTTTATATTTGCAAGTAGAGAATGATTTGACTGTCAAAGCTGATATATTTAATCAATATTGGCTTGAACGAAGACATGAAGTGACAGAAGTTTTTTCTAAGGTCTTTCAAATTGATTGTGCGGATATTCTTGATGATATGATGGCACAAATTTCATTAAATCCAATTTGTCCGCGTGATATTCATCGTCATTTCTTTACTGTTTTTTATCGTTACGGAAAAGAACAGTTTTTAATGACTGCAATACATGAAATGGTTCATTTTGTTTGGTTTCATATATGGCATAAACATTTTAAAGACAGTGTTTCATATTATGATGCGCCGCATATTGAATGGTTATTAAGTGAAATGGTTACAGATTTTATGGAGAGGGCTCTTCAGTATTGTCGAGAAAATGAAGATGTAATTAGAAAACAAGTCCTTTAATGTTTTGTTTTTAAATGGAATTTAATTTTTGTGAGGTAGATTCTCTTATATTTGTTAAAGTATGGAGTTGCGGATGCGGTTGAAAGTTGTTTTTGCTAATGTGATTCAAGGGATGATTCATGTTGGATATAATGATAAGAAAGAGAACCTTTTTACCGGGTTTCATCCTAATAAATATGTTGAATATTTTGAAGAACAGCAACCTGATATTTTATGTTTAGCGGAAGCTCTTATTGATACACCTGATGGAAATAGCTCTTTTGTAGACCAAATTGCAAAGGCTTGTGTTTTTTCTTATTATCGTAATTTGGTAGGGGAAAAAGCATTTTTTGTGGATGATAAATATTATGGGTTATCTATTTGTTCTAAATTTCCGATTGACGCATATCATGTTCAAAAGTTGGCAAATCCTAAAATTGAAACAATTCGTCCTAACGGTGATCATTGGGTTATGCATGATAAATTTATTCAGAAGGCAGTTTTAGATTTAGGGCAAAACAAAAGGATAGGTTTAGTAAATACGCATATGTTTCCTTTTCAGCATTTTAATAAACATTTTTGGGATGATGAATTTGCTTCTTATCGTGCGCAATGGGCAGAATTGTTGAAATCTGATAACAATAGCCTCTCTTTAATTACAGGAGATTTTAATACGGTTGGAATTACAATAGATAAGGCTTTTCCAGAATTAGAAATAGGAGGAGTTTTGCAATCTGTTGTTAATTATGATGGTAAGATGTTTCAGCCAACATATCTATATGATACACAAATTGAATATATTTTGGCTTCATCTGCAGCTAAAGTTATTTCTTCAAGAGCTGAAATGGTATATTCTGACCATCCTTTTCTGATTGCGGAATTAGAGCTTTAAATACACTGTTAATGTTATTTACTTCTGATTAAAAATAAAGTAAAATAGCTTTATTAAGTATGGGGGAAGAGATGTTATCATTTGAGGAAATTTTAAATACAGTGTCTGATGATAAAGTTATGGTTGATTATCCATCTCTTTCTCGTGATTTGCGACAGAAAATGAAAGAAAGTTATATTACTCCTGATATTCAGAGGTTTTATATTGCTTATTATGCCAAGATGGCTGCTGAGCATGTGGGGTTTTCTAAATTTTCAAAGGAAAGTCAGCAGGGATTTAAATCTGAAATAGAGCGTTTGTATGCAAATATTTCAGAGAATAAAAAACAGCAAGATTTTTTAGAAGAAATGGCGTTGAAAACTGTCGGATTTATTGAAGATAGGCATTTTGAAGTAAATGTTGGCGGGAAAATGTTTCATGGAGGTAAACCCAAAGCAGATAGGACAGTTGGAAAGAATTTTGCGTATAGAACTCATGAAGAAAAGCCCGATACATATCAAGAACAAGGTAAAGCTGTCGGATGGACTGATACGGGAGAAGAGTTTCCTATTTGGGAAATAGGGACAATGAAAAAAGGAAATGAAGATATTTTGGTTGTTTCTGTTTATGATATAGCTCATCGAGATAATTCTTATGAAGCATGGAGTGATTTTATTGAAAAATTTGATGAAATTTATCTGACAAATAAGGATAAGTGGGAAAAGGGAAGAATTATTCTTGATGTTCGTGGAAATCGCGGTGGGGAAGATAAACCTATTGATCATGTGGCTAAAAGATTGTACGGAAATATGGTTAATACCTATAAACGTTGTGAAATTAAAGATACTCCTTTGGGAAATTGGATTTTGCATAAACATGGTGCTTTTAAGCCTCAAAATTATGAAAAAGACGGCTTGAAAGATACAGATATTGTGCAGCGAAAATGTTTTTCCGGCGAAAATAAGGTCTTATTTGATGAAACACAGACTTTTTATCCGTTTAATGAAAAAGACGGATATAAGGGGAGGATAGATATTTTATTGTGCTCGAGAGTGGGCTCTTCGGCAGAGAGTGCTTATTCTTCTTTTTATCATCATCCTAATGTTAGATATATTGGTGAAAATACTCATGGTATGCAGCAATATACTCAGGGAACTTTTAATACTCCATGGGGCGGTAGTATGCGTGTGGGATGGGGCAAATTGACTTATTGGGATAAAGAAGGGGAAAATATTGAGGTTGTTGGTCATAAACCTGATGTAAATTGTTCTGGAAAAGATGCTTTTGATGAGGCTTTATCTATGGATAGAGATGAAGGGCGAATTATCGGTTTTAGAGAGAAAAATGAATCAGTTTGTGGAAAACAATCTTTTGTTGAGTATAATCCGAAACTTACTTCTGATTTGCGGAAAGCATATTATGCAAAATACATAAATCCGGCATTGGGTGTTATTGAGAAACAAAATAAAAGAGATAGAGTTGCTCAATGTTTAGGACGGGCAAAGAGTCATTTTGCCACAAACGATGATATTGAGCCAGAAAATCTGAAAAAAAGTTGTTTTGTTCCTAATATGATGATTGTAAAAAGTGGCAAAGGTAATGATGGAATGTAATTTTAGGAGGCGTTATGGTTAAAAATATTGGAATGATTGGTGATAGTATTGCTCATGGCTATTATGATGAAAATGAGATGGGATTTTTTGCAAGATTAGCTAAATTGATTTTAGAAAACTATTCGGGTGAATATGTTTTTAATAATATGGCGCAATCTGGCGATAATATTGCTGATGCAACGAATAGAACTATTTATGAGGTCTTATCAAGACAATTTGATTTAATTATCGTTAATATTGGGATTAATGATTTAAGACGAAGAAAAAATAGCGATTTACAGTTAGATTTTTCAGAAGGTGCTCGTATTATGTATTGGAATAAATTGCTCGATATTTTAGCTAAAACTGGTGCTAAAATTGTGGTAATGGATTTGGTGCCGGTGATTGAGAGCAGATACTCGAAGCAGGCATCATTAGTTCGTTATAATTCTGATGTGGAACGTTATAACGAAATTATTAGGACAGTGTGTCAGGATAGGGGAATTACCTTTTTCTCTCGATATGAAGATTGGAAATCTCGTGATTTAGAAAAATTATATAAAGATGCAACGCATCCAAATGCAGCCGGTCATCAAATGATGGCTGAAGAGATTTATCAGTTTTTATGTATGAATAATGTTATTTAAGTTTAGGGCATTGATTTAATAATGCTTTTTTGTTTAAAATGTCGTAGCGAGTCCTTGTAATTTTAATTTAATGAAAGGACTATTGTTATGATTTATGGTTATATTCGTGTTAGTACAGATAAACAAACTACGGAAAATCAACATTTTGAAATCAGAGAATTTGCACTTAAAAATGAAGTGGTCATTGATAAATGGATTATGGAAACTATTAGCTCAACTAAAGAGTTGGAAAAGCGTAAATTAGGTAAACTTCTTAAGAAACTTAAAAATGGTGATATTCTGATAGCTTCTGAATTGTCTCGTTTGGGACGTAATTTGTTACAGGTTATGAGCATATTGCATCATTGTATGTCTTCCGGTGTTAGAGTATGGACCATTAAGGATAATTATCGTATGGGTGCAGATATTCAATCTAAAGTTTTGGCTTTTGCTTTCGGGTTATCTGCGGAAATTGAACGAAACCTTATTTCACAAAGAACGAAAGAGGCTTTGTTGCGATTAAAGTCAGAAGGAAAAATTTTGGGTAGACCCAAAGGGCGTAAAAATACTAAACTTAAATTGACAGGTAAAGATAATAAGATTTTAGCAATGCGTATGGAGCATATCTCAAAATCTCAGATTGCCAGAGTTTTAGGAGTGGACAGGTTGACGCTTTCGCGTTATATGGCAGAGCATTTGCATGATCCAATGCTTGAAGATTGATTTAATGAAAAAGTATGAGTTTATGAATTTTTTTCATTGTCTGTTTCGGTGTTTGTTTTGCGTCCTTTAAGATTGATTAAAAATTGTGTTTCCATTTTTAAATATTGGTCAAGCAACCATCGTGACCGTGATACTGAAAATATTGTTAAAAGTAGTAAAATAAAAATTACTTTTGAGTTTTCTGTTAAAAATTTATGTACGACAGTTACAATGAAAAAAGATGAAACCAATATGCGGAAGCTGGTTAGGATAATTAAGGGAAGGCGGTTTGCTTTTTTTGCCATCCATAGACGATAGTAAATTTTTGATACTTGGCTCTTTCCTGTAAAAAAGTTGCGTACACGTTGCATTTTGTCATCAAAAGTTTTTTCTTCATTGATTCCAGCTTCCTCTTTTGCGCAATTGGCGACGATTTCTATTTCTTCAGCTTGTTTTTGCGGAAAAATCCATATTATTTTGTCTTTTAAAAATTTTGTAGCGATAATATTCCAACCTATTAAAGCTTTTAAAAAAGGAGACATTAGAATAAAAGTTAATGTGGTTAATAGTATGTTTGCCGGAATTCTATACGGAATGATAGTGTGGATGAATGGCTGAATAATTGATGCAAAGACAATTATACTGTATAAAATGATTGAGAATAGTGATAAGCGTAAAAAATAATTTTTAAACAATGCGCTCCAAAGTCTTTCTTCATTGTGGGTCGTTGTTGTTGTAGTTTTGTTTATGTAATTTAACCATTTTTCGGGAAGAATGCGGTTTAGCTTTTTGTATGCCGGTTCTGCAGTTCTCATCATTACCGGTGTTAAGAATGTGGTTATTACCGATACGGCAACGATAATGGGGTAAACTTTGGGGCTTAATACATTTAAACTCATGCCTAGCGATGCTATAATAAAGGCAAATTCACCAACCTGAGCAAGGGAAAATCCTCCATAAATGGCTGTTTTTAGTGTTTCTCCAGATGCAACGAAACCAAAACATGAAAATACAATTCGTCCGATGACTACAATCATGGTAATCACGATAATAGGTTCGGCGTAAGTGATGAACATTTGAGGGTCTACCATCATTCCAACGGATACGAAAAATACAGCACCGAAAAAATCTTTGAGCGGTTGTACATTTTTTTCTATTCGTCCGATAAATTCGGTTTCGGAAAGGATTGACCCCATAATGAATGCACCAAGAGCAGATGAGAAACCAGAGGAGGTTGCTAATAAAACCATTCCGAAACATAGGCTTATGGTTATAATTAGTAACATTTCATCTGTTAGATATTTTTGGATTTTTTCTAAGAAAGTTGGAACAAGATATATTCCTATAATAAAACAAAGAATTAGAAAAAATATTAACTTTAGAGTACTTAAGGCTAAAGCCATTCCATTGATAGAGTTACCTAGAGCGATTGTGGGTAGAAGCACTAACATTAAGATGCCGACTAAGTCTTCTATTATCAGTACTCCAAAAACTAAATCTGTAAATCTTTGTTTTTTGATGTTTAAATCATTGAATGCTTTGATAATAATGGTGGTGGATGACATGGATATCATGGAGCCTAAAAAGAAGCTGTCCATAGTTGACCAGCCAAGCAATAAGCCAACATTATAGCCTAGAAACAGCATGAAAATAATATTGGCATTAGCTGTTATCATGGCAGCTTTTCCGACGTTTAACATTTTTTTGAAGCTAAATTCTAGTCCTAGGCCGAATAATAGGAAAATAACTCCTATATCTGCCCATAAGGTTAAATCATCTTTATCTTTTACAGTGGGCAATAAATCAAAATAGGGGCCTGCAAAAATTCCTGCAAGTACGTAGCCTAAGACCATAGGTTGTTTAAACTTTTTGCAGAGTAGGGTTGTGATGCCTGCATAAATGGTGATTAATGTTAAGTCTATGATAAGTGAGTGAATTGTGTGCATTTTTTTTACTATATTTTGTTTATATATAAGCTATATTTACGGAGATTTTCTTTATTTTGAGTTAAAAGCTTTTACGAATGCGAAATATAGTTATTTTTCTAATTCAAATTCATTGTTGTTACTATGATTAAAGTATGATGTTTCGCCATCATCCCATTTTATTTTTAAGCGGTTTTGTGGTAGAATTTCATACTTTCCACAGTTCTTATAGGCGTTATTAAAACTGCAAATTCGATTATTTTCTTGTTGGATAAAGGCGTCTTCCCATTTTGGTGTTTTGAGATAAATATAAGGTGCGTTAGGCGGTGGGGTAAAAAAATCTGAAGCTAAAGCAAAGGGAACTTCTTTAATTCTTAATCCATGATATGCCTGTTCGTATTTGAGATAAACTGTGAACAAGCGTTCTCCTAAATAGGCAAAAGCAAGCTTTTGTTCTGTATCTCTTGAGGGTAATTCATCTTTTATTTCTTGGTAAAGTGGGCGTAAGATACTAAATAGCCAAGTGGCGTAGTTATTTAAAATTTCTCGGCGAGTGATAAACATATTTGTTGGATAGAAACCTTCATCACTTTTTAGGGTTTGGTTAGCAAAATCATACATATAAGGGTATTTTTTACGAATAATTTCGAGTGCTTTATCTAGATCTGAGATGATATGTTCTTTTTGATATTGTTCGTAAGTATTTATTTTTATAGGTTCGGATACGATAATATCATGTGTTGCGAACCATGGTAGAATGTATTTTTTTTCTAGTTCTAAATTATGTAAAAATTCTCGAGAAAATTTTTCTAAATGCTTAATTCCCAGATGGCGGAAGCGCATAGAGGGAAAGTTTAGCATAGGGTAACGTGAATTATCGTTTAAACATAAAAAACGACGATAGTGGAACATTCCAACGTATGGAGAATCGGTATTTTTCCATATCCAATAGAGAGCGGTTAATTCAGCAAAATAGCGATTTAGGTTAGATATATTTTCATTTGTATCATCGCCTATCATATTTTGATTGAGCCAAGTGATTTGTTCCGATGTAAAGGTTCCTTGACGCGAAGGGGTGGTTGCAATACTTCTTCCTCCTTGTATTGGGGTGAATATTTCACTTTGAATTAGTGGGGCAGGTTTGTAATATACGACGTATATTTTTAGATAATCTGTTTTATAAATGAATAAAATATAACTAAAAAAGCATAAAATAAAAGCAGCAAGAATAGTGGTTATAAAGAATAAACTTTTGCTGCTTTTCATTGGCATACCTATCTGAATGTAATAATTACATTGAGCTTTATTAAAGTAAGTTAAGCTATGATATTCGGGTTAATTAATGTTTCTATCTTTTGTATCTTATTTTTTAGATTTGTTCTTTGACTGTTTAGTTGTTGTGCTTGATAGAAATCTATCATTTGTTTGTTTTTTACAAGTTTTGTGATATCTGACTTAACCCTTCTTTCTTCAAGTTTTAATTCACAAAGTTGTACTTGAAGTTTATTAAAAGAATTGGTATTTGTCATTAGCGTACTCCAAATGTTATATTCATTCGCTTTATGCGATTCTTGTTCTTCGCGCATATTATACTGTATTTTGCTCTAAAAATCAAGTTATTTTGAGGGCAAAATTAAAAAATTAGTGAAAAAATATAAAATTCTGCTAGTCTTATGAAAATATTATCGTTATGTATTTTCAAAATGAAACTTTATTGATGGGATAGGAATATTATGACTGAAATTAAAAAAATTGGTATTTTAACCAGTGGCGGCGATTGTGCCGGTTTGAATGCTGTGGTTATGTCTGTAGTTAATTCTGCGGTTCAACTTGGTTGGGAAGTTTATGGTATTCATAATGGTACAGATGGGGTTACAGAGACTCCTTTGTCTTATGAATTGTTAACTGAAAGAAATTTTTCTGATACACCATGGCCACGTTTAGCCGGTTCTTATCTTGGTTCTTTGAATAAAGGGGTTAAAATGGAATCGCAAGCCGAAATTTCTGCTCGCTTTGGTAAAGGTGTAGCTGAGTTAGGACTTGATGCTGTTATTGTTGTTGGTGGCGATGGTAGTATGAATATCGTTAGCAATTATTGTCGTAATGCTGGTGTTAAAATGGTTGGTATTCCGAAGACTATTGATAATGATACTCCTCTTACACAATATTCTGTCGGTTTTGACTCTGCTTGCAAAGTTTGTACAGATGCTGTAGATGCTTTGTGGAAAACAGCTCGTTCTCACCAGCGTGCTTTAATTTTGGAAGTTATGGGGCGTGATGCTGGACATTTGGCTATGCGTTCTGCAGTGGCTGGCTTTGCTGATGTTTGCTTGGTTCCTGAAATTCCTTATACCGTTGATGGTATTATTAATAAATTAAAGAGCATTAAGGCAAAAGGGCGTAATCATGCTGTGATCGTTGTTTCTGAAGGTGTTCATACAGAAACAGGTGAGATGGTTTCTAATACTAAAAACCTCATTGGTGAAAAGATTAATGGCGGTATCGGTGAATATTTGAGTGCTGCTATCAATGCTAAATATTCCGATTTTCAAACTCGTGTTACTAAATTAGGCCACGTTCAACGTGCTGGCGATCCAACTGCTTTTGACAGAGCTTTGGCTTGTGTTTTTGGTGCGAAGGCTGTTGAATTATTGAAGGCTGGTCACACAGATGTTATGGTGGCTCTTAACGGCGATAAATTAGTGACTTACCCATTAGAAGAAGTTGTTGCTGAAGGTACTACATTGCTGAATAAAGACAGTGTATATGTTAAGGCTGCTGTTGATATGGGAATGTATGTTGGTGAAATTAAATAGTCATCCTTGTCTATTAAAAAGGCGGCAGTTGTTAAAACTGTCGCCTTTTTGTTAGGTATAAAATCTTAAACATGGGTGATTTGAGGTTTTATTAAATCTTTTCAAAATTTACGCGCGGATCAACCAATGAATAAGTTAAGTCGCTCAGAAGCTTTAAAATTAATCCAAGGAGCGCAAAAATATATAAAGTTCCAAATACTACAGGGTAATCTCTTGTTATAATGGCTTCGTAGCCTAGTAATCCCATACCGTTTAGGCTGAAAATGATTTCTATTAAGAGAGAACCTGTAAACAGTATTTTCATTAGTAATCCAGGAAGACCGGCAATTATAATCATCATGGCGTTGCGAAAAACGTGATGGTATAAAATTCGATTTTCAGATAATCCTTTAGCTTTTGCCGTTAAAACGTATTGTTTGCTTAATTCATCCATGAAAGAATTTTTGGTTAACATGGTTAATGAAGCTATCCCACCAATTACAATGCAGACGGTTGGTAAGGTTAAATGCCAGAAGTAATCTCCTATTTTGTGCCAAAAACTAAAACTTTCCCATCCGTCAGAGGTTAATCCTTTTAGTGGAAATAGTTGGAAATATGTTCCTCCGGCAAATAGTACAATCAGTAGTACCGCAAATAAGAAAACCGGTATGGCCGAACTGATGAATATGATAAAAGAACTTATCACATCAAATTGTTCTCCATCTTTACGGGCTTTTTTTATGCCCAGAGGAATCGCTATTAAATAAATTATCAATGTTGACCATAAACCCAATGAAATGGATACAGGAAGGCGCTCTTTTATTAGCTCCAATACGGTTTTATCTTTGTAGTAGCTTTTACCGAAATCAAAGTGAATGTAGTCATTGAGCATTTTGATGAAACGTTCATGTACAGGTTTATCAAAGCCAAATTGTTTTTCTAATTCTTTGACTAAGTCATCAGATACCCCTTTGGCACCTTGGTATTTCTGTTCGTTTAGGTTGGGCATTCCAGAGTTGATGTTTCCGGTGGTGCTTGTATTCATTCCTTTATATTGTGCGAGCATGTATTCAACAGGTCCGCCGGGGGCTAGTTGTATGATTGCGAAATTTATCAGTAATATACCGAATAGCGTTAGCGGTATTAATAAAAGTCTTTTGATAATGTAGTTACGCATTTTATTTTAATCCTTTATCCACCAAGTATTGATATCTACGCCGAGATTTTGATTATTTTCCGGAAAGCTAAATTTATCCCAATAAGCAATACGGTCTGCGTTTGAGTACCAATTGAAAATAACATAGTGGTTGAATAGCAATACTCTATCCAGCGCTTTAACGTAGGCGGTGTAGAGTTCTGTGTCATCGGTTTCAATGAGCTTATTGATAAGATAATCAATCGTTGGATTTTTTATGCCGATAATGTTGCTGCTGCCTTTGGTATCAGCAGCTTGGCTGCCCCATAAATCTTTTTGCTCTGTTCCCGGCATATAAATTCCGCTAACTCCTCCGACAATTATATCAAAATCAAAATTATCTAATTTGTTTTTATAGGTATTAATTTCAAGAACTCGTGTTGTTGCTTTTATACCAATTTTGCGCAAATTTTCTATAAAAGGCAGTAAAACACGAGTGAAGGAGTTGCCGTTTGCTGAATTGATGATGATTTCAAATTCTAGTGGTTCTCCGGTTTTTAAATTGCACATTTTCTCATTAATGAAATCATATCCGGCTTCATTTAGGAGTTTAACTGCAAGTTTTAGATTTTCTCTATCAGATAGCGAATCGTTGCGGAATATATTTTCTACTGGAGTGGTGAATATTTCTGGAGGTAGTTGTTCTTGCAGAGATTGTAAAATTTCCAACTCTTTTCCTTGAGGGTTGTCTGTTGCTGCAAAATGTGTGTTTGCAAAATAGCTTCTTAGTCTTTCATATTGGTTATAAAATAAATTTTTATTAGCCCAAGGGAAATTAAATGCGAAATCAAGAGCCTTTCTTACTCTGGCATCTTTGAATTTTTCTTTGCGGGTATTGAAGGCAAAAAATTGAGTTGTGGCAGGACGATTATGTTTGATGGCTTGTTTTTTTATTTTTCCGGTTGTTATGAGATTATTATCGTGTCCGGTTGCCCATGATTTTGCAATATATTCGTATCGAACATCAATATTTCCGGAAAATAAAGCTTGTAATGTTACAGTGGTGTCTTGATAGTAATCATATTTTATTTCATCAAAATTATAAAAACCTTTGCGGGTAGGTAAATTTTGTGCCCAATAGTTTTTATCACGTTCAAAAATAATGTATCGTCCGGCTTCAAATTTTTTTATTTTGTAAGGTCCATTACCAAGTGGTGGTGTTAGGCTTGGTTTATCGTATTCTCTATTATTAAAATCGTTTGCAGAGAATATTTTTAATGAGCTTATAATTAGTGGAAGTTCTCTGTTTTTTGTATTGGGCTTAAAATAAAAGCGGACATGACGATGGGTTATTTTTTCTACTCTGTCTATATCGGCGTAATAAAATTTGTATATCGGGGAGCCTTTGGTAATTAGGGAATTAAAGCTAAAAACGACGTCATCGGCAGTAACTGAACTGCCATCACTGAATCTTGCTTTAGGATTAATAAAGAAACCAATAAAACTTTTATCAGAAGGAAGTTCGAATTTTTCTGCAATTAGAGGATAGACTGTCTCTATATCATCAGCAGGAGAAACGCCTAAACTATCTAGTGTTAAGGCAACAGCTTCGGTGGAAGCGGTACCTTTGAAAATATAGGGATTGAAATTATCAAAAGTTCCGTATGCAGGAAGGACTATCCGTCCTTTTTTAGGCGCATCTGGATTTACAAAACTAAAATTTTTAAAGTCTTTCGTATATTTTGGAGCTGTATTTAGGGTGATATAATCTTGTATGGATATTTGTATCGGTTTGACTTCTTCTTGAGCTGTTTCTTCAAGTGCAATACTTGTGGAAGTATTAAATATTCCGATAATTGCCTGAATAATTACTAAATACTTAATTACTTTTTTTATCATCAATCCATGCTCCAAACGGGTAGGCATATTCATCATAGTTGTTGTCCGGTGATGCTTCGATTTCTTTTTCTATTTCATCTAGAGAGATAATTTTGTTTGCTTTGTTTGGTTTGGTTTTTGGTTGGGGATGTTCAAAGCTCGGCTCTGTTTTTAAATTGCGTAAAGCATTTTGAGTATTTGCAAAGGATTTTATTATTTCTGGCTTTTTTTCTTTGGTAGATGAGGATAATATTTCGTCGCGTATTGCTTTCATGCCTTCTTCTATGTTGTTTTGAGGTATTTGTACTGATTCTTTATCAATAGATGGCTCTTGTTGATTTTGTACTGTGATTTTTTGTTTTATTGGTTGTTCCGTTTGAATTCTGTCTGGTTGTGATAAAAATGAAGGAAAACTGTCTGCAGCTTCTTCGGTTAGGTTAAATTCTTTGGTTTGTTGTTGAGGAATTTTCTTCTCTACTTGTATAGGTGTTTCGTTTATTTTTTTTAATTTTTCAGCAATGGGAATTATTATGTTATAAACTTTTCCCATTGCTCCAAATTCAATCATATTGTAGAATATTCTTTGAGTATCATGCATTTCAAGTAATTGGTATAAGCTTCTGGTTCTGGCTTCAAATTCCAGAATACTTCCTTTTAGCAAAGAATCTTTTTGAGCTTTACTAATTAAATGGTCAGTGAAACCTGGTTGAAAATTATGAGTTTCTATAAATGTTTTAGCTATTAGCCAACGTTCTCCTCCAGCGGTTCTATTCCATAGATGTTCCATTTGTGCGCTGGAAATAGAGTTGCTGCGTTTAATTATATCTGATAGAATCTCATTGCAATCTGCAATTAAGGTATCTACTTCTTGGAGCATGAAACTGTTTTTAAATTCTTTTTCTAAAGCGATTAATGCACAGTTTAAAGCGTTGGTTGTTTCAGTGTTTTTGTTTAGCTGTTCGGTTATCCTTAAATTTTGCAGACGTATGTCTTTTTGCTCCTCAATGCTTTTTAGGATGGCAAATATTCCCCAGATTAAGCCTATTGGAAAAGTTATCGAAAAAATAATTTGGTATAAAGTTTCGGGATTACCAGATATGCTTTGCAGATTGATACTTTTCAATCCGTATAAAAACCATAAAATGCTTGAAAAAGCTGCTATAAAAAATGACATACTCAACACACATTTACTCCCTTTTATTTTTTATTATTGTAGCGTTTATGCTATATTTTGCAATTAAAAAATACGTTGAATCCCTATGCTTTGTGTATATTTGTAGTGGTTTTTTGTATATATGCAAAAAATATGATGAAATTTTTTTATTTTGTGGTATAGAGGGGCTAAGGTTTAATTTGTAAAGGTATAAAAAATGAATGAATCTACAGCTGTTGTGCTTGATTTTGAAAAAGATATTTTAGAAATTGAAGAGAAAATTGAGCATCTTAAACTTCTAGCAAAAGATGAAGATATGGATATTACCAGAGAAATCAGACGCTTGGAACGTAAGTTGGGGCAGCACGTTAATCGTACTTATATGAATTTATCGGCTTGGCAAAAGGCTCAAATTGCTCGACATCCCGAAAGACCGCATTGTTTGGACTATATAAAAGCTTTTGTTGAAGATTTTACTCTTTTGGCTGGTGATAGATGTTTTGCCGATGATGAAGCTATGGTTTGTGGTATTGGTAAAATTGATGGTCATGCCGTTGTTGTTATGGGGCAAGAAAAAGGTAATGATTTGGAAACCAGAATTAAGTATAATTTTGGTATGGCAAAACCCGAAGGTTATCGCAAAGCACAGAGAATGCTTGATTTAGCAGATAAATTTCATTTGCCGGTAATTAGTTTTGTTGATACAGCCGGAGCTTATCCGGGAGTTGATGCTGAAGCACGCGGGCAAGCTGAGGCAATTGCTTCGTCTATTGAAAAATGTTTGAAAGTTAAAACTCCGATTATTTCGATTATTATTGGTGAAGGTGGTTCCGGTGGTGCTATTGCTATTGCTACGGCGAATCGTGTTTTAATGCTTGAACATTCTATATATTCCGTTATTTCTCCGGAAGGTTGTGCTTCTATTTTATGGCGCTCGGGTGATAAAACAAAGGAAGCAACGGAGGCTTTGCGTTTGACTGCTCAGGATTTGAAAACTCTTGGTATTATTGATGAAATTATCAAAGAACCTATGGGCGGTGCTCATCGTAATCCTCAGCAGGCAATGTCGGCTGTTAAGGAAGTTATTTTGAAGCATTTGAGAGAGTTGGAAAATGTTTCTCCTGATGATTTGAAAAAACAACGTACGGAGAAGTTTTTGAATATGGGTAGACATATTACTGCTGATTTTTAGATATTAAGGGCAGTTTATCCTGCCCTTTTGTTTAGCTTTAATTTTCCTAAAAATTTATTATTTCCTCCAATGTCCATAATATTTTGGATAGTGTTCATTTCTGATTGTTTTTTTTGTTTTGAAATGAACGTATTGATACGCTTGACGTGACTATTTTTTTAATTTTGGAGGTAAATATGAAAAATTCTCAGTCTAATATTTCTAAAGATAAAGCTCAAACCAGTTCTTGTTCTAAGCAGAATTCTGTTAAGTCTTCTTCTGGTTGTCATTGCAGTTCTAAACAGGCTGGTAGCGAAGTTGAAGAAATGGATATTATTGAAATGGAAGAAAAATAATTGGGAGAGTTATGATGAGAAATGCGGTTACAAATGTTAATCAAAATAATCATGATTTGTCCGTTTCTCACAATCCTACCGATTTCAGAAGCTTGATGAATTATTTTTGGAATTTTATGGATAGCTCTAATTCCGATTTTTGGGAGTTTGAGCCGAAAATTCAGGTAACTGAAAGTAAAGATGCTGTTAATGTTATTGCAGAAATTCCGGGAATCGATGAGAAAGATATTGATTTGAAGATTTCTGCTGACGGTATGCTTAGTATCGGAGGGGAGAAAAAGAATAAATCAGAGGAAAACTCTAAGGATAATTGTTTTTCTGAAATCTCGTATGGGGCGTTTAAACGCAATATACAGCTTCCTTGGGATTTGGATTATGAGGCGACAACTGCTAAATATAATAATGGTGTGTTGACGGTTTCTATTCCGAAATCTCAAAATGAAAAACAGAAGTTTAAAAAGATTAGCGTCGCTAAATCTTAAGTTTTAAACTTTAAATTTGTGTAATGGTCGGCTGTTCTTTTTGCGAATAGCCGATTTTGTGTTATGAGTAAAGAGAAACTTGACAAAAATCTTTTTTGCGGTATATCTGTATGTTGGGCGGGGCAAACGCCTGGTATGTCCGCTGAAGTGATACATTGCCGTTGTTTTTTATATAGATTTCTTTTGAGATGACTTATTTGTGCTAATCGGGCAGGCGAGGATGATAAGTTGTCAGGAAAGGAATTTTTAATGTTTGATTATATTGACGTTTTTAAATTAGAAGCAAAGTTTTTCTTAAAAGATTTTCGTAAAAAGCATCAGAAAGAAGTAGATTTGACGGCTAAATATTTTAGCGGTAAATCTGATTTGTCTCTCATGCAAGCTCAGCATATTATTGCAAAAGAATATGGTTTTAATAGTTGGGATGATTTGATTTCTGCTGAAAATGGGATTTGGCCGGAGCGTTGAACGCAAAGCAAAACAAACTCCTATCTTCTCCTTTAAAAATTTGGTATGGTAATGATGAATACAATTATAGCACTCCTGAGCGATTTGGTATTAAAGGGCCTGCTGTTAGAGAGAATTTAGACTTAGTTAATTATACTGAAGTTCATTCTTACGGTGTTTCTTCTTATCTTCATATTAACAATTGTGATGTTTCTGCTGCAGATTTATCTGGTTTGGATATTTCAAAGGCAACGTTTGATGATTTTACAATTTGGCCTCAAGATATAAGTAAGATGCCGAAGGATTTTAATCCGCAAGAATTTATGGAAAAACGAAAAAATCCGGGATTGGGTATTCGGCAACTTCATAAGCAGGGTATTGAAGGTAAAGGGTGGAATATTGCAATTATTGATGCAAGTGTATTAAGACCTCATTTGGAATATCGTGATAGTTTGGCTGATTATATTAATTTGAAAGATGGCGATTTGTCGCGAGCGTATGCTAATGGAGGATGGGGTGTTTCTGTTATGGTTGGAAAAACGTGCGGTGTTGCTCCTAAAGCAAAGCTATATTATTTTGCTGTTGATTTTGTTGATAATGATTATTCTACATATGCGAGAGCTCTTGATAAAGTGTGTGATTTACATCAGAATCTTAAATCCTTGGGGCAAAATGGTATTGATGTTGTTGTGCTTAATAATTTATATGATAAAGAGAATTTAGCAGAAGCTTTACAACGTGCCAGAAAGTTGGGAATTTTTGTGTATACATCGTTGGTTAATCAAACAGCTTTGGAGTGTCGTATGTATGGCGATGTTGATGATCCTGATGATTATGTGGTTCATAATAATCGAGTATCTGATGAAAATTCGTTGTGTTTGATTGGATATGGACAGACAGTTCCTTGTCAATATACGATAGGCTCTTATTTGTTTAATGCGACTTCTAACTTGAGAACTTTTTGGTTGGCAGGTCTGTATATACTGGGTAAATGTGTTAAAGAAAATTTGACTTCGGAAAAATTCTTTAAAATGGCTTTTGATACCGGAGATTATCGCAAAGGAATCGGAGTGATTGTTAATCCACAGAAGTTAATTGCTCAATTATCTAAATAAAAAAGAGGGAGAAATCCCTCTTTTTTTATTAATTGTTTTTAGTTGCGACGACTTTTTGATATACACCGCCGAAATAGGTTTGTTGTGACCAACGGCAGGTTTCAGCTTGGTTCGTCATTTCTTTTATGGATTTTTTCCAAAGACTCTCGGCGAAAGGTTGGTATAATCTGTTTACGGCGCGAATTATATACTTTAATGGATGATAAGAAGATGGTTGATGATAGTCTATGAAAACGGCTTTTCCTCCGGGTTTTAAGGCCTTTAGAATATTATCAATCATTCTTGTTCTGGTGTAGGGGGGGAGTTCGTGTAAAAGCATATAGCTTATAATTATATCATACTCACCTTTGATGCTCTTTGCTGCATCTGCATGGATGTATTCTATTCTTTGTTCAAGATGTTTTTCGTGGCAATTTTCCAGTATTTTAGGATTTATATCAACTATGGCATACGAACCGAGCATTCCTAAACCTGAATAAGTTTTTTCAATTTGTCCTCCTAAGGTGGCTCCTATTTGTAAAATGTGCGAATGTGGTGAGAGTTCTTTTTTTACTTCTTCGGTTAAAATACGATGATATCCTAAAGTTAGGATGTTTAAAATAAACGCATTATCCAGAAAATTGTATAATTTAGGATTCATGTAGAGCCATTTGTATATATCGGTAATGTATGCGGGAAGTTGCTTTTTTTCTGTTTTTGCCATAATTTTTCCTTTTTATTGATTGTTTACAATATCATCAGAGATATAACCTCGTTTGGCGGCTTCTATCACTGCTGAAGTTCTATTTTTAACGTTTAGAACTTTTAAAATGATAGTTATGTGTACTTTTACGGTGCCTTCTGTTAAATTTAATTTGTAAGCAATTTGTTTGTTTGACAGACCTTCTGCAATGCATTTAACAATTTCAATTTGTCTTTCGGTTAAACTTTTTTGAGGTGCATCATTGGAACTGTCGGCAAATTTTTCTAAAGCTTTTAATGGTGCGATATATTCTTTTGATGTGCTTTTGTTATTGGGAACGGGAGTTGTGTATAATAATTCATGCGGAATATATACGCCACCGGCTAATACTAAATTAATGGCACTGATTATCAAGTTATTAGATGCTGTTTTCGGAATATATCCCGAAACACCGATATCTAGTGTTTGTTGCAGAATCTCTTTATCAAAAACGGCTGATATTACAATGACAGGAGTTTCTGGTACTAATGTGTGGATTTTATTTAATGCTTGTAGCCAATTTGCACCGGGCATGGCTAAATCTGTGATAATTAAATCAAAATCTTGTTTATCTTCCAGTATATGTAAAATATCGGTGTAACTTTGAGCAGTAGTTATGGTTGGTGTGAGTAAATTTTCTTTAAGGATAAATTCTAATCCTTTTAAAAATAATTCATGATCATCTGCTATTAGTATTTTCATCTATTTGCTCCAATCTCCGGATATTAGTTGCCAGCAGGATAGTGCTGCTGCAACGGCTGTTTCAGCTCTTAAAATGCGAGGACCTAAAGTAGCACCCTGAGTGCTGGGGTGTTTTCTTAGTAGTTGTTGTTCTTTTTCCGAAAAACCGCCTTCGGGACCAATTAAAACTGCTGCTTTGTTGGTTTGTGATTGTTTTAGTACGGTTAAAAAGTCTGAACTTGTTAAAGTTTCATCCATAAAATATAAAACTCTTTCTTTATCCCAAGATAATAGAATTTCTGGTAGTTCTTTGGGAACGCCTATTTCCGGTAAATCTGTTCTTTGGCATTGTTCCGCTGCTTCAATACTTTGCGCAATATAGCGGTCTAGGCGAATGTTTTTAGTCATTGTATATTGAGTTATAACCGGTTGTATTTTTCGACAGCCTAGTTCTGTTGCTTTTTCTATTACAAAATCAGTTTTATCCTTTTTTAGCGGGGCGAATAATAGCCAAATATCCGGACATTGTATGTATTCTTTAGTTTGGTTTAGAATTTTCAGCGTTCCTTGTTTTTTATCTAAAGAAATGAGTTCTGCCGAGAATTCGCCGTTTTGGTTGTCAAAGCATAGTAAATGTGTTGAACTATTAACCTTTACAACATTCTTGAGGTAATGTGTTTGTTCCTCGCTTAGAGTGATTAGGCTTTCTGATGATAATGGTTCTTTGGTGTATAAACGAATTGTTTGTGCCATCTTCTTATTCTTTGTATAAAGTTATTTTATACTATGATATTAGTAAATATGTGTTAAAGAATAGATAAAATTTATAACTTTAAGGGATGCACTTTGAAATGATTATTACAGTAGATGGTCCTGCCGCTGCCGGTAAAGGTACTCTTTCTCAAAAATTGGCTGATAAATATGGTTTGGCTTATTTTGATACAGGTATGGTTTATAGAGCGGTCGGCTTGATGATGTTAAAACAATCTTTAGATTTAAATGATGCCGATTTAGCAAAAAAAATGGCAGAACAGTTAACTTTTGCTAAAATGATGGAATTATCTCTTGATAAAGAGTTTCGTTCATCTGTCGGAGGACAGGCTGCATCTATTGTTTCTAGTTATTCCAGTGTGCGTTCTCAATTGTTGGATATGCAGCGTAATTTTGCAAAAAATCCTACTTTTGCTGATGGGACTCCTGCTAATGGGGTTATTTATGACGGACGAGATACTGGCACTGTTATTTGTCCTCACGCAAATATTAAATTCTTCATTACGGCTTCTTCTGAAGTGCGTGCTAAAAGACGGTATGATGAATTTGTGCAAAAGGGTATGAATGTTCAGCTTGATGATGTCTTAAAAGATGTTAAAGCGCGTGACGAACGGGATGCTAATCGGAAAGACGCTCCGATGAAACCTGCTGATGATGCTATTATTTTGGATACTTCTGATTTGAGTATTGAGGAGGTTTTTCAAAAAGCTGTTGCATTTATTGAAGAAAAGCTTAAATAGTCTAAAAAGTTTATTTTCTATATAAGGAGTTGAATTATGCAAAATAAAAAGTTAACAGATGCAGTTTACTATGTTGGAGCTGATGATAAGACATTAGATTTGTTTGAAGGTCAATATGTTATTCCTGATGGTATTTCTTATAATTCATATGTTATTATGGATGAGAAAATTGCTGTTATGGATACAGTGGATAAAAGAGCAACTGATGAATGGTTCAAAAATCTGGAAGAAGTGTTGGGGGGAAAGGAGCCAGATTATTTAGTTGTTTTGCATATGGAACCAGATCATGCTGCTAATATTGAACAGTTTTTGAATAAATATAGAAATGCTAAGGTTGTAACGAATCCGAAAACATTTAATATGATACCGCAATTTTTTGAACATCTTGATTTAGAAGGGCGTAAAATTGTTGTTAATGAAGGTGATGAGCTAGTTTTGGGTGAGCATGTTTTGACGTTCGTTATGGCTCCGATGGTTCACTGGCCGGAAGTTATGGTTGCCTATGAAAAGAAAGAGAAAATTTTATTCTCTGCCGATGCTTTTGGTAAGTTTGGAGCTTTAGATGTTGATGATGAATGGGATTGCGAAGCTCGCCGTTATTATATCAATATTGTTGGTAAATATGGTGCGCAAGTTCAAACTTTGCTCAAAAAAGCAGCTACTTTAGATATTCAAAAGATTTTTGCTTTACATGGTCCTATGTTAACTGAAAATTTGGGCTATTATATTAACAAATATGATATTTGGAGTAGCTATCGTCCCGAAGATGAGGGAATCTTTATTGCTTATGCTTCGGTTTATGGAAATACTAGGAAGGTTGCAGAAAAATTAAAAGAGATTCTTGAGGCAAAAGGTGCTCCTAAGGTGGCTATTGCCGATTTAGCTCGTGATGATATGGCGGAAGCTGTAGAAGATGCTTTCCGTTATGATAGATTAGTTTTGGCTTCGGTTACTTATGATGGTGGACTTTTCCCTTGTATGGAAAGTTTTATTGCTCACCTTAAGAGTAAGAATTATCAGAATCGTAAAGTGGCATTTATTGAAAACGGTTCTTGGGCTCCAATGGCTGCTAAAAAAATGAAGGCAGAAATGGAAAACCTTAAGAATTTAACTTTCTTGGATACGGTTGTTTCCATTAAATCAGCTATGAAAGATGCAGACGTTAAACAATTGGAATCTTTGGCAGATGAATTGCTGAATAAATAGTATTTTGTTTTGAATGCAAAAATAAAGCGACTCGTTGTATGTGGGTCGCTTTTGTTATATGAGGAGGATGCGATTTTGCTTGCAAAAATTAAATTTATGGTTATCTTCCTTGGTAGTTATTGTATTATTGTTTAAAATTTATTTTTATGAAAAGAAATGTTTATATTTTTCGTCATGGTGAAACAAATTATAATTTGGAAAACCGTTGGCAAGGTTGCGGTGTTGATTCCGTTTTGAATAATAATGGTCTTGAACAAGCTAGAGCATTAGCTGAGAAAGTTACAAGTTTGGACATTACAATGGTGTATTGTTCTCCGTTAATTCGGGCCGTTCAGACGGCTAATATTATTGTTCAAAGAATAGGAATAGATGTTCCTATTACGATTCTTCAGGATTTGCGTGAAGGTAATTTTGGTGTTGTAGAAGGGTTGACCTTTGACGAGGCTTATCAGCAATATGGTAAAGATTTTGTTGATGCGATTTGTTGGCCAACAGCTCAGAATTGGGATATTGCTTTTCCTGAGGGCGAAACTAAACACAATATGTTTAATAGAGTGTTGGGGTGTTTAAATTATATTATTTATGGCTCTGAGGATGTTAATGTTGGTGTTGTTTGTCATGCCGGTGTTTTGAGTGCATTAAAATGTGGACTTGGGCTGGATGCAACGCCTAATCCAAATTGCTCGATATTACATTTGCAATACGATACGGAAACACGTACCTTTGTTCAGGTAAGTGATTAAAAAAAGCCGCCTTTGTGCGGCTTTTGCCGTATGTGATTTTTTTATAGAACTTAACTCCATATTAGGCATTTTTCTTTAGATTTTGCGTAAGAGTAAGTATGGAGGCTTGTTATGGACCCTATTATCGGAATGGTTCGTTATTCGGTTGATGCAGCTTTTGCGAAAGATCATCCTGATAAAATATATAATCTTTGGGAAAATCCTTATTTTGAAGAGCGTTTGGCTATGTTTAAGGGAATTACTTTGAAATCCTTTGAACAACAGACTAACTCTCATTTTGTTTTGTTAGTGTACCATTCAAATGCTATGCCTGAGGAGAAAAAGCAAATTTTTATTGAATTAGAGAAGATATATCCTTTTATGCGCAATATTTTTATATCAGGTGCAAAGATGCTTGTGCCTGTAGATTTGTTACAAAAGAGAATGTTCACTTTTCGTATTGATAATGATGACGGGGTTCCAGATAATTTTATTGATAGATTGATGGAAATTTATCAAAGGAATGATGGTTGTTATGATAATGTTGCTTTTACTATTCCAAGAATCCGTAAAATTGCAAGAATAGATGAACATCGTTACCAGACGGATTGTTCTATTTTTCCATCAAATGCAATTGGTTTAGCGTATTTATCTGTAGATGGTGAAAATATTATGAATTGCGGAAATCATCGGTTGGTGCCATATCATTACCGAACTTTGTTTTTAGATGGAATTGGTGGTTTACAGGTTATTCATGGGACAAATGTTGCGAATGGTTTTAAAAAAGTTTACGATAAAAAGTCTGAATTGCAGATTTTTGAAGAAGAGCAGATGATTGAAATATTGCACTCAGAAGGATATGCTGCAGTTGATTTAACAAGTATGCCGATATTGGCTAATCCTTATTAAAAAAGAAAATTTTTGGGGATGTGGTGCACCCGGCGAGGTTCGAACTCGCAACCTTTGGCGTCGGAGGCCAACACTCTATCCAATTGAGCTACGGGTACTTATTTTGCTTGGCATCTCTGCTTTATATATCCTATTTTTTTATAATTCCAGCATTTTTTGATTTTTTTGCGAAGATTTTACTTGACTTCTAATGATTATCTTTGTATGTATGAGCAAAAGTTTTTGAGTAAAGGATATTGAAAATGGCTAAGAAATGTGAAATTTCCGGCACAGGCGTTATGAGCGGTAATAATGTAAGTCACGCTAACAATAGAACCCGTCGTCGCTTTTTGCCGAATCTGCAAGTTGTTTCTCTTTTGAGTGAAGCTCTTGGTAAAGTTTATAAATTGAAAATTTGTACAAAGACTCTTCGTTCTATTGAACATAAAGGTGGTCTTGATGCTTATTTGATGGCTACTCCTGACGGTAAGCTTACTGCAGAAGCTAAGAAAATTAAAAAAGTTGTTGCTGATAAAGTTTCTGCATAATTATTTCTGCTTTTATAGTTTTAAGGGGCTGCTTCGGTGGCCTTTTTTTGTATCTAAGTTAGTTTGTTTTGGCGGAAGGATAAATTGGGAGAGATGAGTGATTTTGTCGTTAAAAAGAAATTTTACTTGCAATTTATTTAGGGACGATATATAAATGGCGAAGTTGTCGGGACGTAGTTCAGCCTGGTAGAGCGCTTGCATGGGGTGCAAGAAGTCGGAGGTTCGAATCCTCTCGTCCCGACCAAGTAAAAGTATCTGTCGTTATCGGTAGATACTTTTTTTATATCTGTTTGATGGGTTCAAAATTTTAATATTTGAAAAAGAAGATTGGGCTATCAGTAATAGGCGAGATATGTATCGCCGGTTTTGCGAGAAGCAAAATTGCGTTTATGCAACGAAATCAATCCTTCGTTTCATTAAATAGAGGGTATAGGTTGAACAGTTTTTTGTTTTTAGAGAGCTGCTTTTATATTATATTGTTTTATGAAATTTTTGTTTGATAACATCAAATTTTCGGGAAGATTGTCTAAATCAAACCATCGCCATTCGGCACATTTGTTCGGTTCCATAATTTGTGGGGTTCCGCTGTATTTATGACATGATAAATGTAACGTTATATAGTGTTTTCCGCTTTCTTTGTAAAAATCATTGGTAACTCCTTGTAGGTGGACATCTTGTTTCTGTATTTTTAATCCAGTTTCTTCAAGAGCTTCACGGATAGCTGCTTGTTCATTTGTTTCTCCATATTCCATATGACCTCCGGGAGGACACCATGTACCTTTTCCATGTTCGCTTTTTCTTAACCCTAACAGAAGTTGATTTTTAGTGTTAAAAATATATAGGCCTACTCCTACTTTAACTTGCTTTTCCATTATTTTTTCCTTGTTTTTATAGAAAAAAGCCACAGTATGTGGCTTATGCTATTTTATTCCAGCCAGTATTCTATTGTGGACACCACACGAACTGTTTTTTCTATTTGTTGAGATTCAAAACTTCCTGAAATTTGTTCGCGAGGGAGAATCGAGAAGACTCCTTGGTTTGCATGGCGTATTTTACCTACTTTACTGCCAGAACTTTTGGCAAATTCAAAAGCGGCTTCTTTGGCATTTTTAGTTGCTTCTTCTAACATCTGCGGTTTAATTTCATTAAGTTTGGTGAATATGTAAGAAACAGGATAGTCGTAAGATGAGCCATCAAATATAATACCTTTGGCAATCAAATTATCTGTTTGTGGCAGTGATTTTTCTACTAAATCAACGTTGGTGCTTTTTACGGTTATTGTTTGGGATAAGATAAAGCGCATGTCATTGTTATCGTTGTTGCGATATGGATTTGCCATTAAATCTGTGGTTATAATGCGTTCTGATTTTATTTCATCGGTATTAAATCCTTGTGTTTTTAAGAATTCGTTGATTGTGGCAGCTTGTGATGTAATCTTTTTTTGAGCACTTAATAGTTCGTTGCCAGTAACAGTAAATTTTAATTTCCATATGGCTAAATCGGCTTTGACATTCATTTCTGATAAGCCTTTGACGGTTACATAGTTATTATCTAGTCTTGCTTTGTAATAATAGTATCCAGGGAAAAATCCGCCTAAGACCAGTCCTGTTGTTAGAAATATTGATGCAATAATTTTTTTCATAATCAACTCCTCTAAATATGTTTGTTTTATGAATCTAATCCTATTTTTAAATTTGCCAAGATACAAGAAAAACTTTACTCGGAGGAGTAAAGTTTTTGTTTTTTAGGGAGAAGATTACTTAGTTGATTTTCAAGTCTTCAAGCCAGCTTGATATACCTAAAGTACGACTTCCATATCCAACCCAACCATCTTTATTTACAGAGCATCCAACGCATTGTTTGGTTAAATCTGTTATGGTGTTTTGTTCTCCGCCGCCTCCATGAGTTATAAAAGGTATAACTGTTTTTCCTTTGAGATTGTTATCAGCAAGAAAACTGCTTACAGCTGGCGCTATTGTTCCCCACCAGTTTGGTGAACCAATGAAGATGATATCATATTGAGCGATATCTTCTACTTTGCCTTTTAAGCTAGGACGAAAACCTTCATTGATTTCTCGTTTGGCTTGTGCTGTTGTTGCGCGATATTCTTCAGGATATGTTTGTTCGGTTTCTATGCGATAAAGGTCTCCGCCAATCTTTTCGTGAATAGCTTCGGCGACTTCTTTTGTATTGCCTGACCATGAGTAGTAGGCAATTAGGATTTTTTTATTTGTGTTCATGTTGATATCCTTGTTTGGTTCAGCATTACTATTGGTGATGGTTAAAATGACAGTACTTAGTATGTACAGTGATTTTTTTAATATATTCAATATTTTATTTCTCATATATTTCTCCTTTCAGCTTTTGGTGCTGTTAGTATAATTTTTAGAGTATACTTTAAGTCAAGCGCTTTTTATTTAAGTTGCGTATAAATTTATGGATTAATTCTTTTTGAAAAATATAGCCCTATTTCAAATAATGCATATGTTGGAATTGTTAACATTAGTTGGCTAACTACATCAGGTGGAGTGAGAATGGCGGCTATAATCAGTATGAGTGTAAATATATAAGGACGTTTGGATTTGATGGTTTCGTAAGAGCATATTCCAGATTTTATTAAAGAATATGTGATTAGCGGAAATTGGAACATTAAGCCGAAGATAACGGAAAGCCATAAGCTTAAACCGATAATATTTGATATGCCTAGCGTTGCTTTTAGTTCAGATGTTGCAAAACTTGCTCCGAATTTGATAATTAAAGGAAGTATAAATGTAATACAAAAAGCTACTCCCAGAATAAATAGGGAACTGGAGCTTAAAACAATTTTTTTTATGAACTGTTTTTCATTTTCATATAAAGCAGGAAGAATAAAGTTCCATAATTGTTTGGCTATGTATGGAAAACATAGTAATAAATCAAGTACAAGCGCTAATTTAATTTGCAAAATGAAAACTTCAGCCGGAGAGAAAAAATTTAGTGTGATAGGAGTGTCTTGAATTAACTTTTGTATTAACCAATCCAAAAAATGCGGAGATGTAAATAAGGTTAAAGGGAGAATTATTCCTAATGCAGTTAGACAACGCAATAAGGTGTTTCGCAAAGCCTCTAAATGCGAAATTAAGTTTTCTTCGTCTGAGTTTTGTTCGTTTTCGTGCATTTATTCTTTTTTGTTGTTTTTCTCTTCTTCTTGTTGGGCGACTTTTTCAATCGTTTCTTTTAAGCTATCAGCTTCGTTTTGGAGCGCTTCTTTAGCTTTTTTATATTCATAAGATGCTTTACCAAAAGCTTTGGCTAATTCTGGAATCCGTTTTCCTCCGAATAGTAATAATACGACAACTAATATTAGTATGAGTTCGCTTAATCCAATAGACATATTTTGCTCCTTTTATTGTTTAAGTGTTTTTTGAAATTCTGTTGCATTAACTTTTATTGCAGATACTGGGCATACTGCTTGGCATGCACCGCAGCCGATACATTTTTCTGCATCAATTTGAGGGAAATCTCCTTGTGCCTTAGTTATAGCGGAGCGAGGACATTCCATTACGCATAGTCCACATTGTATGCACGAATCGATATTGACTGAAGCTAAACCAATTTGTGTGTGTTGTTTTTCTTTTAAAGTTAGTTTTTTTATTGCACCGCTAGGACATACTTCAGAGCATTTGTTGCAGTTGTAATCGCAAAAACTTTTTTGATATTTTAGATGTACAACTGGAAATTCTTCGTCAGCTTTTTGGATTATTTTCATTGGGCAATTTGCAACGCATAAATTACAATTTAGGCATTTGTTGGCAAATGTTTTGCTATCTCCGGCTCCAGGGGGAAGTAGAATGCTTTTTAATTTTTTTACAACGTTTTCACCAAGCTTTACACCACTCTTGTAGGCGATAGCTAAAACGGCTAATGCGCCGGCACTGAGTAGAAAACGACGGCGACCGGTGTTAATTGGAGAGTTTGTTCTTTGTTTTTTTTCTTTTTCAAAAGAGATTCCGCTATTGTGGCAAAGACTTAAACAGCGAAAGCACTTTATGCAGGTTTCATTATCAACATATTTGTTTTTGAAATCAATGCAGTCAGCTGGACATTTTTGTGCGCATAAACCGCATGCAACGCAGGCATCTTTGTTGATGGTAATTTTATATAGAGAGTGCTTTGCAATTATTCCCAAAATTGTGCCGACAGGACAAATGTTTGTGCAGAAATATCTGCCCTTAAACCATGTTAAAAGCGCAATGACGGCTATCAGGGTTAATCCGTATGTGGCGCCACTGACTGCTGAGCCAAAAATAGAATAAGGATCTATCAGGCGCATTAGGTATGCGGTTCCTCCCAATAAAGTACCTAAAGTTAATGCAGCTATGAAATATTTTAAAGGCGATTTTTTTTGTGTGGGGTACTTTTTACGATGGAAGATGAGTAAGTATAATTCTTGTAGCAGTCCGAGGGGGCATATTGTGGAGCAGTATATTCTTCCAAAAAGAAGAGTTATAGCAATGAGTAGGATAATTAGTATTCCTGACAATATGGTAAAAGAGGTTATGGTACTCTGTATTAGAGGCGCAATATTTATATTAAATATTTTGAGGGGATAAAATAAACCTAGTAGTCCACCGATGCATAAGATGGCTATCAGGAGAGCAAAGATTATCCTTGTTTTTTGAAGTGTTTTGGCTTTTAGCATCTCATTTTTCTCTTCTATTGTCATTTTGAGAGTACTCGGATAGATGTTTTTTATCAAGATTTTTTCAAGGTTATTAGCTTTTATTTCACAAAAGAGCAGGTGGATTACCTGCTCTTTTACTTGTTTAAATTATACGTTTTTGCCCATTTCGTAGGCTTCTTTTAATGCAGGACTTCCTTTTATATCCCCAATTTGCCATGCTCCGGTTCCGTAAACGATACCTTTTTCATGAGCGTTGTTTAGACAGTCTTCTGTAAAACCACGGAAACTTTCTAATACGCGTTCCATATTAGCGCGACTGCTATCGGCAGCGGCTAGAATAAAATAAAAATCTTTATTGCTAATTTCTTCATATCTTGGAACGGTTCTATCAATTAGGGTTTTCATTTGTCCGTTCATGTTGTAGAAGTAAACAGGTGTGCCCATTACAATTACATCGGCATTTACCATTTTATCTAGAATTTTTACCATGTCATCCTTTTGTACACATTTATGGGTGTTATTACATACACCGCATCCTCGGCAAAAATTTATTTGATAGTCGTTTACGTGTATTTTTTCTACATTATGACCGGCTTCTTTGGCGCCTTTTATGAATTCATCGCAAAGGACATCGGAATTTCCGCCTTTACGAAAACTTGCAGATAGTACAAGAACGTTTTTGCTCATTATTTATACTCCTCATTTGTTACAGGTTCTAACCACGTGGTTGTGTTGTTGGGAACATTAGTTTCAAGTGAAATGTGCGTAAACCAAGAATCTGGTGCGGCCCCGTGCCAATGTTCAACATCAGGGGCTATGCGAACTATATCGCCTTTGTGTAAAATTCGTATTTCCCCATTTTTTTCTTGATAGCGTCCTTCGCCATTTAAAATTAATAAAATTTGTCCGCCGCTGTGTTTATGCCAGCTGGTTCTTGCTCCCGGCTCAAACGTGACGTTACCGATGGGAGCATTAAAAGTATCATCTTTTTCACTTAACATAGTTAAATAGGTTTGTCCGGTAAAAAATTGTCCATAAGGATTTTTTTCTCCTTGGGCAAAAATGGTGTCTATCGGTGCTTTATTCATTTCTGTTGCTCCTATAGTTGATGTTGTTAGGGTTAAAATAATTGCGCTTAGGTATACAATCAGTTTTTTTGATTTCATATATTTTCCTCCTTACTATTTTGATTTTGGTTGTAGGGTTATGATGCTTATTTCACTGGGTGCTAAGAAACGCATTTGCGGTCCCCATTGTCCGGCTCCGTTTGATATGTAGATTTGTGCATTGTTGTTCATGGAGTATAGTCCGGATAAATATTTGTTTGCTAGCTTTACAAATATGTGGAATGGGAAAATCTGTCCTCCGTGTGTGTGACCGGAAATTTCTAAGTCAAAATTATTTTGTTCATCAAAATCTACAGGAGTATGTGATATTAGTATTTTATATTGCGAATTTGTGCTGTTTTTTAGTGCGCTTGGTAAAGATATAGGTATTTGGTGTTGTTGAGCGGAGAACCAGTCCGGAATACCAGCTAAGTATATGTTTGGAGTTATACTTGTTCCGCTATTTTCTAAAAAGGTAAATCCTAGTTTTTTTAATTCATTGGTTGTTTCTTGGTAGCCAGTGTAAAACTCATGATTACCGGTTACAAAATAAATGCCTTGTTTGGCTTTTAGTTTAGTTAAAAGGTGGGAGATGGTTTGAACTCTGTTTACTTCATCATCAATAATATCACCGGTGAGGAGAATGATATCTGCATTTTCTTGGTTGGTTTTGTTTATGATATTTTCTATTTTTTGAGGATTTATGGTGCGGTGGATATGTAAATCACTCAAAACGGCAATTTTGAACGGTGTTGTAATTTTGTCACTGTATAGTGTTGATGCTTTTATTTCTGGAGTGGCTATTCCTTTTAATAAAGCGTATGTGGTAAGAATAATTGCTATTCCGAGGCTGATTAAACTGTTACTTAAATGATATTCTCTTGCAAATGGAGATACGATGTGTTGAGGCGATATTTTGTGGGCTATTAACCATAAGGCATCTCTGAATATAGATAGCGAGAATAAAATTATGCAGCCCACATAAATGTAGTATAGAGTGTATCTGTAGGTCGCGTAGAAATTTCCAAATATATTTTCAAATTTGTAACTGACAAAAAGTGGAGTGCAACCGAATATAAGGGCAATGATTAAGGATGTAAATTTGATGATAGTTGGTGTATTGGTAAAGAATATATAGCGAAAATACAGTGATAAAGTCACAATACATCCTAAAAATGAAGTGGTTATGGCGCAGGTCATTAATTATTCTCCTATAAAAATATGAGCGACTCGATTTTGTGTTTAGGATAATTGTTAGAGTTTACTCTAAGTCAAGCCCTTTTTTTAAGAGATGGAAATTTTATGCACTTAGAGTATACTCTAAAGTTTTCTTCAAGTTGACATTGTTTTTGTATGTTGTATTTATAGAAATAACAAAGGAGTGTGTTATGCGGTATTCTATTGGACAAGTAGCTAAAAAATTGGGACTTACAACTCATACTATTCGTTATTATGATAAAGAAGGATTGTTGCCTTTTGTTAGAAAAGGTTCTTCAGGTGCTCGGGTTTTTCAAGAAGATGATGTTGATTGGTTGATTATTGTTGAATGTCTTAAAGGTACAGGTATGCCTTTGAAAGAAATTCGGACTTATATTCAATTGTGTCAACAGGGGGATGCTACTCTGCAAAAAAGATTTGAAATGTTTAAAAAGCAAAAAGAAGAAATAGAAAAACAGATGGATACTTTGAAGCAATATATGGAAAAAATTGATTTTAAAATTGCCTACTATGATGATGCTGTGAAGCATGGTACGGATGATATTTATATTCGTAATAAATGGTTGGCTAAAGAAAGAGAACGTTTGTTTGGGCACAAGTAACAGATTTGTGATTTTTAAATTATTCCTCTTATTGCATCAAACATTGGGGTTGTTAGGTTGCTTCCTTTGGTGTTTTTTATATGTTGTTTAGAGAGCATTTGGTAATAATAAATTAGAGAAAATAAGCGAACAGAACATGTTAAACCCATTTGTGAGTTTTTACGAGCGTTAATCATTCCAATTAAAGTATTGCGTTTTATATTTTCTCTTTTGCAGATATTGTCGATAGCTTCCCATTCTGCGTTTGCAAGTCTCATACTGGTTTTATGGTTGTCTATAAAGATAACTTTGCTTGATAATTCAGTCATATATTACTCCTTTATATATCTATATGTCTACTAATATACTTTATTTATACAAATATTCAATTATTATTTGTATTTTGTTGCAATAAAGTGTTCTATCTTGCTAAGATAAAATTAATTTTTTTTAATCATTATAGTTGCATAATAGATGATGAGGTTGGTTATGTTTTTTAGAATTATCGTTTTTTGTTTGTTTTTTTGTTTTAATATACATTTATGTTATGCTCAATATGCTCGTCCAGGTTGGTTTGTTGTTGAAGATGCTGCTAATTTATCTGAGGATAAAGTTGAGCGAAACTCTTTTGTTGCAGATGAGAAAACAAATTTAACGCAAGTAAACGAGCAACCTTCTTTTCGTCATTCACAAAAACATGATTTGAGAAAAAAATCTGAGAAATATGCAAAATTGTTAGATAATGGATTTTCTTTGGGGAAGAGAGAGTTAAAATTAGCAACTCTTTTGCTTAAAGATGAATATGAGGAAAATACAAGAAGAAATTTTGTTATTTCTCCATTATCTTTTTATGCAGTTTCGGTTTTATTGGCTAATGGTGTTGTTGATTCAACTTTGTTGGAATTTTCAAAGCTTTTTTCAGTTTTTCGTTTAGCTGATGTTAGTAATACTCTTAAAGCATATTTATCTAGCAAAAGTAAATCTTATGAATGGAATATTTCTTTGTGGGGAAATATCTTTAGCCAGCGATATAGAACTTTGATTGGAGATATTGTTCAAGCAGAAACATGGAGTTTACAAGGAAATACTAGTACCCTTAATATGTGGATTAGTGAAAAAACAGGAGAGGGTGTGGATAAGATTATAGAGGAGCGGCCAGTTAATGATGATGAGCTTTTTGTTGTTTCAACTTTGGGATTTTATCATAATTGGAAATATCCGTTTAATCAAAGTTTAACCAGAAGAAAAATTTTTCAGTCGCTAGATGGTGAGGATACGGTTGTTAATATGATGTATCAAAATGGTTCATTTGATTATTTTGAAAATGATTTTATGCAAGTCGTTCGCTTGTTTTTTGATACAGGTGATTTTATTGTTTTGTATCTTCCTAATGAAAATTCTGATTTTAGTAAATTTGTGGCGAATTTTGAAGACTATAAAATGTTGCCGGAGTTTCAGAGTAAAAAAATTGACTTGTTCATACCAAGATTTCAACTTTCTTCTAATTTGAGTAACGTTCGTGAGAAATTTGCTATTTGGGGTGTACAAGAAATTTTTAACTCTATATATAATTTTGCAAAAATGGTTAATTTTGATGTATCTGTAAAGATATCTGAGGTGTTTTTTAACGTCCGAGTAAGAATTGATGAGGGGAGGACTCTTGATGAAGGTGATAAGGGAATTGAAAATAAAGCAAATGAGGATATGCCAATTATCTTTAATGCAAACAGACCTTTTATTTTTATGATTAATCGAGGGGATATTATAGGTGTAATTGTTAAAGGGAATAAATTAACTCCAGATGATTTAGATACAAGTCAAAAAGAACAAGTTGGTGAAGTTGTCATAAAAGAACGTAAAAATGGTGATCCTGCTTGGTATGAAAATAAAAACAAACAGGGGGATTTTATCTTAAAGGAAAATTTGAAATAAAAGCTTATTGGGTAGAAAACTTCTGATTTGGGGCTATCTTAAATTATTCCTTTAATAGCATCGCACATGGGTGATGAACGATTGCTTTGTTTGTGGTCTAACTGGTATTGTAGAGCTTTGCGATAATAAATTAAAGAAAATAATCTCACTGATGAAGTTAAACCTAATTTATCATCTTTATTGGCTTGTATTAGTTCAAATAAGTTTTTTCTTTTTATATTTTCTCTTTTGCAAATAGTATCTATAGCTTTCCATTCAGCCGGGGCTAATCGCATACTTGTTTTACGATTGTAGATTGATATGACGCGATTTGATAATGATGCCATTTTTCCTCCTTTTCTTATTGATAATTGTAGTTTACTTTCTTATTTTAAAATATGCAACTATAATTTGTATTTTTTTTATTGTTCTCTTAAATAATGATTGATTTTAAAACTTAATTGTTTAAAATTAAGAAGAATTTTAATGGGGAGATATTTGTTGTATGATTTATAAACATGATATTTTAGTTTTGAAAAAAGTAGTGGATGAAATTTCTTGCAAATGTGTGCAAAATTTTTGGAATAATGTTGAACAGCCTTATGCCTGCATATTTGAAGATATTTGTAAATGGTGTCAGTTGAAATTTCTTTCTGTAGTTGAAAAATATGATTCTGTGGAGCGGGATTCTTTAGATTCTATGATCAATTATGCTTATAATTATCAATGGATATATGGAGAAGATTATTTGGATGCGGAAGATTTTAATCTTCAAGATAAAAGAGGATGCTTTGAAAGAATAATGAAGGATAAACCGTCTGATTTGCAAATTTTTCAAACTATTTTGTATATCCTAAATACAGAGCATTCTGCTTTTAGGGTAAAGGAAAAAATTGACGATTTTTTAAGTTTTGATATTTGATGAGTTGTTTTTTATACTATGGTTTATAGGTTTGAAATTATTTCTGCTATTTCTTTAGCTGTATTTAGTGATGCTGATTTTGAAGTTTGTGTACTTGAAATGCTTTCTTCAATGTTTGTGGCGTAACCATTGTCATAAAGTGATTGAACAAAACGCAGGTGTTTTGGTGTTAACCAGTTCTTTCCTGTGAAAATTCGTAAATCTTTTTCAGTGGCAGTGGCTTCACTGCACATGGATACTGAATCTCCTGTAACTACAAGGTTGTCTGCACATGCTAAGAAGCCTAAGTATGGATTGGTATCTTTGGAACCCCATAAATAAGCATAGTGAGGGTATTTTTCTAAATAAGACATTATCTTTTTTTCTGCTTCTATACCTGTTCGGCGAGAGGTTGTTATTAGGAGAGAGCCTCCTTCGGTTTCTTTTAAATGTGCAACTGTTTTGCCTAATTTTTCGGCGTTTTCTATAGAAAAGGGATGCCCTTTTATCGCGCCGCCAATGATTACTGCTGTAATCGGACGGGGAAGATATGAAAATTTTTCAAACCATTCGTGATATGCTATTTCTAATTTTTCTTTGGTTATAAAGTGGGGGCAGCCGATGGTGTAATGAATATTTGGTGCATGTAATTTGTTCTTATCATGCTCGGGAGTAAATATTAGATCAAATTCTTTAATCCCAGTACGTCCTATGTGTCCTAGTTGTATTAGTTTTGTGGAGGGGTTTTGTTTTTTTATATAACGCGCTATAGGGGCAGTTCTTCTTGTTGATGATAAGACAATTTCAGGATATGGGGCAACTATTTCTAATTTTGATTTTTCTGTTAGCCCTAATAAAGTTTTTCCGCGAATAAAATTTGGTAAACCGGCTGATTTTGTATACTCAAGCTCTTTATATGTGATGATTATTTTGTTAGTATCTAGGTAATTGGCTATTCCTTCCGCTTGGTGGCGGCTACCTATGCGATTATCAAGTAAAATCCAAATATTTTTCATGGGCGTAACTTTTGTAAAACGAAATCTTATTTAACTTTTATTAAGTTATATATGATAAGGATATATTTGCAAGGGGATTTTTGTAGGTGTTTTAATATGTTGAAAAAAATAATTTTAGGTGGCTTTTGTTTGGTAATCTCTGCTCTTACTGCGAATGCACAGGTTGCAGCTCTTAATGAAGCTAAATATATCACAACTTTGAAGGTTATTACTGATCATAAAATGAATGATGCAGATTTGGTGTCTGATATCGATAAATTGCGTCAAAATGAGTATTTTATAAAAGATTTGAAAAAAATGATGGCAAAGTTAGATAATGATAGACCTAATAGTGCTAAAAATTTGAAAATTAAACGGATTTTGGAAAGAGCCGGAAAAGATATTTATAATGAACTTAAATAAAGAAAGGGCATCAATTATGAAAAAAATTATTTGTTTGTTTGCTTTGTTTTTGGGGGCTTGTTCAACGGAGTATATTTTAATGGATGAAAATTCTAATCCGGTGCAAGAGGGGTATTATACTCAGTTAGATAATGAAAATTCTTCTGTTGATAAAAGTACACTACTTGTTTCTCAGCGTCCTTTAGCAGCTAATGATGTGTTTGTTGTTGGTGAAGGTAGTGATTTTGTAACATATCAATATAAAAATGTCCGCGTAGATGAGATTTCTCCTTTGGCTTCTATGTATTGTGCTGATGTTGCTTATGGTGGTTCTTCATATTTACGTGAAGTTACTATGTATCATAATGGGTTTATGCGGGCAACCTTTGATTGCGTTAGTCTTGCAATCTAACATCCTATTCCCTATATAGTATCAAAAGGGGATGTGATATTATGGTAAAAAATCTTTATGACGTGTTGGGGGTTGCTAAAACGGCTTCAGAGGCAGAGATTAAGTCTCAATACCGTAAATTGGCTCGAAAGTATCATCCGGATTTGAATAAAGATGATAAAAGTGCAGCGGAGAAATTTAAAGAAGTTTCTGCGGCGTATGATATTTTAGGCGATAAAGAAAAGCGTCGTAAATACGATAATAATGAAATTGATGCAGAGGGGAAACCTACTGGATTTGGCGCAGGAGGGTTTAATTCCGGTGGTGGTTCATACAGAACTTACTCTTCAGGCGGTTTTAATGGAACACAAGGTTTTGGTGGTGCCGGTGGGTTTGATTTTTCGTCTCTTTTTGGTGAGGATATTTTTAGCCAGTTTAGTAATGCGGGTGGAGCAGGTTTTGGCTCTACTGCCGGATTTAATACCAGAAGAGCTCAAAAAGGACAAGATGTAACATATTCTTTGGATGTTGATTTTTTAGATGCAGTTAAAGGAGCCGAAAAATATATTTCTATTAATGGCAAAAGACTTAATGTTAAAATACCTGCAGGTACTTCTACTGGTCAAACATTACGTCTTAAAGGGCAGGGTATGCCAGGTATAAATGGTGGTAACTATGGTGATGCTTTAATAACATTAAATGTTAATGCTCATCCATATTTTAAAGCTGAAGGGAATGATATTCTTGTCGATTTGCCTATTTCAATGAAAGAGGCTGTTTTGGGAGCGAAGGTTATTGTTCCTACGATTAGTGGTAAAGTCAGTGTTAAAATTCCGCCATATTCATCAAGTGGTGAAAAGTTGCGCTTGAAAGGGAAAGGAATTAAAACAAAGGATAATATCGGTGATGAAATTGTTAATTTGATTATTGTAGCTCCTAAAGTAAAAGATAACAATTTAGAGATGGCTTTAGCTAATTTGCCGGATGAGCAGTTGAGGACCTTTTAATGCACTTTGAAGCCTTGGAAAATTTTGAATGGTATAATGATCCTGACAATGTTCGTTTTGAAGACGATGCGATGATTATTTTTGCTCGTTCGGGAACTGATTTTTGGCAGAGTATTCATAGAGGTTTTAAAAAGGATGACGGTCATTTCTTCTTTTGTCGGCAAGAGGGGGATTTCTTTTTGACACTTAAATGGAAATTTGAGGCGTTGGAAAAGTTTTCTCAATGTGGTATTATGCTGAGAATTGATGAACGTAATTGGTTTAAAGCATCGTTGATGAATGAAAATACTTCTCAAAATGTTATGGCTTCTTCTTTAACAATTGCGGGGCATTCCGATTGGGCTGGTTTTAATTTGTCACATAATATACATGAAATTTGGTTTCGCTTAAATAGGGTCGGAGATGATTATATTCTATCCTATTCTTTGGATGGTGTGCAATTTACTAAAATTAGAATGTTTTATATGCAAAGCTACGAAGAGGTTAAAGTTGGTGCTTATATTGCAAGTCCTAATAGTGAGAACTTTTCAGCAGAACTTTCTAACTTGAAGCTTGGTTTATAGAATTTTGCAAAACAGAGAATCTTTTTCTTAAAAAAATGTAAAAATATTTGTTTTTATATAAAAAAAATTTTTCTTGACAATAGGAAAAATTTGTTGTTTTTTGTATTCTGTCTGTAACATACATTTTAGTATGTATCTATAATTTCAGGAGGCTAGATGGCTAGAAAATGCAAAGAAGACGCTGAAAAAACAAGACAGGCAGTGTTGGAATCTGCTCTGGATGTTTTTTCTGAAAAAGGTTTTGCTAAGGCGACATTTGATGAAATAGCTGCTCGCGCTGGGTTTACCAAAGGGGCAGTGTATTGGTATTTTAGAAATAAAGCAGATTTGGTTGCTGCGCTAATTAATGAATATGTTGAGCGTAAAAGAGCAGAGTTAGCTCCTGTGGTTCCCGAAGGGAATTCATTGGATGATTTACTTAACTATTTTGTTTTGTGGGCAGAAGCAAGTGAACGTGATCAACGTTTTTCTCGCTTTAATCGGTTTATGGCCTGCCAAATGGAATGGTCTGAGGCTGTTATCGACAGAGTTGATAGAGCTAGAGCTTTGACTAAAAATCATCATTTAGAAAAAATTAATGCGGTTTTGGTAGAATCTAAAAGTAAAGGTGAGTTGCGGGAGGATATTGATATTGAAGTTATGCCTCATGTGATAATGTCTACTTATATGGGGATTATATTTTCGGTTTTAAGTAAAAGAGTTAATTTTAGTATGGTGGAAATGGTTCATTCAGGATTGAAAGCATTATTGGAAGGGATAAAAAAAGAGGGTGGAAAAAATGCATAAAGTTGAGCTTAAAGATGTTCTTAAAGTTGATAAAAAAGAGGGGGTGAAATTTATGAAGAAGAGTTATTTGTTTGCAGGAACTGTTGCTTTATTAGCGGTTATTGCAGGGTGTCATTTTTATGGGCAAAAATCAGAAATGACAGGTATGCCAGCTGTTAATGTGACTGTTTCAGAGGTTAAAGAGGAAGAAATCAATAATCCTAAAACATATGTTGCGTTGGTTGAGGCAATCAATAGTGTTGATGTTGTTGCTAAAGTTAGCGGTAGTTTAGATAAAGTTAATTTTGTTGAAGGGAGCTTTGTTAAAAAAGATGATCCGCTCTTTATTATAGATAAAGATACTTATAAGGCTAACTATAATTTGGCTCAGGCTCAATTGGAGAGTGCTAAAGCGAATTTGACAAAAACGGAACGCGATTATAATCGTCAAAAACAATTAAGTGCTAAAAATATTGCTTCTAAAGCTACGTATGATAGTGCTGAAAGTGCATATTTACAAGCAAAGGCGGCTGTTTCTCAAGCAGAAGCTCAGCTTCAGTTAGCTAAAATTGATTTGGATAATACAGAAGTAAAAGCATATATTGATGGGTATATCGGAAAAACTCAAGTTACTGAAGGAAACTATGTTAATGCTTCGGCGGAACCTTTGGCCAGAGTTGTACAAATTAATCCAATCAGAATCGCCTTCTCTCTTACAGATAAGGAATTCTTAGAGCTTAATGCCGGTTCAGATAAACCTCTGGAAAATTTTGTTATGAATATTGAATTGGCAAGCGGGGAAATCTTTAGTGAAAAATTAGAGAGAGTTTTTGCTAATAATGAAATTAATCAAGGAACAGCTACAATCGCTGTTTATGCAGATATTAAAAATGATAAAGGATTGTTGAGACCAGGTGCTTATGTTAAAATGTTTATTACTTCTTCTAATCCTAAAACGGCTTTGACCGTTCCTGAAACCGCAATTATTCAAAATGAAGAAACTTCTCAGGTTTATGTTGTTGGTGCGGATAATGTTGCAACGCTTAGAAAGGTTGAATTGGGGGATGCATTTGACGGTAAACAGATTATTGTTAGTGGCTTGAAGGCCGGTGATAAAGTTATTGCCAGTGGTATGCAAAACAGAATGATGCATTCAGGCGCTACGGTTAATGTTGTAAGTGCAAATTAATTTGAGGAGTGAGGGGTATGTTTTCTAAGTTCTTTATTGAAAGACCGCGTTTTGCGGTGGTTATTGCTATTGTGATGAGCTTGGCCGGTTTAATTGCTATTTTTACATTACCGGTGGCAATGTATCCGGAAATAACCCCGCCAACCGTTACCGTTTTTGCCGATTATACCGGCGCTAGCGCTGAAACGGTGGCAAATACTGTTGCTATTCCTATTGAAAAAGAAGTTAACGGTGTTGATAATATGCTTTATATGAGCTCTTCATCATATAACTCCGGTAACTATCAGTTGGATATTAGCTTCGAAATCGGTACGGATCCGGATTTGGCGCAGGTTAAAGTGCAAAATCGTGTGCAAAAAGCAATTAACAGCTTGCCTGATGAAGTTCAAACCCGTGGTGTTAATGTTATTAAACGGTCTTCCGAAATCTTGGCTTTCTTACAAGCTGTTTCGCCTAATGGTACTCATGATCGTAATTTCTTAAATAACTACGTTACCAATAATATTAAAAATAACTTGGCGCGTCAGTATGGTGTTGGTGATGTGCGTGTTATGGGATCGGATTTAAGTATGCGTGTTTGGCTTGATGCTGATAAAATGGCTGCCTTAAATCTTCCTATCAGTACGGTGCAAAATGCTATTACAAGCCAAAACTATCAGCCTTCTTTGGGATCTGTTGGGGCTGAACCAAATGATGGTACTAGCGAAATTGTTTTTTCTTTGGAAACAAAGGGACGCTTAAATGAAGCTAAGGATTTTGAGAATATTATTGTCAGAACTGAGGCTGAAGGCGGTTTGGTTCGTTTGAAAGATATTGCTAAAGTCGAAATCGGTTCTGAAAGCTATTTGACGGTTTCTGATGTTGACGGACAACCAAACGTTGCACTGATGTTAAATAAACTTTCAGGTGCAAATGCTTTGCAGGCCATGGAAGCAGTTAATGCGGAATTGGAGCGCTTGTCTAAGTATTATCCGGAAGATTTTGATGTACAGGTTTTCTTTGATGCGACAGAATTTATTCGTGTTTCTATTGAAGAAGTTGTGTTTACATTGGTCTTAACATTCTTATTGGTGGTTTTGGTTTGTTATGTCTTTTTGCAAGACTGGCGAGCTACCCTTATTCCGTCTGTTGCAATTCCTGTATCCATATTGGCAACATTTGCCGTTATGTTGGCTTTAGGTTATAACCTTAATATATTGACCTTGTTTGGTTTGATCTTGGCTATCGGTTTGGTTGTGGATGATGCTATTGTGGTGGTAGAACGTGTTTTGTATTTGATGCAGACAGAAAATCTATCTCCGAAAGAAGCTTCGATTAAAGCAATGGAACAAGTGTCTTCGGCGGTTGTTGCAACAACATTGGTTTTGTTGGCAATCTTTGTGCCGATTGCATTTATGGGTGGTGTTACCGGTAGAATTTATCAACAATTTGCTATTGCGATTTCGTTTGCGGTACTTTTCTCCGGCGTTAATGCGTTGACGCTTAGTCCGGCATTGAGCGCTACTTTGTTGAAACCAATTAAACCAAGAACTTCCGGATTTTTGTTTAGATTTGAGCAAATTATTAATGCAACCAAAAATAAATATATTCAGGCGGTCGCTTGGTTGGGACGTAAAATGGCTATTATCGTTTTGATGGTGTTGATGCTGGCTGCTTTGAATGCTTTTTCCGTGTTGAATATTAAGTCTTCTTTCTTGCCAGATGAAGACCAAGGTATGATTATGGCTAATATTCAACTTCCAGAAGGGGCTTCCGGTCGTCGTACTCTTGATGTTATTGATAAAACAAGAGATGTTATGAAAACTGAAGATAAAATTAAATCGGTGATGAATTTGCGTGGTTTTAGTATTATGGCTGGGCAAGGTGAAAATGTCGGATTTAATGTTATTGCTTTGAAACCTTGGTCCGAGCGTGAGGATATTATAGATAAATCTTCAAATATCAGAATGCGCTTAACTCAGGAATTACAAGGAATTACAGAAGCTAATATTATGTTATTCGAAATGCCGGCTATTCCTGGTTTGGGTAGTAGTAACAGTATGGATTTGAGATTGCAGTCTATCGAAAATTCAGATATGAACCAACTTGAGAAAACTTTAAATAACTTCTTGATTAAGCTGAACCAACTTCCTGAAGTTGCTATGGCTTATTCTACATTTACTTCTCAAACGCCACACGCATATTTGGATATTAATCGCGAAAAAGCTGAGCTTATGGATGTTTCTATCGGGAATATCTATACGACTTTGCAAACATACTTGGGGTCCTTGTATGTTAATGATATTAATATCGGTACGCAGGCTAATAAAGTTATGGTTATGGCTGACTGGAAATATCGTAAGAATCTTGACAGTATTAAAAACTTATATGTTCAGAGTAATTCCGGTCAGATGGTGCCGTTGGGTAGTTTAATTGATATTCGTCGTGTAACTTTACCACGTTCTGTTGATAGATATAACCAATATGCCGCTGCTACAATTAATATTATGGCTTCTGAAAATTCCAGCTCCGGGGCGGCTATGCAGGCAGTTGAAAAATTAGCAGATGAAGTTCTTTCTAATAAGTATGCATACGAATGGTCCGGAATGAGCTTGCAGGAAAGACGTAACCAAGGTCAAATCGGTTATTTGGTTGCGTTGGCTATCTTGTTTGCTTATCTTTTCTTGGTTGCTCAATATGAAAGTTGGACTATTCCTTTGTCGGTTATTCTTTCGGTTATGACCGCTATGTTGGGCGCTTTTGTCGGGATGTTTGTAACCGGATTATCCTTAAGTATTTATGCTCAGTTAGGTTTGGTGCTTTTGGTTGGTTTGGCTGCAAAGAATGCGATTTTGATTGTTGAGTTCGCAAAAGAAGAACATGAAAGAGGCGCTTCTATTATTGATGCGGCAGTTGTCGGTACTAAAGAAAGATTTCGTGCCGTGTTGATGACAGCTTTGACCTTTATTCTTGGTGTGGCTCCGATGGTTTGGGCGACCGGTGCTTGCTCCGGTTCGCGTGTAGCCGTTGGTGTACCGGTATTCTCTGGTATGTTGGTTGGTACAATATGCGGTTTGGTGGTTATTCCTTTACTTTACATCATGATTCAATCTGTTGTGGAGTATCGGAAGAAGGTTAACTAATGTCATTAAAGGAGTGATACTTTTGTATTGCTCCTTTTTCTTTGGGAGTGTGTCGTATGTTTTCTAGGTCTGATGTTTATGAATATATTAGCGGTTTGTTGCAGTTTGATCTGGCACATGGAAGAGAGGCTGGTACATGGTATAAATACCATAATCATGTTTATGGTGTGGGATATTTGGCAGAGAAAATTGCCAATGTTCTGGGAAATGTTGATTCCGAAAAAGTGTGGATTTTAGGTGTTATGCATGATGCAGGGAAAATTCATGAACGATTGGAACAGAGATTTCATGGTCTTGTCGGATATGAGTTCTTTAAAGATAAAGATGATGAAATTGCAAGAATTTCTTTAACGCATACGTTTCATTTTAATCGCATTCCGCCGTATGAAAAAGTGGAGAGGATGTTTTTTGGTAAAAAAGATGACTATGAGTTTGTTAAATATTTTTTAGCAAAACATCCAGTTAATGAATACGATAAATTGATACAAATGTGTGATAGTTTGGCTAATTGTAGCGGTTTTGTTACATTGGAGCAGAGGGGAGAGGAGTTTGCTCAAAGGTATAAAATGCCGGTGCCTGATTATATGATAAAAGGAGCATATCAACTCAAAGATTATTTTGATAAACGTTTGATGGGTGATGTTTATTCTTTTTATGAAGATATTTCGTGTTATTTTATGCTCAAACCAGGGGTGGATTATAAATGATTTAGAGTTTGCAGATATTTTTTTGATAAGGCAGAAAATGCTTGCAATCTGAATTTATTTGTATTATCAAAGAACTGTTTTTAACGGTCCCATCGTCTAGAGGCCTAGGACGCGGCCCTCTCAAGGCTGCAACACGGGTTCGAATCCCGTTGGGATCACCAATGCAAACAGCAGCCTGCAAAATGGCTGCTTTTTCTTTATTTTCCAAGGCTTTCAGCGAGTTCGAATGTTCATTTTTTTAATTTCTGGTTTTGGGAGGTTTTTACGAACTCATTTATGCAAAAGTCTTTGTTTTTTAATGTGTTGAGTGAGTTTAAATCTCGTTAGGTCTCGGG
Source organism: uncultured Alphaproteobacteria bacterium (assembly GCA_949297415.1). Classification (GTDB taxonomy): domain Bacteria; phylum Pseudomonadota; class Alphaproteobacteria; order RF32; family CAG-239; genus CAG-267. Next base: position 44,334 of record CASFSV010000052.1, read on the forward strand.
GATACTTGTTTGTGATTTTTTTAGTTTTACTTTTTCTTAAAGCTTAATAATTTATAGTCTGATTAAAGAAAGGATGAGCTATGACGGAAAAAGAAAAAATGTTAGCTGGCGAGCTTTATGATTGTGCCGATGCGGAACTAATGTCTATTTGGTATAAAGGAAAAAATTTGGCTCAAAAATATAATAATCTGGCTTATGAAGATAACAAAACTCAGCAGGAAATATTGTCAGAGTTGCTAGGAGAATAGGGAAATAATGTTCAAATTACAGCTCCCTTTTATGTTGATTACGGAAAGTTTATTTTTATCGGCGATGATACAGAAATTAATATGAACTGTGTATTTTTGGATTGTAATAAAATTACAATCGGTCATCACTGTTTGATTGCACCAAGTGTTCAAATTTATACCGCCTATCATCCTCTCTGTGCTAAAGAACGCTTTGCTAATGATTCAAATTGGGCGGTGTCTCGTTCGGCACCTGTAAAAATTGGTAATTATTGCTGGATTGGAGGTGGCTCTATTATTTTGCCTGGAGTGGAGATTGGCAACAATTGTGTCATTGGGGCTGGCAGCGTTGTTACAAAGAACATTCCGGATAATTCCGTGGCGGTTGGCAATCCTTGTCGGGTTATAAAAACCTTGCCTGAAAGCTCGAGAACCGTGAGTTAAGCATCACCAATTCAAACGGCAGTCATGATAATGGCTGCTTTTTGCGTAGCTACGGAAACAGGTTTCCTACTTGCGCGACCAACTAACCTTTGCTGCGGCTAATGCCTAGCAAAGTTAAGAGAAGGTTCTTTTTTTTTCTAGGGCTTTCAACAAGTTCGGATGTTTCATTTTTTATTTTTTTTCAGCTTAAAAATTCTTTACTTTGGTGGGTAAGCATTTTATACTATATACGAAATCAAATAATTGTGTAAATTTTGAATTATTATATATGGAACTAAATTTAAATGATAAAGACGTTATGCGTACTATGGGTATTCCTTTTTATCCATTTGCAAAGAGTTTTCATATTAAGCTTGATGGAAACGATTTAGATTATATTGTGAATGTTATAAAGCAAGATAAATGTTTTTCTTTGATTTTATCAGCTTATTTGACAGAAATAGAAAATGATAAATTATCTAACTTGGAAAAAGCATACATACAAATAAATATTATCGTTTTTTTTGATAAATTTTATAATGATGTGTGTTGTCCAAGAGGATGTAAGTTGATTTTATTTGCTCTTTTGGGGTTGTATAGAGATTATGTGAAAGAAAAATTTCCTAATCTGCTATCTGAACGTTATCTTTATGTTGAGAGATGGTTAGAAACAGTTAGATAATTCGTAAAGCGTGAGTTAATTAACAAATCAAACGGCAGTCATGAAAATGGCTGCTTTTTCTTTTATTTCCAAGGCTTTCATCAAGTTCGGATGTTTCATTTTCTTTAATAGTCATTTTTTCAAATTGTCCGAACTTTTTTAATCTTGTTTATTTGTTTTTCAATGTGTTAGTTAAATTATCATCTCGTTAGTTTTGGATTGACTTTTAGTATAGATTATATAAAAGCCTTACTGCGAAAATGCGGTAAGGCTTTTATATTGTTTAATCACCATGAAAATGTTTTCTAACGACATCAGAGACCGAAATCGACAGATTCTTTTCTCTTTGTAAATCCCATTCTGCTTTTAGCTTAGCAAATTCTTTGACATAATCTTCTGTTTTGAGTCCGGAGGGAGATACTTGGGAACGTTGCAGTTCTAATTCTTCATCGAAGTATCCATGCTTTTCGGCCTCAAGTAAGGCGTGTAAATTTAAATAATTTGTTTTTTTGGGTTTCATAATAATTATATTTTAGTTTATAAACACTTTGAAAATCATATAGCTGTTTTAACTTATTTACTGCTTAATTTGTATTTATTAGGTTAAAATACGAAAAGGCAAATAAATATGATAATTCCAATAATAGAATCCAAAATCAAAATATTTTTTTCATACGCATAAAAATTTAAATTATACAATAATATTGATATCTGACGGTATTGTAGATATTTTTTTTGAAAAGTAAATAAATTCCTATTCGTAAACCATGGGTTAAGCATCACCAATACAAACGGCAGTCGGTAAAATGGCTGCTGTTTGTGTTGCTACGGAAACAAGTTTCCTACTTGCGCGACCAACTAACTTTTGCTGTGGCTAAAGCCTAGCGAAGCTAAGAAAAGGTTCTTTTATTTCCAAGGCTTATCTTGAGTTCGAATGTTTCATTTTCAAAAATCATCATTTTTTCAATTTGTCCGAACTTCTTTAATCTTGTTTTTTCTTTACATTTTTAATGACAATATATAATTTAAGTCAAAATAAAGTAATTATGTTTAACAATTAAAATATTATTTATTATGGACAAAATGGTTATACTAGAAATTTCCTTGCTTGTTGTAGGAATATTGATGTTGGGTTATGGTTTTTATCTCTATCCTAAAGTCTATCGTTGGACCGATTGTGATCAGGATACAGAGACCAATGGTTGGCATGTCTTAAAATTTATTTTTGGTGCAGCTCCAATCCTTATCGTTTTAGGTGTTTGTGGTTTATTTAAGCTTTCAGACTATGAATTCTTTACCTTATTACTGCTTTCTCCAATATCGGTTTTTATAATTTATCGTCTGAAAAAAGCATAGAAGTCTTTTTTAGGGGTATTTATTGTTTTACAATTCAAACGGCAGTCATGAAAATGGCTGCCTTTTCTTTTATTTATCTTTGATTTGCATTAGTTGTTTATATTCTATGAAAAAACAGAAGCTGTTTTAAAGCTTCTGTTTTTGTGATTTTGTAATATTGGGTATACAAATAAAAAATATGGTAAAGGCAAATATTGCCAATGCCACTGTTTCAAACAATTTAGTATAAACACCAAGTAGTTCCTCTGTTGCTACCAGAGCAAAAAGTATCCCTGAAAAAATCCAGCCAAGATTAACAGTCATTAACTTTTGCGGTTTTCTAACTGCTAACAGAATTCCAAAGATGGTACTTACACATACAAAGAAAATGATACCCTGCCAATTTAACTCATGCGTTATTGACAATGCAAACGATACCATAAGTACAAATAGTGAGGACATCAAAACTAACAATAATTTTTTTACTTTTTTCATGCGTATAAAAATTTAAATTATAAAATAATATTGCTATCTGGCGGTAGTATAGACATTTTTTATGAAAAGTAAATAAAATAACTCGTAAACCATTAGTTAAGCATTATCAATTCAAACAGTTGTCATTACTTTTATTGTCAATGTTTTAGAATGCTTTGTATTTTTCTTTTTAAAAGAGTTATTTTATTGCTTTTTGGGGATTTGTTTTTTTTGTTTAGCTGAGAGGATTAATGTTTTTTTAGAAAAGTCAAAAGACGTATCTTGAAAATTTCTTTATCGCCAATACATAAAGCATGTTATGATATTTTTGGAGAGGTAATATGTTAGGTAAAATAGCACTTATTTTAACGATAGTTGGTGGTATTAACTGGGGATTGGTTGGTATTGCTGATTTTAACTTAGTTAATATGCTTTTAGGTTTTGCGCCAATGTTGGAACGAATTGTTTATATTGTTGTCGGTTTGTCGGCAATTTATGCAGCATACGACATGATGCAAAAGTCTTAAAATTTAAAAGGTAAAAAGTAAAAGCTCAATCTCTTTTAAGGTTGAGCTTTTTTATTGATATTTATTTTTTCTTGGTGGTTCTTATTGTTAAAATGCTGGTTATCATTAACCCTAAAACAACTAAGATAGGCCACGAAGATGATATTGATCCTATTAAATAACTGATATGCAAAACAAGTGCAGCTAATATCAAGAGGAATAATAAGATAAATTGAAAAAATACTTTTTTTAATGGCGAGAAATCCTTGCTCTTTTTACATGTTTTCTGCAATTTGCTATACTTGACGAGTGTGCAAATGCATAGAAGTATTTCTATACCGAAATAAATGCAGATTATGTTTTGCCACTGTTCCATAATAATTAAATTTAGATGTTAGACATAATTGTTGATTTTAGAGTTTTTTTATAGGATATTTTTTTTGCAAAATCAATCAATAAAAGTAAGTGGTTTTGGGTGAAATATTTATATATTTACCATATTTTCTATGAAAGGATTAATGCAGAGGTGTTGAAATGAAAATTGCAGTTATAGGTTCCGGTGCGTTGGGCTGTTTGTTTGGTGCAAAGTTTAGTAAAAAACATGATGTTGTTTTATTAACGTATGCCCAGAAAGAGGCAGATATTATTAATAAAAATGGTTTGAGTGTTAAAGAAGAAGATGGTTCGGTTGAGCGTTTTAATGAACATGTGAGCGCGTGTGTTACCGGTACTTATGAACAACATGTTGATATGGTGGTTATACTTGTTAAAACTCTGCAAACAGAAAATGCTTTACGGCAAAACTTAAAGCTTATCGGCAAGGATACTCTTGTTTTGACACTTCAAAATGGATTGGGGAACTTTGAGGCTATTTCTAAATATGTGGATGAAAAACAGCTTGTTTTGGGAACAACAAACCATAATTCTGTATGGTTAAGCGAAGGAAATGTTTTTCATAGCGGCAGTGGTGTAACAATGATTGGAGGGGCTGATGGGGCTTTTGATAATTTTCAAAAGGTCAAGAAACTCTTTGAGGAATCCGGTTTTGAAGCTGTTATTTCCGATAATATCGGATATTTACTGTGGAGAAAGTTGTTTGTGAATTTAACGCTTAACTCTTTTACGTATATTACGTTGACTCCTTTGGGGTTTGTTTCTCAAAATCAATATGCGATGAATTATGTTAAAAATGTTTTGACGGAAGCTGTGTCGGTGGCTCAAGCGGAAGGGCATAATTTTGAGGTGGATGAAGTGGTTGAGTTTGTTAAAAATGTATCGGCAACGCATTTAAATGGCTATTCGTCAATGTCACAAGACCGCAAAAGGGGAATAAAAACTGAAATAGATTGGATTAATGGTGCGGTGGTTAAATTAGCCCGTAAACATAATATTTCAGTTCCGTA